>NZ_NBIM01000004.1 GCF_002242685.1 Oceanimonas doudoroffii
AACATCCTGCGAGTGCCCACACAGTTTGCTTGATAAATTGTTAAAGAGCGTTGACCCTTCAGCGGGTCAGGGCTGCGTATTCTACGCAATCCTTGGTGTTCGTCAAGCGTTGAATCAAACTTTGTTTCGTGTTGTTTCAACCCTTGTGACCGTCGGCGTGTTCCGCCGTGTCAGTGAGGGCGCATTATAGGGAGCCGCCGATTTTGCGCAAGGGCTTTTTTGTAAAAAACTCGCCCTTTCGCACCAACAGCTCAACAACCCAGCAAAAGCACATATTAACCACAGAGTTATACACAGACAGGGGCTTAAAAATGCTATTTGGTTACTTCTACAACAGAGGATAGCCCCCTCCCCTGCACCAAAAATCCATAAGGCCAGGGTAAAACCAGGAGTAAGGAGTAAGGAGTAAGGAGTAAGGAGTAAGGAGTAAGGAGTAAGGAGTAAGGAGTAAGGAGTAAGGAGTAAGGAGTAAGGAGTAAGGAGTAAGGAGTAAGGAGTAAGGAAACGGTAGCTTAACGTAAGCGGTCTGGCAAAAGGTATAAAAAGAAAAAGCCGGGCGAACCCGGCTTTTATTGCTTACTCTTCAGAAGCGGCTGCTTCTTGCGCGTCAACATCGCGACCTACCAGCTCAATGTAAGCCATAGGGGCGTTGTCACCAGCGCGGAAACCACACTTCAGGATGCGGGTGTAACCACCCGGACGCTCCTGGTAGCGAGGTCCCAGTTCGTTGAACAGTTTGCCAACCACTTCGCTGTCGCGAGTGCGGGCAAATGCCAGGCGACGGTTAGCAACGCTGTCGCTCTTGGCCAGTGTGATCAGAGGTTCAACCACACGACGCAGCTCTTTTGCCTTGGGCAGAGTCGTCTTGATAACTTCATGACGAACCAAGGAGCTGGCCATGTTGCGGAACATGGCCTGACGGTGGCTGCTGTTCCGGTTCAGTTGACGACCACTCTTACGATGGCGCATGACCTAATCCTTCCTAACTAAATCGGTAAAACCCGTGATCCGGTTTATTCATCAGCGATGCTGGCAGGCGGCCAGTTCTCCAGGCGCATGCCCAGAGACAAACCACGAGACGCCAACACGTCTTTAATCTCGGTAAGAGATTTTTTACCCAGGTTGGGAGTCTTCAGCAGCTCCACCTCGGTACGCTGTACCAGATCACCAATGTAATGGATCGCTTCTGCCTTCAGACAGTTCGCGGAACGAACTGTCAGTTCCAGATCGTCGACAGGACGCAGCAGGATAGGATCGAACTCAGGTTTGTCTTCTTTCTCTTCCGGCTCGCTGACGTCACGCAGGTCCACGAAGGCTTCCAGCTGCTCAGCCATAATGGTGGCTGCGCGGCGGATGGCTTCTTCCGGATCCAGGGTGCCGTTGGTTTCCATGTCGATAACCAGCTTGTCCAGGTCGGTACGCTGTTCAACACGGGCCGCCTCTACATTGTAGGCGATACGAACCACGGGGCTGTAGGCCGCATCCAGCAGCAGGCGGCCAATCGGACGCTCGTCGTCTTCGGTGTGAGCGCGGGCGGCGGCAGGAACATAGCCACGGCCGCGCTGTACTTTCAGACGCATGCTGATGTCGGCGTCGTCCCCGGTCAGATGACAGATGACGTGCTCTGGGTTAACGATCTCGACGTCATCACCATGAGTGATGTCGCCTGCAGTTACGGGACCTGCACCAGTTTTGGTCAGTGACAGGGTAACCTCGTCCTTGCCTTCCAGCTTGATGGCAACCTCTTTGAGGTTGAGCAGGATTTCCAGAATATCTTCCTGGACACCTTCCTTGCTGCTGTACTCGTGCAGCACACCGTCGAGTTCAACTTCGGTGATGGCACAGCCTGGCATGGAAGAAAGCAGAATACGACGCAGCGCATTACCCAATGTATGACCAAAGCCACGCTCCAGCGGCTCGAGAGTCACTTTGGCATGAGTCTGGCTGATCTGTTCAATATCAACCAGACGCGGCTTAAGAAAATCTGTTACAGAACCCTGCATTGTGTCCTCTCTTAGAAGCTAGCTTTACTTGGAGTAAAGCTCGACGATCAGCTGTTCGTTAATCTCGGCAGACAGGTCGCTACGCTCAGGCAGGCGCTTGTAAGTGCCTTGCATGTTGGTAGCGTCAACTTCTACCCAAGTCGGCTTTTCACGTTGACCGGACAGCTCCAGGGAAGCTTTGATCCGGGCTTGCTTCTTGGCCTTCTCGCGAACGCTGACTACGTCTTCGGGAGAAACTTGGAAGGAAGGAATGTTAACAACCTGACCGTTTACCATGATGGCCTTGTGGCTCACCAGCTGGCGAGACTCGGCGCGGGTGGCGCCAAAGCCCATGCGGTACACAACGTTGTCCAGACGACCTTCCAGCAGCTGCAGCAGGTTCTCACCAGTGTTGCCTTTCAGGCGCGCAGCTTCTTTGTAGTAGTTGCGGAATTGCTTTTCCAGAACGCCATAGATACGACGAACTTTTTGCTTTTCACGCAGCTGTACACCGTAGTCGGACAGACGGGGCTTGCGAGCGCCGTGCTGACCGGGTGCGGTATCAATTTTACATTTTGAATCGATCGCGCGAACACCTGACTTCAGGAAGAGGTCAGTGCCCTCGCGACGGCTCAGTTTGAGCTTGGGACCCAGATATCTTGCCATGTTCTTTCTCCAACTATCCTACAAGAAGCGTTATACGCGGCGCTTCTTGGGAGGACGACAACCGTTGTGCGGGATGGGAGTCACATCGGTGATGTTGGTGATGCGGAAACCCGCAGCATTCAACGCACGGATGGATGACTCGCGGCCCGGACCCGGACCTTTAACCATTACTTCCAGGTTCTTAACGCCGTATTCCTTGGCAATTTCACCGGCACGCTCGGCAGCAACCTGGGCTGCGAACGGGGTGGACTTGCGGGAACCACGGAAACCTGAACCACCGGCAGTTGCCCAAGACAGAGCATTACCCTGACGGTCGGTGATGGTTACGATGGTGTTGTTGAAAGAAGCATGAACGTGGGCGATACCATCGCTCACCTGCTTTTTGACGCGCTTGCGAGCGCTACGAGCCGGAGTTTTAGCCATGTTCTACCTTCCCGTTATTTCTTGATCGGTTTACGAGGACCTTTGCGCGTACGAGCATTGGTCTTGGTGCGCTGACCGCGAACGGGGAGGCTGCGACGATGACGCAGGCCACGGTAACAACCCAGGTCCATCAGACGCTTGATGTTCATGGAAACTTCGCGACGCAGGTCACCTTCAACGGTGAACTTGGCCACTTGCTCACGCAGAGATTCTACCTGAGCTTCATCCAATTCTTTAATTTTCACATTCTCGGCGATACCGGCTGCGGCGCAGATGGCCTTGGAGCGGGTACGACCGACGCCATAAATAGCGGTCAAAGCGATGACGGCATGTTTATGGTCAGGAATGTTAATGCCAGCGATACGGGCCACTATGCACTCCTACATATTAACGAATAAAAAGCCATTACAAAGCCCGTCGAGGATACGTAATGGCTGAACTTTTCACCTAACGAAGGTGGCTGGCTACTTTAGCCAGCCTGCCTTCAATTTTCAAGCTAAACCGTAACTTTTTTAGCCTTAACCCTGACGCTGCTTGTGCTTGGGGTCAGAGGTGCAGATCACGCGAATCACACCGTGACGCTTGATGATCTTGCAGTTACGGCAAATAGCCTTAACGGAAGCACGGACTTTCATTGCTTAACTCCGTAAATAACCGAACCTTAACGGTTGTAGCCCTTCAGGTTCGCTTTTCTCAGGACATCGCCATACTGATGAGACATCATGTGGGTTTGCACCTGAGCCATGAAATCCATGATGACGACCACAATAATTAACAGCGAGGTTCCGCCAAAGTAAAACTGGACGTTCCAGGCTGTCATCAGGAACTGTGGAACCAGACAGATAAAGGTAATGTACAGAGCACCGACCAGGGTCAGGCGAGTCATTACTTTATCAATGTAGCGCGCTGTCTGTTCACCCGGGCGAATACCCGGAATGAAGGCACCGCTCTTCTTCAGGTTGTCTGCCGTCTCGCGCGGATTGAACACCAGCGCGGTATAGAAGAAACAGAAGAAGATGATGGCAGCGGCATACAACATTACGTACAGCGGCTGGCCGGGTTGCAGCGTGAGCGACAGCTCCTGCAGCAGGTTGGCAAACCACCCTTCGCCCTGACCGAACCAAGAGGCCACGGTGCCCGGGAAAAGAATAATGCTGGATGCAAAAATCGCTGGAATAACCCCCGCCATGTTCACTTTCAGGGGCAGGTGTGTACTCTGTGCCGCGAACACCTGGCGGCCTTGTTGACGTTTGGCATAGTTCACCACAATGCGGCGCTGGCCACGTTCAACAAATACCACGAAGTAAGTCACAGCAAACACGATCACGGCCAGCAGCAACAGCAACAGAATGTGCAATTCCCCCTGACGCGCCTGCTCTGCCGTGGCACCGATGGCCGAAGGCAGGCCGGCAACAATACCCGTGAAAATAATCAACGAGATACCATTACCAATGCCTCTTTCGGTAATCTGCTCACCCAGCCACATGAGAAACATGGTGCCGGTGACCAGACTCACCACTGCCGTAAAGTAGAAAGCAAGACCTGGATTAATCACCAAGCCCGGCATCATGTTCGGCAGACCGGTGGCAATACCGATGGCCTGAATGGTGCCCAGAACCAGCGTGCCATACCGAGTGTACTGACTGATTTTGCGGCGACCCGCTTCACCTTCCTTCTTGAGCTCGGCCAAGGGAGGGTGAACCACAGTCAGCAGCTGAATGATAATGGACGCAGAAATATACGGCATTATCCCCAGCGCCAGTATGGACGCTCGTTCCAGGGCGCCACCACTGAACATGTTGAACATTTCAATGATGGTACCCTGTTGTTGCTGGAACAAGTCGGCAAGTACGGCGGCGTCAATACCAGGAATAGGCACGTAGGAGCCGGCGCGGAACACGACAATCGCGATCAGAACGAAAAGCAGACGGCTTTTCAGTTCACTCAGCCCGCCCTGTGCGTTTTTAGCTTCTAATCCTGGTTTCTTGGCCATAGTACTTATTATTCCTCGATTTTACCGCCGGCGGCTTCGATGGCAGCACGGGCACCTTTGGTGACACCCAGACCAACCACAGTCACTTGACGGTCAATGGTACCGGACAGTACAACCTTGGCAAACTGGATGTTCTTGGTCAGAACGCCAGCCTGTTTCAGGGTGTTCAGATCCACCACGTCGCCTTCAACTTTCGCCAGTTCGCTCAGACGGACTTCAGCGCTGACCAGGGCCTTGCGCGAAGTAAAACCAAACTTCGGCAGACGCTGTTTCAGCGGCATCTGACCGCCTTCAAAACCGTTGCGAACCTTACCACCGGAACGGGACTTTTGACCCTTGTGGCCGCGGCCGCCGGTCTTGCCCAGACCGGAACCGATACCACGACCCACGCGCTTGGCGGAAGGCTTGGAGCCGGCGGCAGGAGACAGAGTATTCAAACGCATGCGATTACTCCTCTACCTTAACCATGTAGTAAACCTTGTTGATCATACCGCGTACGCAAGCTGTGTCTTCCAGCTCAACGGTGTGACCAATGCGACGCAGACCGAGGCCACGCAGCGTTGCCTTGTGCTTAGGCAGACGACCGATGGAGCTACGAGTCTGAGTTACTTTAACAGTCTTGTTAGCCATGGCGCATTACCCCAGAATTTCGTCAACGCTCAGACCACGCTTGGCAGCGACCTGCTCGGGCGACTTCATATGAGCCAGAGCGTCGATGGTAGCGCGAACTACGTTGTTCGGGTTGGTGGAACCGTAGGTCTTGGCCAGTACGTTGTGCACGCCGGCCACTTCCAGAACGGCGCGCATAGCACCACCGGCAATGATACCGGTACCTTCGGAAGCAGGCTGCATGTACACGTTGGAGCCAGAGTGACGACCCTTAACCGGGTGGAACAGGGTGCCGTTGTTCAGGCCAACGGTGTGCATGTTGCGACGAGCCTGTTCCATCGCCTTTTGAATGGCGGCGGGTACTTCACGGGCCTTGCCGTAACCAAAACCAACGCGACCGTTACCGTCACCTACCACAGTCAGAGCGGTGAAGGAGAAGATACGACCACCTTTTACAACTTTTGATACACGGTTTACTGCAATGAGCTTCTCTTGCAGTTCACCGGCTTGAGCTTCGATTTTTGCCATTTTCGACTCCACCCTTAGAACTGAAGACCAGCTTCACGGGCAGCAGCAGCCAGGGCGGCTACACGACCGTGATATTGGAAACCGGAACGGTCAAAAGCGACCTCTTTAACACCTTTCTCGAGCGCGCGCTCAGCGATGATTTTACCGATCAGCGCGGCGGCATCGATGTTACCAGTTGATTTCACCTGTTCGCGAACAGACTTCTCGACGGTAGACGCGGAAGCCAGAACAGCGGTGCTGTTCGGTGCAATAACCTGGGCATAGATGTGGCGCGGAGTACGGTGAACCACCAGGCGAGTAGCACCCAGTTCCAGCATCTTTTTGCGTGCTTTGGTAGCACGACGGATACGAGCTGCTTTTTTGTCCATAGTGTTACCTTACTTCTTCTTAGCCTCTTTGCTGCGAACCTGCTCGCCAAAGTAGCGAACACCCTTGCCCTTGTAGGGCTCCGGCTTGCGGTACGCACGAATGTTGGCAGCAACCTGGCCGATCAGCTGCTTGTCGGCAGACTGGAGAACGATCTCAGTCTGGGAAGGACACTCAGCGGATACGCCTTCAGGCAGCGCATGCTCAACCGGATGAGAGAAACCCAGAGACAGGGCAATAGCATTGCCTTTCATCTGAGCACGATAACCCACACCAACCAGCTGCAGCTTGCGTTCGAAGCCTTGGGTAACACCGATAACCATGTTGTTGACCAGGGCACGGGCGGTACCGGCCTGGGCATTGGCGCCTTCCACGTTTTCACGGGGGGCAAAGGTCAACTGGTTGTCGTTCTGGCTGATTTCAACGGCGGCATTGATGGTACGGTTCAGCGTACCCTTGCCACCCTTGATGGTGATTTCCTGACCGTTCAACGTCACTTCTACGCCGGCAGGAATTTCGATAGGTGCCTTAGCAACGCGAGACATATCTACTCCTTAAGCAACGTAGCAGATGATCTCACCACCCATACCGGCTTTACGCGCGGCACGGTCGGTCATCACACCTTGAGACGTGGAAACGATGGCCACACCCATGCCGGCCATAACCTTCGGCAGTTCGTCGCGCTTCTTGTAGATGCGCAGACCGGGGCGGCTTACACGCTGCAGCAGTTCAACCACGGGGGTGCCCTGGAAATACTTCAGAGTAACTTCCAGTTCGGCCTTGGCGTCAGCAGAGACAGCGTAGTCAGTGATATAACCTTCTTCTTTCAGGACCTTGGCAATCGCTACCTTGACCTTGGAGGAAGGCATGGAGACAGCAACTTTGTTGGCTGCCTGACCGTTGCGGATGCGGGTCAGCATATCCGCGATCGGATCTTGCATGCTCATTGTGTATTACTCCCGTGTTCGCTTACCAAGAAGCCTTCTTCAGGCCCGGAATTTCACCCTTCATCATCAGTTCGCGCACCTTGATGCGGCTCAAACCGAACTTCCGCAGGAAACCGTGCGGACGACCGGTGATGTTGCAGCGGTTACGCTGACGAGAGGGGCTTGCGTCACGGGGCAGTTGCTGCAGCTTGAGCACTGCGTCCCAACGGTCTTCATCAGAAGTCTTGACGTCGGAAATGATGTCTTTCAGTGCCTGACGCTTGGTTGCATATTTGGCAACCAGCTTTGCGCGCTTGACTTCGCGAGCTTTCATTGATTGTTTTGCCATAACCCTACACCTTACTTACGGAATGGGAAGTCAAAGGCAGCCAGCAGAGCACGACCTTCTTCGTCTGACTGGGCAGTGGTAGTGATGGTGATATCCAGACCACGTACACGATCTACCTTGTCATAATCGATTTCAGGGAAGATGATTTGCTCACGCACGCCCATGGAGTAGTTACCACGACCATCGAACGACTTAGGGTTCAGGCCACGGAAGTCACGGATCCGGGGGATAGAGATGCAAATCAGACGCTCCAGGAACTCCCACATACGCTCGCCGCGCAGAGTTACTTTACAACCAATGGGGTAGCCTTCACGGATTTTGAAGCCAGCAACGGATTTACGAGCTTTGGTGACCAGCGGCTTTTGACCGGAAATGGCGGCCAGATCGGCAGCAGCATTATCCAGGATCTTTTTATCAGCCAGGGCTTCACCCACACCCATGTTCAGGGTGATTTTCTCAATCCGAGGGACTTGCATGATAGACTTGTACCCGAACTGGCTTTTCAGTTCATTTACTACAGTTTCGTTGTAGTAATCATGCAGTTTCGCCATCGTATTACTCCAATTACTTCACAAGTTCGCCGGTGGATTTGAAGAAACGGACTTTTTTGCCGTCTTCAATCCGGAAACCTACGCGGTCAGCCTTGCCAGAGGCAGAGTTGAACAGCGCTACGTTAGATACGTCAATCGGTGCTTCCTGGTCGATGATGCCGCCAGCCTGACCCAGTTGGGGCACGGGCTTCTGGTGCTTCTTGACCATGTTGATACCAGAGACGAGAACCTTACCTTCCTCGGTCAGGACCTGGGTGACAGTGCCACGCTTGCCCTTGTCCTTGCCGGTAAGAATGATGACTTCGTCATCGCGACGGATTTTAGCTGCCATCGTTTGACTCCTTACAGTACTTCAGGTGCCAGTGAAACAATCTTCATGAACTTCTCAGAACGAAGCTCACGAGTCACCGGGCCAAAAATACGAGTACCGATCGGCTGGTGATTGTTGTTAAGAATCACGGCCGCATTACGGTCGAAACGGATGACAGAGCCGTCCGGACGACGAACGCCTTTACGGGTGCGTACGACCACCGCGTTCATTACATCACCTTTTTTAACCTTACCGCGCGGAATTGCTTCCTTAACGGTAACTTTGATGATGTCGCCGATGCCGGCGTAACGGCGGTGCGAACCACCCAGGACCTTAATACACATTACGCTGCGCGCGCCGGAGTTGTCGGCCACGTCCAGCATACTTTGCATTTGGATCATGTTAGTGCTCCGCTAAAATTACTACGTTAAAACCCCTTTCAGGGCATGTTGGCTGCCAAAGAAGGCGCGGCATTATAGCACTGCCAATCCCGAAAAGGTAGCGTAAAAAACAAACGGCCCATCGCTGGGCCGTTTGACCGGGTTAGTATATCAGAGAACGTTAGGCCTTGACCGGACGCTCAATGATTTTTACCAGGGTCCAGGACTTGGTCTTGGACAGAGGACGGCATTCGCGAATGGTCACGACGTCGCCGGCCTTGCACTCGTTGTTCTCATCATGAACGTGCAGTTTGGTAGTACGCTTGATGTACTTCCCGTAGATCGGGTGCTTCACGAAGCGGTTGATAGCCACAGTGATGGACTTGTCCATCTTGTCGCTGACTACACGGCCCTGCAGAGTACGAATGGTTTGTTCGCTCATCTTAGGCACCTGCCTTTTCATTCAGAACAGTCTTAACACGCGCGATGTCGCGACGTACCGTTTTGAGGTTGTGAGTCTGAGCCAGCTGGCCAGTGCTCGCTTGCATGCGCAGGTTGAACTGTTCACGCAGCAGGTTCAGCAGCTCCTGGTTCAGCTCTTCAACACTCTTCTCACGCAGATCTTGTGCTTTCATCACATCACCGTCCGAGTTACAAAAGTGGTTCTTACGGGCAGTTTGGCAGCAGCCAGGGCGAAGGCTTCACGAGCCAGCGCTTCCGGTACGCCATCCATTTCGTACAGAACACGACCCGGCTGGATCTGTGCTACCCAGTACTCCACGTTACCCTTACCTTTACCCATACGTACTTCCAGGGGCTTCTCGGTAATCGGCTTGTCCGGGAAGATACGGATCCAGATCTTGCCCTGACGCTTGACGTGACGAGTCATGGCACGACGCGCTGCTTCGATCTGGCGAGCAGTGATACGTCCACGAGTGGTCGCTTTCAGACCAAAGGAACCAAAGGATACCTGGTTACCTGAGGTCGCCACACCGCGGTTACGGCCTTTGTGGACTTTACGGAATTTCGTACGTTTTGGTTGCAACATATCCGAGTCTCCTTACTTACCGCGGCCTTTGCGCTTGGGCTTGGACGGGGCTTGAGGCTCTTGAGCAACGGCCTGCAGGCCGCCCAGTACCTCACCCTTGAAGATCCAAACCTTCACGCCAATGATGCCGTAAGTGGTAGATGCTTCAGAAGTTGCGTAATCGATGTCGGCACGCAGGGTGTGCAGAGGCACACGACCTTCACGGTACCATTCGGTACGCGCGATTTCAGCGCCGCCCAGACGACCGCTCACTTCTACCTTGATGCCCTTGGCGCCAATGCGCATGGCGTTCTGAACCGCGCGTTTCATGGCACGACGGAACATTACGCGACGCTCCAGCTGGGACGCGATGGAATCGGCAACCAGCTGACCGTCGAGCTCAGGCTTACGCACTTCGGAAATGTTGATCTGAGCAGGTACGCCAGCCAGTTTGGCGACGTGCTTGCGCAGTTTTTCAACGTCTTCGCCTTTCTTGCCGATAACCACGCCGGGACGAGCGGTGTGAATGGTCACACGGATGCTCTTGGCCGGACGCTCGATAACGACGCGAGAAACGGAGGCGTTCTTCAGTTCCTTGTTGAGGAACTGACGTACCTGAAAATCGCTGTGCAGGTTGTCAGCGAAGTCCTTGGTATTCGCAAACCAGGTCGAATTAAAAGGCTTGGTGATACCTAAGCGAATACCATTCGGGTGTACTTTCTGGCCCATTGCTTATCTCCTAGCCTCTTAGCGGTCGGACACAACCACAGTGATGTGGCTGGTACGCTTCATGATACGGTCCGCGCGGCCCTTGGCACGAGGACGAATACGCTTCATGGTGGGACCTTCGTCAACGAAGATCTTGGTCACCTTCAGCTCATCGATATCCGCACCTTCGTTGTGCTCGGCATTAGCAATGGCAGATTCCAGTACCTTCTTGACCAGAACGGCAGCCTTTTTGGGGCTGAACGCCAGGACATTCAGTGCCTTGTCTACGGACAAGCCGCGAACTTGATCGGCTACCAGGCGCGCCTTCTGGGCAGAAGTACGAGCAAAGCGGTGTTTAGCTATAGCTTCCATCTTTTACCCCTTAACGCTTCTTGGCCTTCTTATCAGCGACATGGCCGCGATAAGTACGAGTCGGTGCAAATTCACCCAGCTTGTGACCGATCATTTCATCGGAAACGTAGACAGGTACGTGCTGACGACCATTATGGACAGCGATGGTCAAACCGATCATGTTCGGAATGATCATTGAACGACGGGACCAGGTTTTAATTGGCTTTTTATCCCCGCTTTCCACCGCTTTCTCTACCTTCTTCAGCAAGTGCAGGTCGATAAACGGACCTTTCTTGAGAGAACGTGGCATGGTGATACCTCTAAAAAACTATTACTTGTTACGGTGACGTACCACGAACTTGTCGGTACGCTTGTTTTTACGGGTCTTGGCGCCCTTGGTCGGTTTACCCCAGGGGGTAACCGGGTGACGGCCACCAGAGGTACGACCTTCACCACCACCGTGCGGGTGGTCTACCGGGTTCATCGCCACACCACGTACGGTCGGGCGAACACCACGCCAGCGCTGTGCACCGGCTTTACCCAGCTGACGCAGCATGTGCTCAGCGTTGCCAACTTCACCCAGGGTGGCACGGCATTCGGCCAGCACCTTGCGCACTTCACCAGAGCGCAGACGCAGGGTCACGTAGTTGCCTTCGCGAGCCAGGATCTGGGCGTAAGTACCGGCGGAACGGGCGATCTGCGCGCCTTTGCCAGGCTTCATTTCAATCGCGTGAACGGTAGAGCCCACGGGAATGTTGCGCATCGGCAGGCAGTTGCCGGCCTTGATCGGAGCAGCGTCACCGGAGAACAGCTGATCGCCAGCCTGAACGCCTTTCGGGGCCAGGATGTAACGACGCTCACCGTCTGCGTACAGCACCAGAGCGATGTTGGCAGAGCGGTTCGGATCATACTCAAGACGCTCAACCTTGGCCGGAATACCGTCCTTGTTGCGCTTGAAGTCGATGATACGGTAGTGCTGCTTGTGACCACCACCGATGTGACGGGTGGTGATGCGACCGTTGTTGTTGCGGCCACCAGACTTGGACTTTTTGTCCAGCAGGGCTGCAAACGGCTTGCCTTTGTACAGTTCCGGGTTGCTGATCTTGACGACATGACGGCGACCCGGAGAAGTAGGCTTACATTTTACGATTGCCATTTTGAATTACTCCTCTCTTACTCGGCACCGCCGATGAAGTCGATGTCCTGACCTTCTTTCAGGGTCACGTAGGCCTTTTTCCAATCGGAACGCTGGCCAACACGCATGCCGGTACGCTTGGTTTTACCCTTTACCAGCAGAGTGCGAACATCTTTAACTTCAACTTCGAACAGCTTCTCGACCGCAGCCTTAACTTCGGCTTTGGTAGCATCCTTGGCGACCTTGAACACGATGGTGTTGGTCTTCTCGGCAACCATGGTGCTTTTTTCAGAGATATGCGGCGCCTTCAGAACTTTCAGAATACGCTCTTCACGGATCATGCCAGCATCTCCTCGATTTGCTTAACTGCGTCGGCAGTTACCAGTACCTTGTCGAACGCGATCAGAGAAACCGGGTCGATACCGGCCACGTCACGCACGTCAACCTTGTACAGGTTGCGGGCGGCCAGGAACAGGTTCTCGTCCACTTCGCCGGTGATGATCAGAACGTCGTTCAGATCCCACTGCTTCAGCTTGGCAACCAGTTCTTTGGTCTTCGGCGCTTCCACACCGAACTTCTCTACCACGATCAGACGCTCTTGACGTACCAGTTCAGACAGGATGCTCTTGATGGCACCACGGTACATCTTCTTGTTGACCTTCTGGCTGTGATCTTGCGGCTTGGCTGCAAAAGTCACACCACCGGAACGCCAAATCGGAGAGCGGATGGTACCGGCACGGGCCCGGCCGGTGCCCTTCTGGCGCCACGGCTTCTTGCCGCCGCCGGACACTTCGGAACGGGTCTTCTGAGCACGAGTACCTTGACGAGCACCGGCGGCATAGGCCACAACAACCTGATGCACCAGAGCTTCGTTGAACTCACGCCCGAAGGTAGTTTCGGAAACTTCAAGAGCGCCTTGCGCGTCTTTCATTACCAATTCCATTACTATCTCCTCAGACGTTACGCTTTAACGGCAGGTTTAACGATGACGTTGCCGTTAGTCGCACCCGGGACTGCACCTTTGATGAGCAGCAGGTTACGATCAACATCAACGCGAACCACTTCCAGGTTCTGAGTGGTTACCCGCTCAGCACCCATGTGACCGGCCATTTTCTTGCCCTTGAACACGCGACCCGGAGTCTGGTTCTGACCAATAGAACCCGGAGCACGGTGAGACAGAGAGTTGCCGTGAGTCATGTCCTGAGTGCGGAAGTTCCAGCGCTTAACAGCACCAGCGAAACCTTTACCCTTGGAAGTACCGGTAACGTCTACTTTCTTGACATCAGCAAAGATGTCGACTTTCAGCTCGGCACCAACTTCGATGCTGTCGCCTTCGCCTTCACCCAGGCGGAATTCCCACAGACCGCGACCCGCTTCAACACCGGCTTTGGCGAAGTGGCCAGCTTCCGGCTTGGTGATGCGGTTAGCTTTCTTGGTGCCAGCGGTCACCTGGATGGCAGCATAGCCATCCTGTTCCAGTGTTTTCACCTGGGTAACACGGTTGGCATCTACTTCGATAACGGTGACCGGGATGGACACGCCGTCTTCGGTGAAGACACGGGTCATACCCAGCTTACGACCTACTAGACCGATTGCCATTGATAAAACCTCTTTCCGTTATTAGCCCAGGCTGATCTGGACGTCTACGCCAGCAGCCAGATCCAGACGCATCAGCGCATCGACAGTTTTGTCGGTGGGCTCAACGATGTCGACCAGACGCTTGTGAGTACGAATTTCGTACTGATCACGTGCATCTTTGTTCACGTGTGGAGATACCAGTACGGTGTAGCGCTCTTTGCGAGTCGGCAGCGGGATGGGACCGCGAACCTGGGCGCCGGTGCGCTTGGCAGTTTCTACGATCTCCGCAGTAGACTGGTCGATCAGGCGATGATCGAACGCCTTCAGGCGGATACGAATTCTTTGGTTCTGCATTACCAGAGCTCCAATTGGATAAAGAACATAAAATCAACACCGCCTGCTCTTTTAAATAAAGAGGGGGTGCGATTTAACAACGGTGCCCACCATATCGGGGGCCTGTAATGGGTCAGGAGCTACCTGACCGAAGCCTTTCGGCTACTTGGTAAAGTTAACCAAGCGAGCGGCATTATACGGTAATGGTGCCGTGTTGCAAGTCTGCTCTGTTATTTTTTAACCAGTGACAAGCGAGAGGAGTGGAGCGGCAGGAGTGGGAAATAAAGATCCAAAAAGAGCCCTTACGGGCTCTTTGGTGCATGTCGTGATAATGAAGCTTACCGGCGAGCCTGAAGGTGCTGCTCGGCGTTGGTCAGGGCCACTTCCACCTGCTCCGGGGCCACGCCACCCAGGGCACAGCGGCTGGCCAGGCTGGACTCCAGAGTCAGGCGCGGGTAGACGTCGTCTTCAATCACGTCGCTAAACTGTTTGAAGTCTTCCAACGGCAGCTCTTCCATCGGCAGTTTCTTGCCGATGGCGTGCACTACTATGGCACCCACAATGTGGTGGGCTTCCCGGAACGGAATGCCCTTGGACACCAGGTAGTCGGCCATTTCGGTGGCGTTGGAGTAGCCGCCCTGGGCCGCTTCCCGAGTCTTGTCTTCGTTGACCTTGAGATCGTGCAGCACCATCTCGGACATTTCCAGGCAGTCGTACCAGGTGTCGAGGGCGTCGAACAGACCTTCCTTGTCTTCCTGCATGTCCTTGTTGTAAGCCAGCGGCAGGGCCTTCAGGGTCATCATCATGCCGGCGTAGGCGCCGAACACCCGGCCGGTCTTGCCGCGGATCAGCTCCAGCGCATCCGGGTTTTTCTTCTGGGGCATCAGGGAAGAGCCGGAGGTCACGGCGTCGGACAGCTCGAGGAAGCCGGCCTCACCGGAGTTGTAAAAGATCAGATCTTCGGCAAAGCGGGACAGGTGCATCATGGAGTTGACGGCGCAGTTGATCAGCTCCAGCACGTGATCCCGATCGGAGACCGAGTCCAGGCTGTTGCGGGTGGGGCCGTCAAAGCCGAGGGACGTCGCCAGTTCAAAGCGGTCTACCGGAAAGCCGGTGCCGGCCAAGGCGCCGGAGCCCAGCGGACAGGTGTTCAGGCGGGCAGCGGCGTCCTGCAGACGGCTGTAATCCCGCTCCAGCATTTCCACATAGGCCAGGCACCAGTGCGAGAAGGTCACCGGCTGGGCGCGCTGCAGATGGGTGTAACCGGGCAGCACGGTGCCCTGCTGCTCCCGGGCCACGGTCACCAGCTGGTTTTGCAGGGCATCGATTTTTTCCAGCAGCAGCGGTACCTGGGCCTTGCACCACAGCTTGAGATCGGTGGCGACCTGATCGTTGCGGCTGCGGCCGGTGTGCAGCTTCTTGCCCAGATCACCCACGGCGGCAATCAGCTCCCCTTCCACCCAGGAGTGAATGTCTTCCGCGTCGGATTTCAGGATCTGCTCCGGATCGGCCACCACCCGCGCTTTCAGTTCGTTCAGCGCCTGTTCCAGCCGCTGCTGCTCCTCGGCAGTCAACACGCCCACCTTGGCCAGGGCACGGGACCAGGCTACCGAGCCCACAATGTCCTGCTCAGCCAGCCGGTAATCGAACCGCAGCGAGTCGTTGAACTGCTTAAAGCGGGTATCCGCGGCCTGAGTAAAACGTCCACCCCAAAGTGCCATAATTCTGTTACTCCTATCTAAAACATAGCTATCAGCCTTAAGCTGTAAGCTATCAGCAGCCCGAGTGGCTGGAAGATAATGTCTTCCGCCCGCCGGTACGGCATGGCTGTAAAAATGGTGAATATATCGTGTTTTTTCTTACAGCTGACAGCTTATAGCTTAAAGCTGGATAAAAAAGGGGCCAAAGGGCCCCCTTTTTTATTCCATCACTTCTGCTGGTCTTTCAGCGCCTTGATGCGGCTGGCCAGAGAGTAAAGACGGATAAAGCCTTCGGCATGGCTCTGATCGTACACCTCGTCCGCGCCAAAGGTGGCGAACTCTTCGGAGTACAGGCTGTTGGGAGACTGCTTCTGAATAGCGGTCACCTGGCCCTTGTACATCTTCAGTACCACTTCACCGGATACGTCTTCGGCAATGGCTTCGGCAGAGGCCAGCAGGCCCTTGCACAGCTGGGTGAACCAGCGGCCGTCGTACACCAGGTGGGAAAACTCGGCGCCCACCTTTTCGCGCCAGGCGCGGGTCGGCTTGTCCAGCACCAGCTCTTCAATGGCGCGCAGGGCAGCCATCATCACGGTGCCACCGGGAGTTTCATAGCAACCGCGGGACTTCATGCCCACCAGACGGTTTTCCACGATATCCACCCGGCCCACGCCATGCTTGGCGGCGCGCTCGTTCAGGTGGGTCAGCACCTGATACGGGGTCATGGCGTTGCCGTCCACGGCCACGATGCGGCCCTTTTCTACGGTCAGCGACACGGTTTCGGCCTTGTCCGGAGCCTGCTCGGGCGACACGGTCCAGGTCCAGGCCTGTTCGGACGGCTCGTTCCAGGTGCTTTCCAGCTCGCCACCTTCGGTGGAGATGTGCCAAGCGTTGGCGTCACGGGAATAGATCTTGGTGGCGCTGGCGGTGGTCTTGATGTTGCGCTCGGCCAGGTAGTCGAGCAGGTCTTCACGGCTGCGCATATCCCAGATCCGCCACGGGGCGATCACGGCCAGCTGCGGGGCCAGGGCGGCCACGGCGCCTTCAAAGCGTACCTGGTCGTTACCCTTGCCGGTACAGCCATGGGAGATGGCGTCGGCGCCTTCGGCCAGGGCCACTTCCACCATGGCCTTGGCGATCACCGGACGGGCCATGGAGGTACCCAGCAGGTAGGTGCCTTCGTAGATGGCGCCGGTGGTCAGGGTGGGGTAAACGTAGTCGCTGACAAATTCGTCTTTCAGATCGGCCACGATGCACTTGGACGCACCGGAAGCGATGGCCTTTTCTTCCACGCCTTCCAGATCTTCCGCGCCCTGACCCACATCGGCCACGAACGCCACCACTTCACATCCTTCGTAGTTTTCCTTCAGCCACGGAATGATGGCGGAGGTATCCAGGCCGCCGGAATAGGCCAGCACGATCTTTTTGAATTGGCTCATTAACAATTATCCCTTCATCAATGTCAGCAGCACGGCGTTCTGGGCGTGCATGCGGTTTTCGGCTTGGTCGAGGATCAGGGAGGCTGGGCCATCCATGACCTCGGAAGTGATTTCCCACTCCCTGTGGGCGGGCTGGCAATGCAGCACCTTTTTTGCTCCGGTTTTGTCGAGCAGGGCCTGGTTGATCTGGTAAGGCATGTAGATCTCCTTCACCTGCTCCAGCGGCGTATTATCACCCATGGAGACCCAGGTGTCTGTATAGATCACGTCCACCCCGTCAATATCGTCCAGGCTGTCGGTCACTCGAATTTTGGCGCCGCTGACGGCGGCCAGAGCCTCGGCTTCCTTCAGGATCTGCGCGTCCACGTTGTGGCCACGGGGGCTCACCGCGGTGACGGTGGTGCCCAGAATGGCGCCGCACAGCAGCAGCGAGTGGGTCACATTGTTGCCGTCACCCACATAGGCCAGGTGCACCTGGCTCAGATCATCAAAGTGCTCGGAGATGGTCAGAAAGTCCGCCAGCGCCTGACACGGGTGATAGAGGTTGCACAGGGAGTTGATCACCGGCACGGAGGCGTGCTCGGTCATCTCCACCAGGGTCTGGTGGTCGTAGACCCTGGCCACGATGGCGTCGCACCAGCGCGACAGGTTGGCGGCGAAGTCCTGCACGGTTTCCCGCTTGCCCATGGCGCCATTCTGGCTGTCCAGGTACACGGCATGGCCGCCCAGCTTGTTCACGCCGATGTCAAAGGTCACCCGAGTACGCAACGACGGCTTCTCAAACAGGGTCACCACGCTCTTGCCCTTGAGGGCCTCGGCGTACTTGGTCGGATTGGCCTTGACGTCTTTGGCCAGCTCGAGGATCTGCTCGATCTGCTCCTTGCTGTAGTCCTTCAGGCTCAGTAAATGCTGCATGGGGCTTCCTTAATGAGAAATACGGGTGCCGTGCTCGGACTCACCGGCCAGCAACGACAGCAGCTGCTCCGGGTAACGCCAGCTGCCCACGGCCACCGGCCGGCCCAGGGTCTTGGTAGCCTTGAGCGCCGCCTTGACCTTGACCGCCATGCCGTCCTTGATGATGTTCTTGTCCATCAGTTCAAAGGCATCGGCCTCGGTCAGGTGGGCAATACGCTGACCCTTGCCGTCGAGAATGCCGCTGACGTCAGACAGCATTACCAGCTCGGCATCGAGAATTTCGGCAATGGCGGTGGCGGCCTGATCGGCATTGACGTTCATCAGCTTGCCATCAAAGGTAATGCCGATGGAGCTGACGATGGGCAGGAAACCGCCGCTTAGCAGGCTGGTCACCAGGGTGGCGTCGCCACCTTCAATCTGGCCCACCGCACCCAGCTCGGGATCCAGCTGACTGACCCGGCACAGGCCGCCGTCGGCCAGGCACAGGCCCACGGACGGAATCTCGTGGGCAATGGCCTGGGCCAGCAGCAGCTTGTTGGCGGTGCCGGCCAGGGCGCCGGCGATCACCGGAATCTGCTCAAAGGGGGTCACCCGCAGGCCGTTTTTCTTGGTGGAGGTCAGGCCCATGGCCTTGAGCTGATTGTCCACCAGCACGCCACCACCGTGCACCAGCACCAGTTGGCGGTTGGATTCGTTCACAAAGGCTTTCAGGGTGGAAAACAGCGCTTCCAGCGCCTTGTCGCTTTCCAGCAGGGTGCCACCCAGTTTAACCACCAGCGGTTGTTGCTCAGACATGCGTTGTTACTCCTTGACCAGACCCGCCAGCGGCGAGAATCCCTGATGAATGTTGATGCACTGAATGGCCTGACTGGCGGCGCCCTTCAGCAGATTGTCGATGGCCGATACCACGATCAGCTGGTTGCCGTCCCGGCTCCAGTGCAGATCGCAGAAGGGCGTTCCCGCCACGTCGTTGATCTGGGGCCACTGCCCCGCCAGCCGCACAATGCGCTGGCCGTCGTAGGCCTGGTGGTAGGCGGCGGCAATCTGTTCGTCGGTAACGTCGTCCTTCAGCTGCACATAGACGGTAGCCAGAATGCCGCGAATAAAGTTGCCCAGATGCGGCTGGAACACCACCTGGGTGCCCAGATGATGGCTGATCTCGGGCTGATGGCGGTGGTTGAACACGCCGTAGGGCTTGAGGCTGACTTCACAAAAACTGTTGGCCATACTGGCCTTACGGCCGGCACCGCTGACGCCGGACACGGCGCTGATGATGGGGCGGTTGCCGTCGGCAATCAGCCCGGCCTGCTCCAGCGGCTTGAGCGCACTCAGGGAAGCGGTGGGGTAGCAACCGGGCACGGCGATCAGGCTGGCGGCCCGAATGGCGTCCTGGTTCCATTCCGCCAGACCGTAGGCGGCATTGGCCAGCCAGTCGGTATGCTGGTGGGCAAAACCGTAGAACTTGTCGTAAAAGCCCTCACCGGGCACGCGAAAGGCACCGGACAGGTCAAATACCGGCAGGCCCTTGGCCAGAAAGCCCGGGGCCAGATCGTGGCTCACTTCGTGGGCGGTGGCCAGCAGCACCAGATCGGCTTCAGTATGAATGCGGCTCAGGGCTTCGTCATCCAGCGGCAGCAGCGGCAAATCGATCACGCCACGCCAGCGCGGGTGCAGGCTGGCAAAGGGCTTGTGGGCATCCTGACTGCCCTCGGACACATAGAGTCCGGCCAGTTCCAGGTGGGGATGGCCGTGGATCAGTCCGGCCAGCTCGGCGCCGGTGTAACCACTGGCACCTATGATTGCAGCTTTCAACATGGTCGCGTCCGTAATCTCGATTCAGCTCGTTATAAATATGCAGGCGTCAGCCTAGCGTGTTAGCAGGGCCTGTGTCACCCTGAGGCAAAACGGTGTGGCGCCATCATCGCCCTTTGGCGGGCAAGCAGGATGCAGGGCCAAAAATCACCACCGGTTACCGAATATTGACTGAACGGCAGACTAGCAACAAAAACATATTTATGCAATTGTGTTGAATTTAAATTTGAATGAACTTTGACGGAGGCCCCATGGCATCATTCAACCTGCTGGACATGTACCGAGACATCATCGCGCTGCCTTCCATCAGCAGCACCGACAGCAGCTGGGATCAGAGCAACGAGCAGGTGATTCGCCTGCTGGGTGACTGGTTCAGCCAGCTCGGCTTTGAGGTGGAAATCACCGAGCTGCCCGACCTGCCGGGCAAATTCAACCTGCTGGCCACCAAAGGCCAGGGCGATGGCGGCCTGCTGCTGGCCGGCCACACCGACACCGTGCCCTTTGATCCGGGCCGCTGGAACAAGGACCCCTTCAAGCTTACCGAAGAAGGCAACCGCATCTATGGCCTGGGCACCATCGACATGAAGGGCTTCTTTGCCTTTATTGTGGAAGCGCTGAAAGACATGGACCTAAGCAAGCTCGACAAGCCCATTCGCATTCTCGCCACCGCCGATGAGGAAACCACCATGGCCGGCGCCCGTGCCATTGCCAGCGCCATGGCGATCAAGCCCGACTACGCGGTGATCGGCGAGCCTACCGGCCTGGTGCCGGTGATGATGCACAAGGGCCATATGTCGGAAGCCATTCGCGTCACCGGCAAAAGCGGCCACAGTTCGGATCCCGCCAACGGCGTCAACGCCCTGGAGATCATGAATCAGGTGATGGGCCGGCTGCTGGACCTGCAGCGCCAGCTGAAAGAAAAATACGCCAACCCCCATTTCAAGGTGCCCCAGCCCACCCTCAACCTGGGCCATATTCACGGCGGCGACAGCCCCAACCGCATCTGCGCCTGCTGCGAGCTGCACTTTGACATGCGTCCCATTCCCGGCGTGGGCCCCGACGAACTGCTCGGCCTGCTACACCATGCCCTGGCCCCGATCAAGGAGCAATACCCCGATGCCCTGGAGTTGACCCACCTGCACGAGCCCATTCCGCCCTACGGCACCGATCCAGACGCCGAGCTGGTGCGCGCCGCCGCCGAACTGACCGGCCACCCGGCGGAAGCGGTGAACTACTGCACCGAAGCCCCCTTTATCAATCAGCTGGGCTGCCAGACCATAGTGCTCGGCCCCGGCCATATCGCCCAGGCCCACCAGCCCGACGAATACCTGGACCTGTCTTTCGTCCAACCCACGGTAGCGGTGCTGCAACGCCTGGTGAGTCGCTTCTGCTTAAGTAACTAAATTACAAAATGTGAGCTGCGGCATGCCGCAGCATTGACCGCCTGCGGGAAAGCTGGCTGAATGAAACACGGAAACGTGACCATTTTGTAATAAACTGACAAAAGAGGCAGATATGGATAATCATGCGGCACTCAGGGCCAATGTGGGCCTGCTGGGTCAATTGCTGGGCGATGCCATTCGCGAGCATCACGGACAGGCCTTTCTCGACAAGATAGAAACCATTCGCCAGCTGGCCAAGTCGGCCCGCCAGGGCAATGACGAGGATCAGCAGCAGTTGCTGACCACCCTCAAGCAACTGAGCGATGACGAGCTGCTGCCGGTGGCCCGCGCCTTCAGTCAGTTTCTCAACCTGGCCAACGTGGCCGAGCAGTTTCACACCATTTCCCGGGGCTATCGTCAGGACGCCGGCCCCAACCCCCTCGATCAGGTGTTTGAGCGGCTGAAGGGAGCCAACGTCAGCGAAGCGGACATTCGCGATGCGGTTGCCTCACTCGACATCGATCTGGTGTTGACCGCCCATCCCACCGAGGTAACCCGCCGCACCTTTATTCACAAGCATGTCCAGCTTAACGACTGCCTGGCGGCGCTGGAGCTGGAGCTACCGGAAGAAGAAAAGGCCGGCCTGCTGGCCCGGGTGGATCAGCTGATCACCCAAGCCTGGCACAGCAACGAAATCCGCGCCCAGCGCCCCACCCCGGTGGATGAAGCCAAATGGGGCTTTGCCGTCATTGAAAACAGCCTCTGGCCCGCCCTGCCCCGCTTTTTGCGCCAGCTCGACGAGCGCCTGGAACACGAACTGGGCGAGCGCCTGCCCCTGGACGCGGCGCCGGTGCGCTTTACCTCCTGGATGGGCGGCGACCGCGACGGCAACCCCTTCGTCACCGCCAAGGTCACCGAAGAGGTGCTGCTGCTGGGCCGCTGGATGGCCAGCTCGCTGTTCCTCAATGACATTCAGGAGCTGGTGTCGGAGCTGTCGATGTCCGAGGCCAGCCGTGAGCTCTATATCGAAAGCGGCGAACACGACGAGCCCTATCGGGCGGTGCTGCGCCGGCTGCGAGAAGATCTGCGTGAGACCCTGCTGCACCTCAACGCTCGAGTGCAGGGCCAGAAGACCGATGCCCGGGATCTGATCACCGACAGCGAGCAGCTGCGCCGGCCCCTGGAGCTGTGCTATCGCTCACTGCAGGAATGCGGCCTGAACAAGATTGCCGACGGCCTGCTGCTGGATGTGATCCGCAAGGTGGCCTGTTTCGGCATTCACCTGCTCAAGCTCGACATTCGCCAGGACGGCGAGCGCCATACCCAGGCCCTGGCCGAAATCACCCGCTACCTGGGGCTGGGCGACTACGCCGAATGGAGCGAGGCCGACAAGCAGGCGTTTCTGCTTAACGAGCTCAACTCCCGCCGACCGCTGCTGCCGCGTCAGTGGCAGCCTTCCGACGACACTCGGGAAGTGCTCGATACCTGCCGAGTGATTTCCCGTCATCCGCGGGATGCCTTTGGCATCTACATCATCTCCATGGCCGGCGAACCGTCGGACGTACTGGCGGTGCAGCTGCTGCTGAAGGAATGCGGGGTCGACTTTACCTTGCCGGTGGCGCCGCTGTTTGAAACCCTGGACGATCTCAACCACGGCGCCGCCGTGATCGAACGGCTGTATCAACTGCCCTGGTACCGGGGTTATATGCAGGGCCGCCAGTACGTGATGATCGGCTATTCCGACTCCGCCAAGGACGCCGGTATGATGGCCGCGGGCTGGGCCCAGTACAGCGCCATGGAAAAACTGGTGGCCATCAGCGCGAAGGAAAAGGTGGCCCTGACCCTGTTCCACGGCCGCGGCGGCAGCCTGGGCCGGGGGGGCGGCCCGGCCCGCCAGGCCATTCTGGCCCAGCCGCCGGGCTCTACCCTGGGGGGGCTGCGAGTCACCGAGCAGGGCGAGATGATTCGCTTCAAGTTCGGCCTGCCCCAGGTGGCCATCGACAGCCTGGCCATTTACGCCAGTGCCGTGCTCGAGGCCAACCTGCTGCCGCCCCCCGAGCCCAAACCAGAATGGCGGGCGCTGATGAACGCCATGGCGGAAGTATCCTGTGCCCATTACCGCTCACTCATTCGTGGCGAGCCCGACTTCGTGCCCTATTTCCGCGCCGCCACCCCCGAGCTGGAACTGGGCAAGCTGCCGCTGGGCTCCCGCCCGGCCAAGCGCAAGCCCAACGGTGGCGTGGAAAGCCTGCGCGCCATTCCCTGGATCTTTGCCTGGACCCAGAACCGGCTGATGCTGCCGGCCTGGCTGGGCGCCCACAAGGGGTTGGAAAAGGTGGTGGAAGACGGCCACGAAGCCACCCTCCGTGCCATGAACCAGGGCTGGCCCTTCTTTCGGGCCCGCCTCGACATGCTGGAAATGGTGTTCCTCAAGGCCGATCTCGGCCTGGCCGCCTATTACGACAGCGTACTGGTGCCCGAGGAGCTCAAGCCGCTGGGCAAACGGCTGCGGGACGAGCTCCGCGCCAGCACCAAACTGGTGCTGCAACTGAAGGAAAAATCGGAGCTGCTGTCCAACGAGCCCTGGATTCAGGAATCCATCAAGCTGCGCAACCCCTATACCGATCCGCTCAACGTGCTGCAGGCCGAGCTGCTCAAGCGCTCCCGGGAGCAGGGTGATATTCACCCGGTGCTGGATCAGGCGCTAATGGTTACCATCGCCGGCATCGCCGCAGGCATGCGAAATACCGGCTGACACCGATAGCCAAAACCAAAATGCCGGGCACATCCCGGCATTTTTTGTCTTTATGTTATTACCTAATCAGGCGCTGGCAGGCGTGTTTACGGCGGCGTCGGCAACGGGCTTTTTACTCCAGTAACCCGCCAGCAGGGAGCCGGAAATATTGTGCCAGACGCTGAACAGGGTGCCCGGCAGGGCGGCGGCGGGGGTAAAGAACTTCATTGCCAGCGCCGTGGCCAGCCCGGAGTTCTGCAGGCCCACTTCAAAGGCAATGGTGCGGCAGACCCGCTTGTCAAAGCCGAACATGGCGGTAACCCCGTAGCCCAGCACCAGGCCGCAGCTGTTATGCAATACCACGGCCAGCGCCACCACGGGGCCAATCTGTGCCATTTTCTCCGCATTGAGCGCCACCACGATGGAGATGATAAATACGATGGCCAGCATGGACAGCAGCGGCAGCACCGGCTCCACCCGACGAACCAGGTTGCCGGCCACGGCATTGAGCACCACCCCCAGCACCACGGGCGCCACCACCACCTGCAGCAGGCTGAGCAACATGGACTGCACCGGCACATCCACACTCTGGCCTACCAGCAGATCCACCAGCAGCGGGGTCATCACCACACCCAGCAGGGTGGAGATGGCGGTCATGGAAATAGACAGGGCGGTATCCCCCTTGGCCAGGTAGCACATCACGTTGGACGAGGTGCCCCCGGCCACACTGCCCACCAGCAGCATGCCGACCATCAGCTCGGGTCCAAAGCCCAGCACACGGCCCACCAGCAGGGCGATCAGTGGCATCAGCGAGAACTGTAACAACACCCCCACCAGCACCGCCTTTCTGTTTTGCATCACACGGCGAAAATCGTTCAGGTTGAGGGTCAGGCCCATGCACAGCATGATCAGGGTCAGCAGCGGCACTATCTGCCCCTTGATGCCCACAAACAGCTGCGGCTGCATAAAGGCCAGCACAGACAACAACAACGCCCACAACGGAAATAACTGGGTTAACACGGCCAACATGGCAACGACTCTCCTTTAAACAAGCAAAACGGCCACCTCATGTGGCCGTCATCTTTAAGTATCATGTGCAACAAACGATGAACAGCAGTACCGCATATTCATTATTACAATCCGGGATTCCTGCCCTTTTCACGCCTTTTCATTCCCTGCATAATTTTCCCTTCATTTGTTTACCGGACTTCGCCATGACCCCCGCCATTCTGTTTCTGGAAAAGCACAAGGCCGCCTTTACCCTGTACCAGTACGAATGCACCGCCCAGGACGACTTTGGCGCCCACGCCGCCGAGCAGCTGGGGGTGCCGCTCACGCGCGTCTTCAAGACCCTGCTGACCGAGGGTGAACAGGGCGCCGTGGTAGCGCTGGTGCCGTCATCGGGCAAGGTCAATCTCAAGCGCCTGGCCAAGGCCGCCGGGGTGAAAAAACTGGAGATGATGCCACCGCAAAAGGCGGAGCGGCTCACCGGCTTCAAGGTCGGCGGCATCAGCCCGTTTGCCCAGAAGAAACGGCTGACTACCGTGCTCGACGCCTCCGCCAGTGACCACGACACCGTGCTGGTCTCCGGCGGTAAACGCGGCCTGTCGGTAGGACTGCCGGCTCAGGACATCGAGCGCCTGCTGCAAGCGGTGATCGCCCCCATCGCCGAATGAACCCTGATTAAACGGCGGTAATGCGGGCAATATCCCCTCAGCGACTACGGGCTTTTACGGCGAGACCCTTGCACCTTTTTCCATTCTGACGCTAGAATCGTCCGGCTAATAAAAACGATTCTCAAATGCATAAGGATGATTAAATGCACTTCCGCAAACTTGCCCTCGCCGCTTCCATCGCTGGCCTGCTAAGCGCCTGCGCCCAGACCAACCACCCCGCCGTCACCCAGGATCAGGTGGTGGAGCACTACGCCGATATCGCCCAGGCCGTGTACAGTGACTCGCTCAGCGCCGCCCAAAGTCTGGATCAGGCCATTGCCGCCTTGCTGGCCAACCCGAGTGAGCAGACCCTGGCCGATGCCCGCACCGCCTGGCTGGCCGCCCGGGTACCCTACCAGCAGTCGGAAGTGTTTCGTTTCGGCAATGCCATCGTGGATGACTGGGAAGGCCAGCTCAACGCCTGGCCCCTGGACGAAGGTCTGATCGACTACGTGGCCCCGGGTTACCAACACGAGCTGGGCAACCCCGGCGCCACCGCCAACATCATTGCCAGCACCCGGCTGCAGGTGGGCGGTGAGCTGCTGGACGTCAGCCACATCACTCCCGAGCTGCTGGCCAGCCTGAACGAGCTGGCGGGATCCGAGGCCAACGTGGCGTCCGGTTATCACGCCATAGAGTTTCTGCTGTGGGGCCAGGATCTGAACGGCACCAGCGCCGGCGCCGGTGAACGCGCCTGGACCGACTTTGCCCTAGGTGCGGACTGCACCAACGGCAACTGTGACCGCCGCCGCGACTACCTGCAGGCCGCCAGCCAGCTGCTGATCCAGGATCTCGAATACATGGCGGGCCAGTGGCAACCGGGCCAAAACAACTACCGCGCCGAGCTGACCGCCCTGCCGGCGGAAGAAGGCCTGCGCCGCATGCTGTTTGGCATGGGCTCCCTGTCTCTGGGTGAACTGGCCGGCGAGCGCATGAAGGTGGCCCTGGTAGCCAACTCGGTGGAAGACGAGCACGACTGCTTCTCCGATAACACCCATCACTCGCACTACTACAACGAAAAAGGCATCAGCAACCTGATGTTTGGTGAATATCAGCGCATTGACGGCACCACCCTGCAGGGCCCGTCGCTGCTGCAACTGGTAGCGCAACAGGACGATCTGGCCGCCGCGCAAATCGCCGACCAGTTCCGTACCAGCGAACAGGCCGTCTATCAGCTGGTGCAGTCTGCCGAGGTGAACAATGTGCACTTTGATCAGCTGATCGCCGCCGGCAATACCGAGGGCAACCGGCTGGTGCAGGACGCCATCGACGCCCTGGTGGAGCAAACCCGTGCCATTGAGCTCGCCGCCAACACCGTCGGCATCAACAACCTGAGCCCGGATACCGCCGACCACGAGTTTTAAGCTCATCTGGCCATAACAATAAAATCAATAAGGGGTGGCCTGGCCGCCCCGTGACGGCACCCGAAGCAGGCGCGGTCTGCACACCGTGTTGACCGCTTAACGCCCCGGGTGCCCTTTCGCTCTGGAGTCCTTATGTCGTTTCGACTCACCGGCCTGCTGCTTGGCGCCGTCCTTGCCTTGAGCGCCCAGGCCAATCCCGCCAAACCCGGCGGCGAGACCACCACCACCAAAACCGGCGCCAACGCCTTTTCCATGCCCGCTGCCAACCTGAGTTTTGACAAACGGCTCGACTTCTCGGTAGGCAACAGCTTTTTCCGCAATCCCTGGGTCGCCGCCCCGGCCACCACAGACGCCCGCGACGGCCTGGGGCCGCTGTTCAATACCAACGCCTGCCAGAGCTGCCACGTCAAGGACGGCCGCGGCCATCCACCCGCCTTTGACGGTGACAACGCGGTAAGCATGCTGGTACGGATGTCGATTCCCGCCGATGAGAGCGAACAACATCGCGACTACCTGCGCACCCTTGGCGTAGTGCCCCATCCTGTCTATGGCGGGCAGCTGCAGGACATGGCCATTCCCGGCGCCGTGCCCGAGGGCAAGGTACGCATCGACTACAGCACCAACACCGTGCGCTTTCACGACGGCGACAGGGTGGAACTGCGCCGTCCTCACCTGACCATTGAGCAAACCGGCCATGGCGAGCCCGGCAAGCAGTTGCTCACCTCGGCCCGCATTGCGCCCCCCATGATTGGCCTGGGGCTGCTGGAAGCCATTCCCGAGTCGGCACTGCTGGCCCGGGAAGATCCGCAGGATCACAATAACGATGGCATCCGCGGCCATGCCAACCGGGTGTGGAGCAACGCCCAAAACGCCACCGTGATCGGCCGCTTTGGCTGGAAGGCCGGCCAGCCCAGCCTGCGCCAGCAAAACGCCGGTGCCTTTGCCGGCGACATGGGGCTGACGTCAAACCTGGTACCCGCAGACGACTGCACCGCCGCACAAGCCTGTGCGCAATACCCGGATGGCGGCAAGCCCGAGGTGAGTGATGACATTCTCGACTCGGTGACCTTCTACAGCCAGCACCTGGCGGTGCCCGCCCGACGCAACCTGGACGACCCGAACGTCCAGGCCGGCGAGCAGTTGTTCCTGGCCCTGGGCTGTGCCAGCTGCCATACGCCGTCTTACACCACGGGTGAGCATGCCAGCCCGGCCCTGAGCCACCAGACCATCTACCCCTATACCGATCTGCTGCTGCACGACATGGGTGAGGATCTGGCCGATAACCGGCCCGAGTTTGCGGCCAGCGGTCGCGAGTGGCGTACCCCGCCGCTGTGGGGCCTGGGCTATGCCGATGAAGTGGCGGGCTCGCCCGCCCGCTACCTGCACGACGGCCGCGCCCGTACCCCGCTGGAAGCCGTGCTCTGGCACGGTGGCGAGGCCGAAGCGGCCCGCAACCGAGTGCTGGCCGCCAGCGCCGAAGAACGAAAACAACTTATCGCCTTTCTGGAGTCGCTATGAACCTTCGCCTGTTTTCACTCGCCGCCCTGGGAGTGCTGACCGCCTGCCAGAGTCAGCCGCCGGTGGATCCGGCCCTTGAGCGGCTGACCGATGCCCACCTGACGTTAATGCGCCAGCAGGCGGATCACCTGGCCGGCGAGCTTGAGCAACTACACCACGATGTTCAGGCCTATTGTGGCGGTGATCAGTCCCTGGTCACCGTGCAGGGACAATGGCGTGACGCCTTTGCCGCCTGGACAGCCCACCAGGGACAGAGCGGCGGTCCCCTCGACGCCGCCGGCCTGAGCTATGCGTTTCAGCTGTGGCCCGACAAAAAAGACACCACCGGCCGCCAGCTGGCCGGTCAGCTCAGCCAGCCCGGTGTACTCAAGGGCGCCAGCGTGACCCTGGGGGCGGTGGAATACCTGTTGTATGAAGATCTCTCCCAGACGCAGCGCTGTGCCCTGCTCCCCCGCATCAGCGCCGAGCTGGTCGCCAGCGGAGGGCGACTGCAACAAGCCTGGTACCATACGGCCGGCTACGCCCAGCAACTGGAGCAAATGCAGCTTCAGGGTGGGGAAGCCGTGGTACTGACGCAAATCCTGGGCCAGCTGGCCCACCGCTTTGACCGCATAGAGAAGAAGCTGGATCTGCCCCTGAACACCGTCGACCACCCGCGGCCGCTGTTTGCCGAAGCCTGGCGCAGCGCGCAGTCACTGCACTTTTTACGCACCAGCCTGCACAGCCTGCAACAGGAATACCAGGCCGGCGGGGTGCGAGCTTACCTTGAACAACGGCATGCAACCGCCCTGATTGCCGAGCTGGATGACGCCTTTGCCGACACCCTGGAGCACCTGCCAAAGGGGGACAGCCTGGCCTACTGGCTGCAAGGGGACAACTACGCCACCCTGCTGCGTTTTAAAATTTCCTTTGACCGCCTCGGCAGCAAGCTCAAGCTGCGCCTGCCCGAAGCCCTGGGAGTCAGCTTGGGCTTTAACGCCACGGACGGTGACTGATGCAACGGCGGCAATTCCTGAAGGGGCTGTCCGCCGCCGGGGTACTATGCAGCCTGGGACTGGCAGGCTGTGCCCTGCCTTCCACCAGGCAGGCCTATCTGGTGGGCGGCGGTCGCCGCGCGGGGGGCCATCGCTATGTGGTGCAGGCGCTTAACCTGGACGGCAGCCTGCGTTACGAGCTGCCCCTGCCGGACCGGGGGCACGGCATGGCCGCTCACCCCTCTCGGCCGCTGGCGGTATGCCATGCCCGCCGACCCGGCGGCTACCTGGCGCTGTTCAACCATGAGCAGGGCCGGCTGCTGCAGCTGCGCGAGGCCGATAACGAGCGTCATTATTACGGTCACGGCGTGTTCAGCGCCGACGGCCGCCGGCTCTATACCACCGAAGGGGTTCGTGCCAGCAGCGAAGGTGTGATTGGCGTGTATACCCTTGAGCACGACCACCTCACCAAGGTGGACGAGTTTACCGGCTTTGGCCTGGGTCCCCACGAAATAGGCCGGCTGCCCGATGGCAACCTGGTGGTGGGTGTCGGCGGCGTGCACACTCGGGGCCGCGAGCCGTTAAACCTCGGCACCATGCAGCCCAGCCTGAGTTACCTCGACGCCACCACGGGCGAGGTGCTGGAGCAACGCGGCCTGGCCGACCGGCACCTGTCCATTCGCCACCTGGCGGTGACCGCCGACGGCGAGGTGTTTAGCGGCCAGCAGTATCGCGGCAGCCCCGACGACTTTCCGCCACTGATCGTGCGTCATCGCCGAGGCCGCGAGCTTATGCCCCTTGGCGGCACACCGCTGGAATGGGCCCGCTTCAATCATTACATTGCCAGCATCGCGGTTACCGACGACTACATTGCCGCGACTTCGCCCCCGGGTAACTGCTACGGCCTGTGGCACCGCCGCAGCGGCGAGCTGGTGCGCATTGCTCCCCTGCCCGATGCGTCCGGCGCCTCGGCGGATCAGGGCCAGATCTGGCTCGGCAGCGGCCAGGGCGGCATCAGCCGGCTCAACACCCATGGCGAAGAGACCCGTTTCTACTCCCCCTGGCAATGGGACAATCACTGGTCGCTGATCGGCGCCTGAGGCATCCGGCGCCGGTATTGCCGTGCGTGGCGTCGGCCAAAGCACACCGCTGCTTAAAATGACGATCGTTCTCAATGACATGCAACATCATCACTGACGGCTGTGGGCCCTGCTGGTCTATGCTTTTAACCATTCAACATGAGGCAAGGGAGTGCACCATGGGAATTCTGAGCTGGATTATTTTCGGACTGATCGCCGGGGTGCTGGCGAAATGGATCATGCCCGGACGGGATGGCGGCGGCCTGATTCTGACTACCCTGCTCGGCATTGCCGGCGCCTTTGTGGGGGGCTGGATTGGCGTGCGGCTGGGCTTTGGCAGCGTGACCGGCTTTAACCTGGGCAGCATGATCACCGCGGTGATCGGCGCCCTGGTGCTGCTGTTTGTATACCGCATGATCAGCCGTTCCTGAGCTTCGCCATTAAATTCGCCAGCCCCATTCCGGCTTTGGCACAATACCCCTTCTATTCATTCAGCCAGGGAACAAGCATGAAGGCACCCAAGGTCGGCGTTATCGCCGTGGTCTGGCATCGGCAGCGAGTGCTGCTGGTCAAACGCAAGCACGCTCCCCACGCCGGGCACTGGGGCTTTCCCGGCGGCAAGCTGGAGTGGGGAGAAACCATGAGCATGGGCGCGGCACGGGAACTGCAGGAAGAAACCGGCATCACCGCGCACATGGACGCGCCCTTTGCCTGCTACGATGTGCTGGCCGAAGAGGCCGGCGAGCTGGCCCACCACTATGTGATGGTGGCGGTGCGCGGCCATTACCAAAGCGGTACCCCGGTGGCCGATGACGACGCCGAGGCGGTGGCCTGGTTCAGCCCCGATGCGCTGCCTTCGCCCCTGTGTCCGGATCTGAAAGACATCATCACCCGCTCGCGCGCCTGAGTCCTGCCGGCGACTCCCATAAAAAAAGAGGCCTTTCGGCCTCTTTTTTTGATTGTGCGTACCGCGCCCGCCTTACAGCACGGCGTCGAGCACCAGCACGCCCACCAGGCCGGTTGCCCAGGCCAGGGTGGTGGGAATGGACCAGACGATGATCTGCTGCTTCACGTCCTTGATGCCCATCATGCGGTTGACCACCCAGAACAGGCTGTCGTTGAAGTAGCCAAAGAACAGCGAGCCCATGGTCGCCGCCTGGGCCGCCACCAGCATGTTCACGCCGGGAATATTGGCCAGAATGGGCGCCGAGATGGAGGCGGCGGTGACCATGGCCACGGTACCGGAGCCCTGGATCAGGCGCACCAGGGTGGACACGATAAAGGGGATCAGCACCGGCGGCAGCGGCAGGCTGGCGATCTGTTCGCCCAGCATGGCGCCGGCACCGGATTCACGCAGCACGGCACCCAGGGCACCACCGGCACCGGTCACCAGCAGAATGATACCGGCGCTCTGCAGGCCTTCTTCCAGGTGCTCCATGGTGTCGTGTTTGTTCATCTTCGGCACCAGGGTGTATACCGCCAGCAGCACCGAAATGGACAGGGCGATCACCGGGTGGCCCAGGTAGGTAAACGCCTGAGACACCGGGTTGTCGGCCAGGCCTTCCCAGCCCTCAACCTTGGCCAGGGTACCCAGCATGGTGTTGATGAAGATCAGTACGATGGGGGCCAGAATGGGCAGCAGCGACAGGAACAGGCTGGGCAGCGCCTTGCCGGCCTTGGACGCCAGATACTGGTTATAGGTTTCTTCCAGATCCTGGCTTTCCGCCACCGCAGGCGGATGGAAGTCGGGAAACTTCTTGGCCAGCCACTTGGCGTACAGCACGATCACCACCACACAGGGCAGTGCCAGGGTCAGACCGGCCAGCAGCATGGCACCCACATCCACCCCGAACAGGCCGGCCACGCCCAGCGGACCCGGCGTGGGCGGTACCGTATGGTGGGTCACCACCAGGCCGCCGGCCAGGGCCACACCCACGGTCAGCAGGTTGCGCTTGCCCTTCTCCGCCAGCGCCTTGGCGATGGGGTAGAGGATCACAAAGGCGGAGTCCACGAAGATGGGAATGGACACGATATAGCCGGTAATGGCCATGGCCCATTCTTCCTTCTTTTTGCCCAGCCACTTGATGGCACTGTAGGCGATCTGCTCGGCGGCACCGGACACTTCCAGAATACGGCCCATCATCACGCCCAGGCCGATAACGATACCGATGCTGCCGAGGGTACCGCCAAAGCCCTTGGTGATCACGTTGACGATGTCACCGGCGGCCATGCCACCCAGGGCGCCGGCGATACTGGCCGCCGCCAGCATCGCGATCAGGGCGTGTACCCGGGTTTTGACCACCAGAAAAATCAGGACCACAACGGCGACGGCCAGGCCGATCACCGGGGCCATGGTGCTTGCTTCAGTCATTACTTGGTTCCTTCCATATCATCTGCCATAAAGCGGCGAATCACACTGTCAAAGTCGGCATCCTGCACAAACCCCAGGCCCAGGGCACGGGCGATATTGAACCGGCCCGGCCAGCTGGCCACGATGCGGGACACGCCTTCGTCTTTTTCATAACGAATGCGATCACACACCTCGTCGCCGGCCACTCGGCGCAGCGCATCGATCATTTCCTGCACGGTCACCGTGATGCCGGGCAGGTTGACGGTACGGCTGGGGCCAAAGGCCTCGGCGGGCACGCGGGCGGCCATCAGAAAGTTCTCCACCACGGTGGCCGGGGAAGACAGCCACATGGGCAGGCTCAGATCCACCGGGCACACGCTCTCCTCACCCTGCAGCGGCTCACGAATAATGCCGCTGGCAAAGGAAGAAGCCGCCTTGTTGGGCTTGCCCGGACGCACGCTGATGGTGGGCAGGCGCAGCACCCGGCCATCCACAAAGCCCTTGCGGGCATAGTCGTTGACCATCAGCTCGCCCACGGACTTTTCCATGCCGTAGGAGGACTGGGGGCAGACGGCGGTGTTGTCTTCAATCACCTCGGGCAGCTCGCCGCCAAACACCGCCAGCGAGCTGGAGAACACAAAACGGCAACCCGGCGCCTGGTGGCGGGCCGCTTCCAGCAGGTAGCGGGTGGCGTCGATATTGACCTTGATGCCCAGATCAAAGTCCGCTTCCGCGTGGCTGCTGACGATGGCCGCCAGGTGGTAGATCACGCCGGTGTCGGCGCTGACCAGTTCGCGCACCGCGGCTTCGTCGCCCAGGTCGGCGCGCACGCAGTGCACCCGCTCGTCGGCAATGGGGGAGCTGGGCTCAATCACGTCTGCCAGGGTCAGGCGCTCAAAGGCAATGTCGTTCTGCTGCAACAGCGCCTTGGCCACGCGCTGGCCCAGAAAGCCCGCGCCGCCGGTAATAATGATGTTCATCTAGTTCTCCTCGGCGCCGGGCGCCGGATGGTGATACAGAGGTCGAGTTGTTGTGGTTATGCCGGTATCTTCCGGCTTACCAGGGATACCTGCAGCCCCTGGCCGCGCAACGGCTCGGCCGTCTCTTCGCCCAGGTCGGTATCACTGATAATGTCGGTCAGTGCCGTCAGCGGGCAGATACGAAACATGCCGTATTTGCCGTATTTGCTGCTGTCACTCACCAGAATGCGTCGGCGGGCCACCCGCAGCAGGGCCTGCTTGACCATCACCTTGTTTTCGGATGGTGTCGACAGGCCTCGCTCCGCGTCCCAGGAGCTGGAGCTGATAAAGGCCAGATCCAGGTTCAGCCCTTCAAGCAGGGTGGCCGCCGCCTGCCCCACACAGGAGCGGTTGCGGGCGTCCACCAGCCCACCGGTATGGAACAGGGTGAGCTGAGGGTATTGCATCAGGTAATGGGCAATGGTGAAGTCGTTGGTCACCACGGTGAGATTAGCCCGAGTGGCGATGCCCCTGGCCACCTCAAAGGTGGTAGTGCCCGCGTCCAGGTAAATCACCTGACCATCTTCCACCAGATCCGCCGCCGCCTGGCCAATGGCCATCTTGCGCTGATGGTGAATGCCGGCCTTTTCGCTATAGGCCAGCTCCTGCTTGACCGCGTCGTTGAGCCTGACCCCACCGCTTACCGGCACCACCTTGCCTTCCGCCTCCAGTTGCTGAATGTCGCGGCGCACCGTCATGTGCGACACGTTCAGCTCGGCGGCGAGCTCATTGATGGACACCACGTTGCGCTCGTGTACATAGCGGTAGATGTAACCTCGGCGTTCGGCGGGAATCATGGCTTACTCCTTGTCGGCCCAGGGGGCGAACCAGCCCAGCCCGGCTTCGGTGTTGCCGCGGGGGCGGTATTCGCAGCCCAGGTAGCCGTCGTAACCCTTGGCATCCAGGTAATCAAACAACCAGGGATAGTTGATTTCACCCTGATCCGGCTCGTGCCGCTCAGGCACGGAGGCGATCTGAATGTGGCTGAACTTGCCCCACAGCCGGTCGATGGTGCGGGTGAGATCCCCTTCCATGATCTGGCAGTGGTAGAAGTCGAGCTGAATGCGCACGTTGGGGCGATCGATTTTTTCCAGCAGCGCCTCGGCCTGCACCTGGGTGCTGAGAAAATATCCGGGCATGTCGCGGCTGTTGATGGGCTCCAGCAGCACCAGCACATCCTGTTTGGCGGCTTGGTCGGCGGCATACTGAATGTTGGCCACATAGGTGGCTTCATGCTGTTCCGCGCTGACCCCGGCCTGGCGCAAACCGGCCATGGCATGCAGCTGGCGGCAGCCCAGGGCCTCGGCGTAGGCCAGGGCGGTGGCCACACCGGCACGGAACTCGCTTTCACGGCCGGGCAGTGAGGCCAGGCCACGCTCGCCCGCTTCCCAGTCCCCTGGGGGCATGTTGAACAGCGCCTGGGTCAGGCCCTGGGCCTTCAGCTCGGCGGCAATGGCGGCCTTGTCTTCGGCGTAGGGAAACAGGTATTCCACGGCGGTAAAGCCGGCGGCCCGGGCCGCCTTGAAGCGCGCCAGAAAGGGCACTTCGGTAAACATCATCGACAGATTGGCAGCAAACTTCGGCATCACGGGACTCCTTACAACTTGCCTTTGAATACCTGCTCCAGCTCCGCCACCTGCTCATCGGTCAGGGTGCGCATTTTGCTGTTTTGCAGGGTGAAATACAGCCGGGCGGTGTCTTCCAGCTCCTCGGCGTTGAACATGGCGGAACGCAGGTCCTTGCCCGAGATCACCGGGCCATGGTTGGCCAGCAGCACGGCGCTGTGGTCAACGGCCAGCCGGCCCACCTCGTCGGCCATGCGCGGATCGCCGGGACGGATGTAGGGCACCAGCGGCAGCTTGCCCACCCGCATCACGTAGTAGGGGGTGATGGGCGGCAGGCAGTTGGTCGGATCCAGGCCATCCACGCACGACAGCGCGGTCAGGTAGGCCGAGTGCAGGTGCACAATGCCGCCCGCGTCGGGCCGCGCCTTGTACATGGCGATGTGCATCAGCACTTCCTTGGACGGTTTGTCGCCGTCCAGGTGATTGCCGTCCATGTCCACCTTGCTCAGGCGGGCCGGATCCAGATCGCCAAAGCTGGAGTTGGTGGGGGTCGCCAGCAGGTTGCCGTCGGGCAGGCGCAGGCTGAGGTTGCCGGCGCCGCCGCTGCTGTAACCCCGTTCAAACATGGAGCGGGCAATGTTCACCAGCTCCAGGCGCAAAGAATACTCAGACATGGAAAAACTCCTGGGCCTTGCTGAAGAAGGCCTCGTCGCCAAAGTTGCCGGACTTCAGCGCCAGCGACAGCGGCTTGTCCAGCGCCCGTACCCAGGGCACACCCGGGGCAATTTGCGGACCGATATGGAAGCCGGACACCTTGAGCGCCTGGGTCACAATGCCGGAGGTCTCGCCACCGGCCACGATAAAGCGGCTGAAGCCGGCGTCGGCCAGGCGCGCGGCGACGCGGGCAAACACCCCTTCCACCGCCTCGCTGGCCCGGGCCGCGCCGTATTCGGCCTGAATGCGCGCCAGGGCCTCGGGGCTCTGGGTGGCATACAGCATGGGGGCCGGCGCGGCAGGCTGGGCCTGTACCCAGTCGGCCAGTTCGGCGGCATAGGCCTCGGCGTCGTCCAGGCTACGGGCCACGTCCACTCCGGCGTGAGGCGCCCGGGCCTGGTAGGCGGCAACCTGGGCATTGGTCATCAATGAGCAGGAGCCAGACAGCACCACGGCGCGGCCTTCCCCCACAGGCGCGCCCAGTTCCCGGGCTTCGGCGGCGCCTTCACCGCCGGTGGCATGGGCCGCCATGCCGGCACCCAGGCCGGAGCCGCCGGTCACCAGCTTCAGCTCGCTCACCGCTTCGCCCAGCACCGGCAAATCGGCCATGGTCAGGGTATCGAGCACCGCATAGTTCACGCCATTTGCCTGCAGCTCGGCCAGTCTGGCCTTGACCGCCTCGGCGCCCGCCAGCACCGCGTGGTAGTCCACCAGGCCGGTATTGCCGCCGGCCTGGGCGGCCATCAGCCGCTGCAGGTTGGCATCGCGCATGGGGGTCACCGGGTGATCCTTCATGCCCGACTCGTTCAGGGGCTGGCCGTTCACGAACAGGTTGCCGTGGCAAACGGTGCGGCCGTTCACCGGCAGTGCCGGGCAGATCACGGTAAAGGACTGATCCAGCGCCTTCAGCAGGGCGTCGGTTACCGGCCCGATATTGCCCTCGGCGGTGGAGTCAAAGGTGGAGCAGTATTTAAAGAAGAAGCGATCACAGCCCAGTTGCTGCAGCCGTTCCAGCGAGGCCAGGGAATCGGCCACCGCCTGCTCTACGGCGCAGGAGCGGCTCTTCAGGGAAATCACGATGGCGTCCACGTCGGCGGGCACCTCGGCCGGGCCGTAACCGATCAGCTGGGTCACCCGCCAGCCGTTGGCCACCATGAAACCGGCGATGTCGGTGGCGCCGGTGAAATCGTCGGCAATAATGCCCAGACGGTGTTTCATTTATTTACCCTCCGGCAGTTCAATGCCCTTGAAGATCTTGACCACGGCGGCGTCGTCTTCACGGCCAAAGCCTTCGTTGCTGGCGGCCAGGAACATCTGGTGGGCGGCCGACGCCAGTGGCAGGGGGAATTTCATCTGGTGTGCGGTGTCGAGCACCAGGCCCAGATCCTTGACGAAGATGTCAACACTGGAACGCGGGGTGTAGTCACCGTCGAGAATGTGCGGCACCCGGTTTTCAAACATCCAGGAATTGCCGGCGCTGTGGGTAACCACGTCAAACATCAGGTCCAGCGGAATGTCGGCCTTGGCGGCCATGGCCATGGCTTCGGCGGCGGCGGCAATGTGCACGCCGGCCAGCAGCTGGTGAATGGTCTTCACGGTGCTGCCCTGGCCAATGTCCGGGCCGATAACATAGAGTCGCTCGGCAATGGCATCGAACAGGCCCTTGGCCCGCTCAAACAACTCGGGTTTGCCCGAGGCCATGACCGACAGCTTGCCGTCGGCGGCCTTGATGGCGCCGCCGGAGATGGGGGCATCAATCAGCTCCAGGTTCAGCTCGCTCAGGCGCTGGTGCACGGCCTTGGTCTGGCTGGCGGCCATGGTGCTGCAGATCACCACCAGGCTGCCCGGACGCAGGGCCTTGGCCACGCCGTGCTCGCCAAACAGCACGCTTTCTACCTGGGCGCCGTTGACCACCACCAGTACCAGGGCGTCGAGCTCGGCGGCGTAGGGCAGCGCCGACGGGCCGGCGGCCACGGCGCCGGCCTCGGACAACGCGGCGCAGGCATCGGGGTTAAGGTCAAAACCAAGGGTGTCAAAACCGGCACGGATCAGGGACTTGGCCATGCCCATGCCCATAGAGCCAAGGCCGACCAGGCCAATGCGGGAAACTGCGCTCATCGTTGTTACTCCAGACTGTGAACTATTGTGATCGATGAATTATCGATCACTCCATTTCACAGTTAAGGATGCCGGCTCACAAATCGCCATATGCAAAAACCAACAATATAACCATTAAAAACAGCAACTTATGAAAACGCGGAATAAAGATAGCGTCACACATAAATGTGAACCCAGATGTGAAGAATGCCGTAAAAAACACCGCAAAACCCCTCTTAAAAGAAGGTAACAGCCTGATTTTGATAAAAAACAGCGGGGTGTGAAAAGCTCTGTGAAGTGTCCCTTGCTCCCCCGGTAACAAACCGACCAGTTCAGCATGCCATGACAGTCACCACTCTCTCTCGGCAACAAAAACACTTTCAGTATAAATTTTTCAAATGTAATTGTAATGTTAATAATATTTTACCGATACGCCGTTGCTCCGTACTCTTGAACTCAACAAAGGAAGCAGGCCGCCACGACCGACCTGAAACAAACCGTCATTCAAGAAGGACAGCGACATGACCGTGGAAAAAATCACAACAGATACTCTCGTAGTAGGCGCCGGTCAGGCCGGCGTGGCCATGAGCGAACACCTCACCAAGCTGGGCGTGCCCCACCTGGTACTGGAGCGCAACCGCATTGCCGAACGCTGGCGCACCGAGCGCTGGGACTCTCTGGTCGCCAACGGCCCAGCCTGGCACGACCGCTTTCCCGGTCTGGAGTTCGACGATCTGAACCCGGACGCCTTTGCCCCCAAAGAGCGGGTAGCGGCCTACTTCGAGGCCTATGCCAAAAAATTCAATGCACCGGTACGCACCGGTGTGGAAGTGAAAAAGGTGACCCGCAACGCCGACCGCCCGGGCTTTACCGTAGACACCTCCATCGGTGAAATTCAGGCCAACCGGGTAGTAGCCGCCACCGGTCCGTTCCAGCGTCCGGCCATTCCGCCGATTGCGCCCAAGGACGAGAGCCTGCACCAGATCCACTCCTCCCAGTATCGCAACCCCGGTCAACTGCCCGAGGGCGCAATCATGGTGGTAGGCGCCGGCTCTTCCGGTGTGCAGATTGCCGATGAGCTGCAGCGTGCCGGCAAGACAGTGTACCTGTCGGTGGGGCCCCACGACCGTCCGCCCCGCGCCTACCGTAACCGCGACTTCTGCTGGTGGCTGGGTGTACTGGGCGAATGGGATGCCGAGGCCATGAAGCCAGGCACCGAACACGTCACCATCGCCGTGAGCGGCGCCCGTGGCGGCCACACCGTGGACTTCCGCAAGCTGGCCAGACAGGGTCTGAACCTGGTGGGTCGCACCGGTGCCTTTGCCAACGGCAAGGTGACCTTTGAAAAGGATCTGGCGGAAAACATTCGCAACGGCGATGCCAACTACCTGGCACTGCTGGATGCGGCCGACGCCTACATCGCCCGCAACGGCCTGGATCTGCCGGAAGAGCCACAAGCCCGTACGCTGTTGCCGGATCCCGAATGCATGACCAACCCGACCCTGGAGCTGGATCTGGCCGAGGCCGGTATCACCACCATCATCTGGGCCACCGGTTTCAGCACCGACTACAGCTGGCTGAATGTGAACGCCTTTGACGACAAGGGCAAGCCCCAGCACAAGCGCGGTGTATCCACGGAGCCGGGCGTGTATTTCATTGGCTTGCCCTGGCTATCCCGCCGTGGCTCCACCTTTATCTGGGGCGTATGGCACGACGCCAAGCACATTGCGGATCACATCGCCACCCAGTGCAAATACGCGGCCTACAAGGACGCCGACCAGCGCGAGGACAACAAGGTCAGCCTTATTCGCGGTGCCAAGAAAGAAAGCGTCGCCTGAACACCCCATTAACCCGGGCCGGCACTAAGCCGGCCTCACCAGTTCGGTTTATTCGTCTTTAACAGGAGCGTCTCATGGCCACTCATACTCGCATTCGCATGTTCAACACCAAGGAAACCTACCCCAACCAGACTCTGGACAACGACCTGTGCCAGGCCGTGCGTGCCGGCAACACCGTGTATGTGCGCGGTCAGGTCGGCACCGACTTTGAAGGCAATCTGGTGGGCCTGGGTGATCCCCGCGCCCAGGCCGAGCAGGCGATGAAGAACGTCAAGCAACTGCTGGAAGAAGCCGGCTCCGACATGAGCCACATCGTCAAGACCACCACCTTTATTACCGATCCCCGTTTTCGCGAGCCGGTGTACCGGGAAGTGGGCAAATGGCTGAAGGGCGTTTACCCGATTTCCACCGGCCTGGTGGTGGCCGGTCTGGCCCAGCCCGAGTGGCTGATGGAAATTGACGTGATCGCCGTGATCCCTGACGACCAGGCATAAGGAGGCTGACATGACCTTTTCCGTAGCCGGGGTATGCCCCGAAACCGGCATGATGGGCTGTGCCATCACCTCATCCAGCATTGCCGTGGCCAGCCGCTGCGCCTTTGTGCGCAACGGCGTGGGCGTGGCCCTGACCCAGAACGTGACCAACCCTGCACTGGGCCCGCTGGCCCTCGATCTGCTGCAGGAAGGGGTGGGCCCGGAAGAGGTGCTGCGCGCCCAGGCCGGTGCCGACGCCAGCGTGGAATGGCGCCAGCTGGGCGTACTCAATGCCAGAGGCGAAAGCGCTACCTTCAGCGGCGCGCAGTCTCTGGGCATTCATGCCATGGCGCAAGGCAAAAACTGCCTGGCCATGGGCAACCTGCTGGCCAACACCGACGTGCCTCAGGCCATGATCACCGCCTTTGAACAAAGCAAGGGCCACCTGGCCGAGCGCCTGCTGCAGGCGCTGGAAGCGGGCCTGGCCGCCGGCGGTGAGCTGGGTCCGGTGCGCTCTGCCGGTCTGCTGATGAGCGCCGAGCCAAGCTGGCCGGTGGTGGATCTGCGGGTGGACTGGCACGTCGCCCCCATTCACGACCTGCGCCTGCTGTGGCAGGAGTATGAGCCCCAGATGCAGGCTTACATTACCCGCGCCGCGGATCCGGCCAGTGCCGACTCCTTTGGCGTACCGGGCGACGAATAACTACCGTCCGCCCAAATACCGCGGGCACACCGGTCCGTGCCCGCGGCTTGTATTGATTCTGGCCAATATGGAGAAGTAACCAATGGAACTGTTCAAATCCCTTTCAACCGTCGTTACCGCCGCCTCGTTCGCCTGCCTCGCCACCGGCGCCCAGGCCGAAACCTGGAAGTACGCCATCGAGGTATCCCAGGGCGACATTCAGGACATGTACGCCCAGGAATTCAAAAAGCGTATTGAAGCCAAGACCGACGGCGATGTTGAGGTCAAGATTTACTACGGCGGCACCCTCGGCACCTCGGCAGATGCCACCGAGCTGGTGGCCGACGGCGCCCTGCAGTTTGCCAACATTTCTCTTGGCCACCTCGGCACCTTTGTACCCGAGATCCAGCTGTTTTCCATTCCCTTTATCCTGTCGGAAAACAACGAGGTCAACAAACAGCTGATGACCGACTCCAGCACCGTCTACCAGGGTATGGAGCAAAGCTTTGCCAGCACCGGCCTGCGCCTGATGAGCATCTATTCCGAAGGGGAAGACGCCTGGGCCGCCAACCGGGAAGTGCACGCACCGGCGGATCTCAACAACTTCAAGATGCGCATTCTGGTGTCACCGCTGCAGGTGGAAGCCTTCAAGGATCTGGGCGCCAGCCCCACTCCCCTGCCCTTTGGCGAAATCTACGGTGCTCTGCAGCTGAAGATGATCGACGGCGTGGGTCAGCCCATTTCCTCCGTGTATCAAAGCAAGTTCTTTGAAGTCACCGACTACCTGATCTCCGCCCGTCACCAGCTGTTTACCAGCTCCATCATCACCGGTGACGACTGGTTCCAGGATCAGCCCGCCGAGCGCCAGCAACTGATCCGCGACACCATGACCGAAGTGACCCACTACATGATGGACGAGGTGCCGCGTCTGGAGCAGGAATTTCTCGAGCGCATTCTCAAGGAAAAGCCGGAAATGACCTACATCAGCCTGAACGAAAGCGAGCGTAATGCCTTTCGGGCCCGGGCCGAGCAGACCCGCAAAAAGTTTGTCGACATGACCGACGGCAAGGGTCAGCAAATCCTCACCGACTTCCTGGCGGAACGCGCCGAGCTGGAACAGCGACTGAACTGATCCTTCCCTCACCGCCGCCATTCAGCACAATGGCGGCTCTATTCGAGGATGATGCCATGATGCACTTGCTTGAACGTGGCCTGATCCGGCTCGACCGTGGCCTGCAGGGGCTGGAAATTACCTGCCTGGCCGGTGGCGTGCTGCTGATGGCACTGAACACCATCATTAACGTCTTTGGCCGCTACCTGTTCAGCCAGAGTCTGTATTTTTCCGAAGAACTAAACCAGATCCTGATGGTGGTGATCACCTTTATGGGCCTAGGCTATGTTACCCGCCAGGGCCGCCATATTCGCATGTCGGCCTTTTACGACATGCTCAGCAACCGCCATAAAAAATGGCTGATGCTGGTGATCACCCTGAGCACCGCCGCCACCCTCTATCTGCTCAGTTATTACGCCTGGCTCTATGTGGCCAAAATGGCCAGCCGGGGAATGCTCACCGCCACCCTGCAAATTCCTCTGTACTGGACCCTGCTGGTGGTACCCCTGGGGCTCTTTATCGGCGGCCTGCAATACAGCCTGGCCTTTATCCGCAACCTGCAAAGCCGTGATGTGTTTCTGTCATTTCACGCGCTGGACATCTACGACGACTCGCACCCGGAACAATCGCTCTGATCGTTATCAGAGAAGGAGATCTCCATGACCACGGTAATGCTGAGCACCATGCTGGTGTTGTTGCTGCTGGGTTTTCCCATGCTGATGCCGCTGCTGATCGCCACCTTGGCGGCGTTTTTTCTCTACTTTGACATGCTCAACCCCACCATCATCATTCAGCAGATGGTGGGCGGGGTAAAACCCACGGCGCTAACCGCCGTGCCCATGTTTATTCTGGCTGCCGACATTATTACCCGGGGGCACTCGTCCGATCGCCTGCTCGATCTGGTGATGCGCTTTGTCGGTCACTTCAGAGGCGGGTTGGCGGTCACAGTGGCCACCACCTGCACCCTGTTCGGTGCCGTGTCGGGCTCCACCCAGGCAACAGTCGTGGCGGTGGGCGGCCCTATGCGCCCGCGCATGCTCAAAGCCGGCTACAGCGATCACTTTACCATGGCGCTGGCCATCAATGCGTCAGACATCGCCTTTCTGATCCCCCCCAGCATCGGCATGATCATCTATGGCGTGCTCACCGGCACCTCCATTTCGGAGCTGTTTATCGCCGGCATCGGTCCGGGCCTGCTGATTTTGCTGATGTTTTCCGCCTATGCGGTCTACTACGCCTGGCGCCAAAAGATTCCGGTGGAGCCCAAGGCAAGCTGGGCCGAGCGCTGGCAGGCCATTCGCCGGGCCATCTGGCCCACCGGCTTTCCCATCATCATTGTGGGCGGCATTTATGGCGGCGTGTTCAGCCCCAGCGAAGCCGCTGCCGTGTGCGTGCTCTATGCCATGCTGCTGGAAATAGTGATCTTCCGCTCCATTCGCTGGAAAGATCTGGGCGCCATTGCCCTGTCCACCGGCCTGGTCACCGCCGTGGTGTTTATTCTGATCGGCGCCGGCGCTGCCTTTTCCTGGGCACTGTCCTATGCAGAAGTGCCGCAAACCATTATTGAAGGGCTGCACCTGGAGCAGGCCAGTCCGATGACGGTACTGGTGTGCATTGCCATCGCCTTCTTCGTGGGCTGCATGTTTGTCGATCCCATCGTGGTCATGCTGATCCTGATCCCCATCTTTCTGCCGCTGATCCGCTCCTCCGGGCTGGATCCGGTACTGGTGGGCACCATGATCACCCTGCAGGTGGCCATCGGCTCCGCCACCCCCCCCTTTGGCTGCGACATCTTCACCGCCATCGCCATTTTCCGACGGCCCTATATGGACGTGATCCGCGGCACGCCGCCCTTTATCGTCATGCTGCTGATCACCGCCGTGCTGCTGGCGCTGTTTCCGCAAATTGCGCTGTTCCTGCGCGATCTGCTGGCCACCTGACAAGGAGTACCACCATGAAAGAGTTACAACCTGCGTTCAGACATCTGCTGGTGGCCCTCGACGACTCGCCGGACGCCGAGGCCGCCCTCGACATGGCCGCCAGCCTGGCCAAAAGCCATGGCTGCCGGCTGACCCTGATCAGCGTGTACCGGCACTTTTCCTATACCAACAGCCGCTACACCCAGATCCGGGTTGGCCCCATTGAGGATGCCAGCCCGGTGGAGCTGAGCCTGAAATCCTTCGCCGAAGAGGTGCTGGAACGGAGCCGAAGCCGGCTGGCCCAGCAGGGGCTACAGGCCGAGAGCCTGCTGCGCCGGGGCACGCCGGCGATGGTGATCATGGAGCAGGCCGAGCAACTGGAGGTGGATGCCATCGTGATTGGCAGCCGCCCCAAGGGCGACATGCAGGGCCGGCTGCTGGGCAGTATTGCCGACAAGATCAGCGCCCAGGCGCACTGCAGCTGTCTGCGGGTACGCCGGCCGGCCATGACCAGCGGATAAGATTTTACTATTCAGAGTAGAAGTTAAAAATATTTACTTTATACAAAACCATTACATACCATTTACATCCAGAAACCCGGACCGCTCTCGGCTGAGCGGTCACAACCCAACCGGAGACGTTATGGCGAGCGCCCTTACCCTCGATATTCTGCAACAGCTGATTGGTTTTGATACCACCAGCGCCCACTCCAACCTGGCGCTGATGGACTACATACAGCGCTATCTCAAGGAGCAGGGCGTCGACAGCTATCTGGTGCACGACGAGACCGGCAACAAGGCCAACCTCTACGCCACCCTGGGCCCGGCTGGCAAGCCCGGCGTCATGCTCTCCGGCCATACCGACACTGTGCCCGTGGCCGGCCAGCAGTGGACCAAACCTGCACACCAGTTGACCCTGGCCAATGAGCGCGCCTATGGCCGTGGCACCGCCGACATGAAGGGCTTTCTGGCGGTGGTGCTGGCGGCGGTACCGGCACTGGCCAGGGCCGAGCTGCACACCCCGGTGCACCTGGCATTTTCCTACGACGAGGAAATCGGCTGCGTGGGCGTACGCCGGCTGATTGAAAACCTGGCCGAGCTGCCCATCAAGCCGGCCTTGTGCATTATTGGCGAGCCCACCGAAATGAAGGTGGTCACCGCCCACAAGGGCAAGCTGGCCGCCCGGGTGCGGGTAACCGGCAGGGAATATCACTCCGGCATGGCCCCCTATGGCGTCAATGCAGTCAACTACGCTGCCCGCCTGGTGTGCTGGCTGGAGCAGCTGGCGGCACAAAAGCGCGAGCAGGGCCCCTTTGAAGATGGCTACGACATTCCCTATACCACGGTACACACCGGCACCATTGAGGGCGGCACCGCCCTGAACATTGTGCCCAACCACTGCGAGTTTCTGTTTGAGATCCGCAACGTGGCCGGCGAAGCCCCCCGCGCCCTGCTGGCCCGCTTTGGCGACTACGCCGAGACCCTGGTGGCCGAAATGCGCAACACCGTTCCCGAGTGCGCCATCGACATCGACATCATCACCGAATATCCCGGTCTCAGCACCGCCAGCGATGCCGAGGTGGTGGCCTTTGTGCAGCAACTGGCCCAAACCAACGGCGGCCACACCATCGGCTTTGGCACCGAAGGTGGCCTGTTCAGTTCGGTACTGGGCGTGCCCACCGTGGTGTGCGGCCCGGGCAGCATGGCCCAAGGGCACAGTCCCGACGAATTTATCGAAATCAGCCAGCTTGAGCTGGGCGAGCGCTTTATGGCCCGCCTGCTGAAGCAACTGAGCCTTCCCCAAGGGGAATAAGCCCCCAAAAACCGGCCGGCGCCGTTCATACCCGTTGCGCGCAGGGACACGTGGGCAAAGCCGGCCAGATTGCACATTCAGGAGTAAAGGAATTATGTCCGAAAATGTCACCATGACCGCCGCCCCGGGTGTGGTCAAAACTCACCAAAAAACCGGCTTTGGCCGTACCCTGGGTCTGGGTTCGTTACTGGCCGTGGCCGTGGGCCTGGTCGTATCCCAGGGTGTGATGGTTCTGATGCTGCAGGGCGCCGGCATTGCCGGCCTCGGTTTTATCATTCCCCTGGCCATTGGTTACATACTGGCACTAACCTATGTGGCGTCTTTTTCCGAGCTGTCGCTGATGATCCCCCGCGCCGGCAGCCTGAGCAGTTATACCGAGGTGTCCATCGGCCACTTTCCGGCCATTCTGGCGGTGTTTTCCGGCTATATCGTCGTGGCCATGTTCGCTCTGTCGGCGGAGCTGCTGCTGCTCGACTTTATTATCGACAAGATCTATCCGGGCGTATTTCCGCCCATGAGCATTGGCATTGGCCTGCTGGCCGTGTTTACCGTGCTCAACCTGATGGGCATTGATCTGTTCGCCAAGTTGCAATCGGCACTGGCCTTTATCATGGTGCTGGTGCTGCTGGCCCTGGGTCTTTCCGCCCTGGGTGGCATGGCCAATCCGCATACCGCCGGCATTGATCTGACCAGCGACTGGAATCCATTGGGTACCGGTGTATTCGCCCTGGTGGCGCTGGCCATCTGGGGCTTTGTGGGCGCCGAGTTTGTGTGCCCGCTGGTGGAAGACGCCAAGCAGCCGGAGCGCAATATTCCCCGCTCCATGAGCCTGGGGGTGACCGTGATCTTCGTGACTATCGCCATCTACTGCCTGGGTGCGTTGTTTTACATTCCGGCAGATCAGCTGGCCGGCTCGCCGCTGCCCCATTACGACTTCGCTCAGGCGGTGTTTGGGGAAACCGGCCTGACCTTTCTGGCCATTGCCGCCATTACCGCCACCTGCAGCACGGTTAACACCTCGCTGGCAGCCATTCCGCGTATGCTCTACGGCATGGCAAAAAACGGCCAGGCCTTTCCCCAGTTCAGCAAGCGCAGCCGCACCAACAACACACCTTGGGTAGCAGTGCTGTTCGTCGCCGCCATTACCGGTCTGCCCATGCTGATCATGGGGGATGATCCGGATGCCATCGGCCTGTTGCTGATCTCCGCAGCCATCGCCTGGCTACTGGCCTACATCATTACCCACGTCAACGTCATGGTATTACGTCGCCGCTACCCGAAACTGAAGCGGCCCTACAAGACACCCTTTTACCCGCTGCCCCAAATCCTTGGTATTGCCGGCATGATCTACGCCGTGTACTACGCCTCGCCTGCTCCGGAACTGAATGGCCAAATCTTCGGTGCCGCCGGTATGGTGTTGGGCCTGGTCTCGGTGATCGGCGTGTTCTGGGTCAAGGTGGTGATGAAAAAGAAACTGTTTGAGCCCGAGCCCATTGAAAAAGTGCTGAACGCCAAATAACCCCTGCTGGTGCAGCAACGGCGGCCTCTGTGGCCGCCGCTTTTGTTTTGACCGTATGGTCACAACATACCCATCACCTCGTACACCCCCCCCTGCTTTTGCGCCTTGCCATTCAGGGTTGTTCATACTTAACAGGATCCATCTCACATACGCCGGATTTTCAACCCTGTAACAAACGAGGACACTTTGATATTTTTTGTGATCAATCGCTCAAGATATACCGGACTCAAAAAATCAGCGCACACTAAAAATCAATAACCTATAAGAAATCACCGAAAGCCGGGCCTCTGAATAAAGTTTATTAATCCAAGGAAGGGGAAAAAGATATTTTAACAATAGCGCAATAACTCTTAACATCGGTTCCATGAGTTATTAATCACAGGGTCTGCCAGACCCGCGACTTCCAAGGGAAGTCCCATGTTGCCGGCAACGACAACAAGGTACGTTCAAAGGAGCTATTGAAAATGTCCAAACCTACCAACCCCAGCATGCAGCAAGTATGGCAACAGGATCGGGATCACTACATTCATCCCTGGACCGACTTTTCCACCTTCAAGGAAACCGGCTCCATGGTACTGGCCGACAGCGACAACGTACACGTGGTCGACGGTGACGGTAAGCGCTACCTGGACGGCATCGGCGGACTCTGGTGTGTGAACATCGGCTATGGCAACGAGGAAATGGCCGAGGCCATCGCCGAGCAGGTGCGGAAGATCCCCTACTACTCCTGCTTTGGCCACCACACCACCGTGCCCGCAGCACAGCTGGCCGCCAAACTGGCCGAGCTGGCCCCAGGCAACCTGAACCATGTGTTCTACGGTTGCGGCGGCTCCGTGGCCAACGACACCGCTGTGCGCATGATCCATTTCTACTTCAACCAACTCGGCAAGAAGAGCAAAAAGCAGATCATCTCCCGCATCGACGGTTACCACGGCAGCACCTACATGGCCATGTCGATCACCGGTGTGAAGTTTGACCACATCGGCTTCGACATCGAGGAAAAGCTGGTTCACCACATTTCCTGCCCCAACCCCTACCGTCGTCCGGCCGGCCTGAGTGTGGAAGCGTTCTGCGACCAGAAGGTACAGGAGCTGGAAGACAAGATCCTGGAGCTGGGCCCGGACAACGTGGCCGCCTTCTTTGCCGAGCCGATCATGGGTGCTGGCGGCGTTATCGTACCGCCCGAGGGCTACCACAAGCGCACTCTGGATGTATGCCGCAAGTACGGCGTGCTCTATGTGTCCGACGAAGTGGTGACCGCCTTTGGCCGCCTGGGCCACATGTTTGCATCCAATGATGAGTTCGACTTCGTGCCGGACATCATCACCTGCGCCAAGGGCCTGACCTCCGGCTACCTGCCGCTGGGTGCCACCATCATCTCAGACGACATCTACGAGGTGATCAGCAAGCCTCAGGCAGACGGTGCCATCTTCACTCATGGCTTCACCTACTCCGGTCACCCGGTCAGCTGTGCCGCCGGTCTGAAAAACATCGAAATCATGGAGCGCATGCACCTGTGTGACCATGTGCGTGACATGGGCGCCTACTTTGAGAACCAGCTCAAGACCCTGCTCGATCTGCCCATCGTCGGCGACGTGCGCGGCCGCAAATTCATGATGTGTATCGAGAACGTGGCCAACAAGGAAACCAAGGAGCTAATCGCCCCCGAGGCCAAGGTGGGTAACCGTATTGCCGACCATTGTCAGCAGCGCGGTCTGATTGTTCGCCCGCTGGCGCACATGAACGTGCTGTCTCCGCCCCTGACCCTGACCAAGGAGCACATCGACTTCCTGGTTGCCACCCTGCGCGAAAGCATCGAGGCCACCATCAGCGATCTGCACCGGGACAGCTTTCTGTAAGCCCGATACCACAGTGATACACGGCGGGGGTTTCCCCCGCCCTCAACCTCACGGAGCAGAGTCATGTTGAGAAACACCGGCCTGGTATTCCATGAAAAGTATTTCTGGTACGACAGCCTGAACCAGGCATTTCCCCCTTTCTATATCGAGCCGGGCGCCAACCCCGACCGCCCCGACATCAAAAAGCGGTTTTACAACCTGCTGTCGGCCCAGGGCGTGCTCGACCAGCTCACCGCCATCAAACCCCGTCCTGCCACGGCAAAAGAAATTCTGCGAGTGCACTCCCCGGGCTACCTGGAAACCCTGATCGAGCAAAGTCGCAAGCCTGCCGGTGTGGCCGGCCCGGGTGCGGTGTTTGCCGAAAACAGCTTTGATATCGCCCTGCTGTCTTCCGGTGGTGTGATGGCGGCGGTCGACAGCGTGATGAAGGGCGAGGTGGACAACGCCTATGCGCTGGTGCGTCCGCCCGGTCATCATGCCGAAACCGAGCGGGGCGCCGGATTTTGCGTGCTCAACAACGCCGCCCTGGCCGCCCGCCATGCCCAGAGCCATCCCGGCATCGAGCGGGTGGCCATCATCGACTGGGACGTACACCACGGCAACGGCGCTCAGGAGATCTTTTGGCAGGACAACAGCGTGCTGACCCTGTCCATTCACCAGGATTATTACTTTCTGGAAGAAAACACCGGAACCCTGGACTACCGCGGTGACGGCGACGGCACCGGCTACAACCTCAACGTGCCGCTGCCCCCGGGCTCCGGCAACGCCGTCTATAACGACGTCATCAACCGGGTAGTGGTACCGGCGCTTGAAGCCTTCAAGCCCGATTTCATTATCGTGGCCTGTGGCCTGGATGCGGGCTGTTACGATCCCCTCGGCCGTATGGCCGTCACCCCCAACGGTTTCCGCGCCATGAGCAACGCCGTGGCTGCGGCCGCCGACCGGCTCTGTGGCGGCCGTCTGGTGATGTGCCAGGAAGGCGGTTACGACCTGGCTTCCACCCCCTATATGGGTCTGGGTGTGCTGGAAGGGCTGTGTGGTGCCGAGTTCATGAGCGAAAACCCCTTTGAGGTCTTTGGCAGCACCCTGGGTTACACCAATTCGGTACTGCCCCACCAGGAAGAGGTCATTCAAAAGGCTCACGAGCAGGCCCTGAAAATCAAATAAAGCATGTAGCGGGCCGGTCACCGGCCCGCTGTTTAAGGCATGAGTTATCGGTGCAGCAATCGGCTTCCGATAACTGATTAATTCAACAGCAAAAACATCAAATATCACCGGACTAACCGGGCACTGAATTTAAAAACTTCTGTTAACCGGGCCATGTATTTTCCCATGGCCCAGTGGGCCAGCTCGTGCTCAAAAACGGCAATGGAATAATAAAAACATTTCAACCGCCGTTAATTTGTTACTTAAGGAGAAGTTGAAAATGATAAAAGGAAATTACTTGGATAAATCCATCCTGGCGCCGTTTGCCGCCATATACGGTGTGGGTCTGGCCCCGCTGCTGATATTGCCCTTTATTTTTACCTCGGTAATGAGCGAATTCGGTGTAGGCGAGTCCGCCGCCGGCAGCCTGATCACCTACTACATCGCCACCATGTGTATCGCCTCACTGGCGGTAGCACCCATTATCGGCAGGGCGCCGCGCCGCACCCTGGCGCTGGTGGCCACCCTGATTGCCATTATCGGCAGTGTAGCGGTGATGTTTGTCGACAGCTATGCCCAGGGCGTGGCCGCCTTTGTATTTGCCGGCATCGGCAGCGGCATTGCCCTGTCCTGTGGTAACGCCGTGGTAGCAGGTTATAAAAACCCGGACGACAGCATTCACAAAATCGTACTGATCGGCACCATTCTGATGGTGGTACTGCTTAACCTGGTACCGTCCGCCATCGGTCACTGGTCGCTGGCTGGCGCCATGGGCGTGCTGGCGTTGGTGCATCTGCTACTGCTCCCCTTTATTCTGATGCTGCCCCAGCATCCCGTGCCTGCGGTACAGCAGGAAAGCGCCGGTCAGTCTGCCACCTCTGTACTGCTCAAGCCGGTGTCCCTGGCCATTCTCGCCATGGTCGGTTTCTACTTTATTCGTGACACCATGGTGTGGGTGTTCGCCGAGCACATCGGTACCAGCCGCATTGGCATGACCCCGGACTCGCTGGGTTTTCTGTTCGGCATTCACGGCGCCACTTCCCTGCTGGGTCCGGTGATCCTGCTGTGGGCCGGCACGTTCCTGAGCCGGGGCTGGCTGCTGGCCCTGGGCATCGTCAGCACCGGAGTAATCACTCACCTGGTGACCCAGACCGACAGCTACCCGGTTTACGCCGCCATCGTGGTGCTCTGGTCTACCGCCCACTTCTTTACCTACAGCTGCATGATGGCCCTGGCCAGTGTGGCCGACACCAAGGGGCGCATTGCCGCCGCCGCCGGCTCCGCCGTGATGGCCGGCACCGCCGTGGCCCCGGTATTGGCAGGTTACGCCTTTGATCTGGGTGGCTATGGCACTTTGGGCTATTTCGTCGCCGCCGCCGTATTGCTGACCCTGGTGTCGGGCCTGTACGCCCTGTATGCCACCCACAAAGCCGAGAAAGCCGACTCGCTGCAAGCAGTGCCCCAAGCCGAGTAAAAAGACCCCACAAACACATCCGTTCTTTGTAATATCGCCGGAGTGAAGTCCTCATTCGAGGCTCTTCACTCCGGCTTTTTAACACTGCCCCCACTCACATGTCGAGGACAAGATGAACGCCAGCGAGGTGATCACCAACCTGGGTTTGTAGCACCTTCCCCCTATAACGATATTAACCGCTCCCAGTCCAGCAACGACGTCTACCCCACCGCTTCAGCCTGGCCATAACAGAGGTCATCCAGTGCCTGAAGCTAGCGGTGACAGAGTGCAGCAAAGCCTGGCCGCCGAGGCCGGCCTGCTGCAGCTGAACGCCATGGAACCGCTGATCATCCACAACCTGCTCAACAACTGCCGCATGCTGAGCACGTCGATTCGCATGCTCGACCGGCTGTGCATTCGCGGCATTGCCGCCAATCGTGAGCAGTGCGCTCGTCATATGGAGCAAAGCATTGGCATCGTCACCGCCCTGGTACCCCATATCGGCTATGACAACGCCAGCCGCATTGCCGGCAAGGGCTTGCCCGGTATATTTGTGTCTGTAAAGCAGGCATAAAAAAACCGCCACCGGCATCTGCCGGGGCGGAACAACAAGTAGTACTGCCGTGACGGAAACGAAAATTACTTCAGCTTGAACCAAGAGGTCTTGAGCTGGGTGAACTTGTCGAGGGCATGCAGGGACAGATCCCGGCCAAAGCCCGATTGCTTGTAGCCGCCAAAGGGCGTGCTGAAATCGAGAGCGTCCATGGTGTTGACCGACACCGAGCCGGCCCGCAGCTTGCGCGCCACCCGGTGAGCCCGGTTCAGATCATTGGTCCATACCGAGGCGGCCAGGCCGTAGATGGAGTCGTTGGCGATGCTCACTGCCTGCTCTTCGCTGTCAAAACCGATCAGCGCCACCACGGGGCCAAACACTTCTTCCCGGGCAATGCTCATGTCGGGCGTGACCTCATCAAACACGGTGGGCGCCAGCCGGGTGGTGCCGGTCTCGCCCTCACCCCCGGCCAGCAGGCGGGCGCCTTCGGCCTGTGCCTTGCGAATGCATTCGCGTACCCGCTCGGCGTGGTTAACGTCGATCAGCGCGCCAACCCGCGTATCCGGCTCCAGCGGGTCACCCACCTTGAGGGAGCCGGCAGCGGCAAGAAACTTGTCGACAAATTGCGCCTTGATGCGGTTGTCGATCAGAATGCGAGAGTTGGCCGAGCACACCTCGCCCTGGTTGAAGAAGATACCGTTGATGGCGTTTTCCACCGCGCCGTCGAGATCGCAGTCGGCAAAGATCAGGTTGGGGCTCTTGCCGCCGGTCTCGGGCCAGACCTGCTTCATGTTGGACTCGGCCGCATAACCCATAAACAGCTTGCCCACCCGTGTGGAGCCGGTAAAGGCCAGGCAGTCCACGTCCTGGTGCAGGCCCAACGCTTTGCCCACGACCTGACCGTCACCAGTAACCACGTTAAGTACACCATCGGGCAGGCCGGCCTGTTTGGCCAGCTCGGCCAGGCGCAGGGCGGTCAGCGGTGACTGCTCGGCGGGCTTGAGCACCACCGAATTGCCGCTGATCAGTGCCGGACCCAGTTTCCAGGCGGCGATATCGAGGGGAAAGTTCCAGGGCACCACGGCCGCCACCACCCCCACCGGCTCGCGGGTGATAGTCGCCAGGTTATTGCCATCGGTGGGCGCTACTTCGCCATAGAGCTTGTCGGCCGCTTCGGCATACCACTCAAAGCAGGCCGCCGAGCCGGGAATGTCGATATTGAGCGAGTCCTGAATGGGCTTGCCCACGTTCAGGGTTTCCAGCAGCGCCAGCTCTTCGACATTGTCCATGATCAGTCGGGCCAGGGTTTTGATAACCGCCTTGCGATCCCGGGGCGACGCCTCGGACCAGATGCCGGACTCAAAGCTCTGGCGTGCGGCGGCCACGGCGGCGTCCACTTCGGCCTGGCCGCAGGCGGTGATGGCCGCCAGGGTCTCACCGGTGGCGGGATTGACGATGTCGTAGGTCTGTCCGTCGGCGGCGGCAACGAATGCGCCGTTGATAAAGGCCCGGGTTCTCAGCTCGGTGTTTGCGAGTTTGTCCTGCCAGTATGACTTTTGCTGTGCTGCCATGGTGATTCCACCTCTCCCTGTTTTCAAATTCTCGGTGGGCGCCCTGCGCCCGGAACACTCAGCCTAAAAATATGCTCTAAATATGTAAAATATATTTATCATTTCATTTTCATAAATTTTACCTATTCAATGGCCCGACCCTATTTCAGGCTGCGATAAAAGCGACTGTCGGTAAACACGGTTTCGGACAGCTGTTTGGCTTCCTTGGTGAGCTCGGCGATAAAGGCTTCTGCCGCCGGCGTCAGCCGGAACTGGGCGAGCCGGGCCACCCCCATGCGCAGCGGCCGCAGCTCGCCGGTAACGGGCACATGGGCCAGCCGGCGACCGTCCAGTGCCAGCATGTTGATCAGCGGCACGTTAAACAGTGAATAGCCAAAGCCGTTGGCCACCAGACCGCGCACCATGTCCATGGACTTGGCCTGAAAGGCGAAATTCGGCTCAACCCCCTGACTGAGAAACAGCGAAAAGAAGTATTCCCGGCTCATGGGCCAGTCCAGCACCACCATGGGGTGCTCGGCCAGCTCCTGCAGCGACACCTCGTCCCGGCTGGCCAAGGGATGATCCTGTGACATCACTGCATAGGGCGGAAACTCCATCAGCGGCTCAAACTCGATATGGGCCGGGATCTGCAGATCGTAGGTGAGCGCCAGCTCGTAACGGCCGTCATGCAGCCCCTGGATCACGTCCTGCTGGGATTTCTCGTCACACTGCACGTTGACCGCCGGATACATCTGATTGAAACGGCGGATCAGGCCTGGCACCAGAATGGGAGTAAAGGTAGGAAAGCCCACAATGCGCAGCTGACCGGCTACGTCCTGCCCCAGGGTGGAGGCGTAATGGGCCAGACCGTCGGCCTGGCCCAGCAACTGTTTGGCCTTGACGATAAACTGCCGTCCGGATGGCGTCAGTGACAACCCCTGGGCATGGTGACGCACAAACAGCTGCAGGCCGGTGACCTCCTCCAGGTGCAGAATGGCGGAGGAGATGGACGGTTGGGACACGTGCAGCTCCTGCGCCGCCCGGGTCACGCTGCTCAGCTCGCCGGCCACCACAAAGTAGCGCAATTGCTTGAGGGTAAAACGCATGGTATTCGCTTCCTGTGGGACGACGCACCGCCGTCCGATAATTAAAATATTATTTCCTCAAAGTAGCACTGTGATAAAAAAAACAAATGCAGCTGTATACAGAATGGGAGCTGAATCGTAAAAAATTGTGACAGAGGGGGTAGTAGGTAATGTGTGTTGCAGATTCGAGGGCTTGAAAAAAGGCTCCCGCAGGAGCCTTGATGAGGTTACAGCGCTGCCAACAGCTGCCACAGATCCGCCTGCACGGCGGCGGCGGTCACTTCCCGGCCGGCGCCGGGCCCTTGAATCACCATGGGGTTCTGGCGGTAGTGGCGGGTTTCAATGGCAAAGACATTATCTCCCGGACGCAGAGGCACAAAGGGATGGTTGGCGGGTACCACTTCCAGCCCCACGCTGGCTTCCCTGGTTTCGGCATTGAATCGGGCCACGTGGCGCAGCACGCCGCCCTGGTGTTGCGCCTCGGCCAGCCGCTCGGCCAGAACCACATCGAGCCGGTGCAGGCGGTCCAGGGCCTCACCTTTGCCCAGACCGGCCAGTTCGTCGGGCACCAGGCTGGCGACTTTCACCTGCTCGGGGTCGAGGTCAAAGCCGGCTTCCCGGGCCAGGATCACCAGCTTGCGCTTCACATCCTGACCGTTGAGATCTTCCCGCGGATCGGGCTCGGTTAGACCCTGCTGCCAGGCCTGCAGCACCAGGTCCGAAAACGGCCGGCTGCCGTCGTAATTCTGGAACAGCCAGCTCAGGCTGCCGGAAAACACACCGCTGATGGCACGGATCTGTTCGCCCGACTGGCGCAGTTGGTGCAGGCTGCTCTGCACCGGCAGGCCGGCGCCCACGGTGGCATTGCTGAGAAACTTCACCCTGTGCTCTGCCAGGAGCTGCTTCAGCCCGAGGTAAAACGCCTGCTCGGCGGCCCCGGCCTGCTTGTTGGCGGCAATCAGATGAATATGCTGCTGCACCAGGGCCGGGTAGTACTGCACCAGGCTGTCGGACGCGGTACAGTCCAGCGCCACCATGGTGTCAAAGCCGTGCTCTTCCAGGTTCTCCAGCCAGTCGGGCCAGACCACACCCTGGGGGCTGAAGTCGTTGAGCACTCGATCCACTTCCAGTCCCTGGCTGGCGAGCATGGCCCCTTGCGAATCAAACACGCCATACAGGGTCAGGCGCAGGTTGAGCTCCTGCTCCAGCCGCGCCTTCTGCTCCTTGTACAGCCGCAGCCAGGCCTGGCCGATGTTGCCCCGGCCAAACAGCAGCACGCCCACTCGGCGGGGCCGGCTGAACAGGCTCTGGTGCAGCCGCAGCAGCAAGGGATCCAGGGCGGTCTTGCGCACCACACCCACCAGGCTGAGGCCATTCTTCGCGGGCTGAATAAACTCCAGCGGCTGCTCGTTGAGGGCGTGGTAGAACTGCAGGCACTGCTCGGCCTGGGCAGTAACGTTCTTGCCGATCAGGGCCACCAGGGAAAAACCTTCCCGCTGCTGCAGGTCTTCAAAGCCGCCGGCGGGCTGGTGGTCCCTGAGCTGCAGAAAGGCCTGCTCGGCCTGCTCGCGAGTGTAGGCAAGCTGCCACAGTTTGCGATCGGGGCGGCGTTTGCACGCCAGGGGCGCCAGTCCTCGTTTACCAAGCCATTCGGTCAGGGCGTCCACCCGTTCCTGATAGCGATCGGAAATGGTCATTTCCACCAGTACGGTGTCGTCCACCGCGGTGACGATGCGCGCGCCCTGCTCCCGCCGCGGCCGGCGCTCAATGCGAGTATGGCCGTCGTCCGGATGATAGCTGCAGCGCAGCATCAGCTGCTGGCGGCTGGCCGCTACCGGCCCCAGGGTACGGCTGTGCAGTACCGGCGAGCCCAGCCGGGCCAGCTCGGCGGCCTCGGGCAACGACAGCCGGGTCAGCAGATGCGCCTCGGGTATGCGCCGGGGGTCGGCGCTGAACACGCCGGGCACATCACTCCAGATGGTGGTGTGGCTGCTGTCGGCCAGGGCCGCCAGCAGGGTGGCGCTAAAATCGGAGCCGTTGCGCCCCAGCAACCGAGTATTGCCCTCGTTGTCCGCGGCGATAAAGCCGGTGACCACCAGCATGCGCTGCGGGTGCTCCGCCAGTATGCCGGCCAGCAGCCGGCGGGATTCGTCTTCCTGCACCCGCACCGGCGTGCCGGACACCCGCAGAAAGCGGCGCGCGTCCAGGCTGGCGGCGGGCTGCCCCTGGTTGCACAGCACCCGCGCCAGCAACCGGGACGACCACAGCTCGCCGAACGACTGAATAAAGCTGCGCTGGCCGTCGTCCAGCCGGCTTTGCTCCAGTACCCGCGCAATGGTGACGATATCGTCATCCAGGGCCGCCAGCAGCGGCGCCGCCTCGGCCTCGGGCAGTGAGGTTTCAATCAGGTTGCGCTGAAAGGCATGCAGCCCGGCCAGCGCCTCGGGGGCGGCGGTGTCGCCGCTGGCGAACAGGCTGAGCAGCTCGATCAGCCGGTTGGTGGTCTTGCCCGGGGCCGACACCACGATCAGGGCGTCGGGTTGTTGCAGTTTGTGAATAATGCCGGCTACCCGGTGAAAACAGGCGGCATCGGCCAGGCTGCTGCCGCCAAACTTGTGCACCGGTCGCTGAACGCCGGCCTCGGGCTCGAGAATGGTCATTTACTTGCTGAGTACCTTGAATGCGTTTTCCAAATCGTGGATCAGATCACCACCGTCCTCAATGCCGACGGACACCCGCAGCAGCTGCTGGCTGATGCCGGCCTCGGCCAGAGCCTCCGGGCTCATGGCGGCGTGGGTCATGGTGGCCGGGTGGGCGATCAGGCTTTCCACCCCGCCCAGGGATTCGGCCAGGGAGAACAGCTGCAGCTGCTGCAGGAAGGCCTTGAGCCCGGCCTCGTCGGCATCCAGCTCAAAGCTGAGCATGGCGCCAAAGCCGGCCTGCTGGCGAGCGGCAATGTCGTGGCCCGGATTGCCCGGCAGGCTGGGATGATACACCGCCTTGACCCTGGGCTGGGTTTGCAGAAAGGCCACCAGCGCCTCGGCGTTTTCACAGTGCTGGCGCATGCGCACCCCAAGGGTGCGCAGGCCGCGCAGGGTCAGGTAGTTGTCAAAGGCGGAACCAGTCAGGCCCAGACAGTTGGCCCACCAGCGCAGTTGCTCGGCCAGATCCGGATCCGCCGCCACCACGGCGCCACCCAGGGCGTCGGAATGGCCATTGATGTATTTGGTGGTGGAATGCAGCACCAGGTCGGCGCCCAGTTTCAGCGGCTGCTGCAGCGCCGGCGACAGAAAGGTGTTGTCCACCACGCTGAGCGCGCCCACGGCCCGGGCGGCGGCGCACAGCGCCTGAATGTCCACCACCCGCAGCAGCGGGTTGGACGGCGTTTCAATCCACAGCATGCGCGGCTGGCGCGCCATGACCGCGGCCAGGGCGTCGGCATCGGTCTGATCCACATAGGCCAGTTCAAACAGGCCCTTGGCGGCCAGGGAGTTGAACAGCCGCTGGCTGCCGCCGTAACAATCGTGGGGCACCACCAGCAGGTCACCGGGCTGCAGCTGTGAGGTCACGATCAGATTGATGGCGCCCAGGCCACTGGCGGTGACCGCCGCACCGGCACCGCCTTCCAGGTGGGTCAGGGCGTCAAGCAGGGTCTGGCGGGTGGGGTTGCCGGAGCGGGCGTAATCGAACTGCCGCTTCTGGTTGAAGTCGGCAAAGGAATAGGTGCTGCTCAGGTAGATGGGCGGTACCACGGCCCCATGCTGCGTGTCGCTCTCAAGGCCGGTACGAACGGCGTGGGTCTGAGTCTTGTAAGTCGGCATGTCCTTCTCCTTTGCGCACGGCAGCCTGAAACGAAGATTTTCAAGAAGCGCACAGTAACCCAGGGAACAAAAGCCGTCAAGCCATCTGGACGGCTGAAAGGCTTTGCCGTTGGATTGCCAATACAAAAAGCAGGGGTTACAATTCGCCGGAATTAATTTCCGAACGCAGGTGGACGATGAAAACTGAATGGAACGGCGACTATATCAGTCCTTACGCCGAGCACGGCAAGAAAAGCGAGCAGGTCAAAAAGATCACCGTTTCCATCCCGCTCAAGGTACTCAAGGTACTGACCGACGAGCGCACCCGTCGTCAGGTCAACAACCTGCGCCATGCCACCAACAGCGAGCTGCTGTGCGAGGCGTTTCTGCACGCCTACACCGGCCAGCCCCTGCCCCAGGACGACGACCTGCGCAAGGACGTACCCGACCAGATTCCGGCCCACGCCCGGGAAATCATGACCGCACTGGGCATTGAAATCGAGGATTTCGGCCAGGACGATTAAACAAGGGCGGCCATGGCCGCCCTTGTTGTATTCAGGCTTTCCCCCGCAGAATCCGGTTCCAGGGCAGGCCTTCGTCCCCCAGGGTGATGAAGTTGGGGTTGATCAGGCTGTCGCGCTCGTTATAGCTGAGCCGCGCCAGTCCCAGATCCAGAATGCGTCCCCCCGCCTCTTCCACAATGCACTGGGTGGCGCCGGTGTCCCACTCGCCGGTGGGGCCGATACGTATGTACAGATCCGCCTCACCTTCCGCCACCAGGCACGACTTGAGCGAGCTTGAGCCCAGGGGCAGCAGGCGATAGTCCAGATCGTCGGTAAGCCGGGAGCGCACCCAGTCCACGTTCTGCCGTCGGCTGATGGCAATGCACAGGCTGCCCACCGGCTTGTCGGCGGCATAATGCCGGGCGTGGATTTGGATGACCTCGCCATTGGCCTCCTTGAAGGCCCCCTGGCCATGCACCGCGTAATACATAAGATCGTGTACCGGGCCATAGACCACCCCCAGTACCGGCTTGCCGTGTTCAATCAGTGCGATCATGGTGGAGAAGTCACCGCTGCCGGCAATGAACTCCTGGGTGCCATCCAGCGGATCCACCAGCCAGTAGCGGGGCCAGGTGCAGCGCTCGGACAGCGGAATGTTGCCGCCTTCTTCCGACAATACCGGCACGTCCGCCAGGGCGCGTAGGGCCTGGTCGAGGTAAGCATGGGCGGCCAGATCGGCGCTGGTTACCGGGCTGTCGTCGTCCTTGCTTTCGGCCTGATACTCGCCGCTGTTATACATTGACAGGATCAGCCTGCCGGCCTCACGGGCTGCCGCCTTTACCCCCGGCAACAGGGCACTGGTATCCATGATTATTCCTCTTTATTCAGCCAGTCCTGCAATAAAAACAGGCCGCAGATGCTGCGCGCCTCGGAAAAGTCGGGTCGGGCCATCAGCTCGTCCAGCCGGCTCAGGGGCCAGGGCACCACTTCCAGCGGTTCGGGCTCGTCCCCTTCCCGCTGTTCCGGATACAAATTCCGTGCCAGTAGAATGTCCATGCGGCTGCCAAAGTAACCGGGGGCCAGGCTGACCTGCTTGAGCGGGACAAGCGTACGGGCGCCGTAACCCACCTCTTCCATCAGCTCCCGGTTGCCCGCCTCCAGGGCGGTCTCACCGGGATCGATAAGCCCCTTGGGAAACCCGAGCTCGTAGCTGTGGGTGCCGGCGGAGTATTCCCGAATCAACAAAATGGTGTCGTCGTCCAGCATGGGCACCAGCATGACGGCACCGCGACCGCCGCCACGCATGCGCTCATAGACTCGCTCAACGCCGTTGCTGAAGCGCAGGTGTACCGATTCCACGCGAAACAGGCGGCTTTCCGCCACCAGTTCGGTATGCAGTATCTGGGGTTTTTGCTTGTTGTCGGCCATGGCCCGTCCCGTTTTTTGACTCGCCCTGACATGAGGTTATCGCAACTGGCGGCCAACGTCTGCCGCAGAATGAACACAATGGGAGATTTGCTTGCGCTTGCATGCCAAAGCAGGCCATCTGATATAATCGTGAGCACGGTTTTGACGAGAGCGAGTACCATGAACGGAAAAACGGATTCCGTGCGGCTGGACAAATGGCTGTGGGCCGCCCGCTTTTACAAGACCCGCGGCCTGGCCCGGGAAATGATCGACGGCGGCAAGGTGCACTACAACGGTCAGCGCACCAAGCCCGGCAAACCGGTGGAAATCGGTGCCGTCATTCGCTTGCGTCAGGGGCACGACGAACGGGAAGTAGTGGTGCAGGCCCTGTCCGACAAGCGCGGCAAGGCCGAGCTGGCACAACAGCTCTACCGGGAAACACCAGAAAGCATTGAACAGCGGCAGCGCAACAGCGAGGCGCGCAGGCTCAGCAGCCAGTTTGCCCCCAGCCCCGAGCGCCGGCCCGACAAGAAAGAGAGACGTACCCTGCTCAAAATCAAGCAGGGCAACTGAGCCGAAACAGGATCCATTATGAGCAAACCCGATCAACTTCACCGTTATCTGTTCGACCACTACCAGGTGCGTGGCGAGCTGGTGCAACTGCAGCACAGCTTTCAGCAGATCCTCGAGGCCCAGGCCTATCCGGTGCCGGTGCAGCGCCTGCTGGGCGAGCTGCTCACCGCCACCAGCCTGCTCACCGCCACCCTCAAGTTCGAATGCCATATCACGGTGCAGCTGCAGGGCGACGGCCCGGTCAGCCTGGCGGTGATCAACGGCGATCACAACCAGCATCTGCGGGGAGTCGCGCGCTGGCAGGGCGAGGTGCCCGACAGCTCTCGGCTGGCTGACCTGGTGGGCAAGGGCTATATCGCCATCACCATCACGCCGAATGACGGCGAGCGCTATCAGGGTATAGTGGAACTGAATGAGAACTCACTGGCCGAAAGCCTGGAAAACTATTTCGCCCAGTCGGAGCAGCTGCCCACCCGCATCTGGCTGTTTACCGGCTTGACCGGCCAGCCGGCGGCGGCCGGCATGCTGCTGCAGGCCCTGCCCAGCGACGACGCCGGCCAACGCGACGACTTCGCCCACCTGGAGGCACTCACCGCCACCGTCAAGGCGGAAGAGCTGCTGCAGCTGGACGCCCAGGAAGTCCTGTACCGGCTCTATCACCAGGAAGCGGTACGGGTGTTCGATCCGCAGCCGGTACGCTTTCAGTGCACCTGTTCAAAGGAAAAGTGCGAACAGGCGCTGCTGCAGGTGGGCCAGGAAGAAGCCATGGAAATTATTCAGGAGCAGGGCAATATTGAAATGCACTGCGACTATTGCGGCCGTCATTACCGCTTTGACGGCAGCGACGTGCAGAATCTGTTTGGCCAGACCCTGCACTAAGCCGGTGCATTGATGATCACGGGCGAGGCCGGTTGCCGGCCTCGCCCTATTTTCAACGGCAACGGCCTTTTCCTTCCCCGCCTTGCCCTGCCCCGCGCGCATAAGGCAAAATAAAGACACAGCCAATTAACAATAACACAGCATAAATCACGCCAATTTTACCCACCTCTCCTTAATTCGTTTCGCAAAATTATAAAATTTGAAGCAGATCCCCTAATTAACATTCTGTTGTTGCTAAGCTTGGATTTCAAAAAAACGAATAACCAACAACCCCTCTGTACCTATCCAGGAGTGAACAATGACGCCCAAGGCGCAACAACTCGGCTTGTCCCGCTACGGTATTACCGACGTCACCGACGTGCTTTACAACCCTTCCTACGAGCAGCTGTTTGAAGAAGAAACCCGCGCCGATCTGGAAGGCTTTGAGAAAGGCGTGGTAACCAGCCTGGGCGCCGTCGCCGTGGATACCGGCGTGTTCACCGGCCGCTCACCCAAAGACAAGTACATCGTGCGTGACGACACCACCCGTGACACCGTGTGGTGGGCCGACCAGGGCAAAAACGACAACAAGCCCATGACCCAGGAAACCTGGGAGCAGCTCAAGGGCCTGGTCACTCAGCAGCTGTCCGGCAAGCGTCTGTTCGTGGTCGATACCTTCTGTGGCGCCAACGCCGATACTCGCCTGGCGGTGCGTTTCATTACCGAGGTGGCCTGGCAGGCCCACTTTGTTAAAAACATGTTTATTCGCCCCAGCGAAGAAGATCTGCAAAATTTCGAGCCGGACTTCGTGGTGATGAACGGCGCCAAGTGCACCAACCCCAACTGGCAGGAACAGGGCCTGAACAGCGAAAACTTCGTGGCCTTCAACCTGACCGAGCGGGTGCAGCTGATCGGCGGCACCTGGTACGGCGGCGAAATGAAGAAAGGCATGTTCTCCATGATGAACTACCTGCTGCCGCTGAAGGGCATTGCCTCCATGCATTGCTCCGCCAACGTAGGCAAGGACGGTGACGTGGCCATCTTCTTTGGCCTGTCCGGCACCGGCAAGACCACCCTGTCCACCGATCCCAACCGTGAGTTAATCGGTGACGATGAGCACGGCTGGGACGACGACGGCGTGTTCAACTTTGAGGGCGGCTGCTATGCCAAGACCATCAAGCTGAGCAAGGAAAACGAGCCGGAAATCTACGCCGCCATTCGCCGCGACGCCCTGCTGGAAAACGTGACCGTACGGGAAGACGGCAGCATCGATTTTGACGATGGTTCCAAGACCGAGAACACTCGGGTCTCCTACCCCATTTACCATATCGATAACATCGTCAAGCCGGTGTCCAAGGCCGGTCACGCCAAGAAGGTGATCTTCCTGACCGCCGACGCCTTTGGCGTGCTGCCGCCGGTGGCCCGACTGACCCGGGATCAGGCCCAGTACCACTTCCTGTCTGGCTTCACCGCCAAACTGGCCGGCACCGAGCGCGGCATCACCGAGCCGACCCCGACCTTTTCCAGCTGCTTTGGCGCGGCCTTCCTGAGCCTGCACCCGACCCAGTACGCCGACGTACTGGCCAAACGCATGGACGCCGTGGGCGCCGAAGCCTACCTGGTCAACACCGGCTGGAACGGCACCGGCAAGCGCATCTCCATCAAAGCCACCCGCGCCATCATCAACGCCATTCTCGACGGCTCCATCGAGAACAGCGAGTTTGTTGAACTGCCTTACTTCAACCTGGCCATTCCCACCGCGCTGGCAGGCGTGGAAGACGCGTCCATTCTGGATCCGCGCAACACCTATGCCGACGCCGCCGACTGGGAAACCAAGGCGAAGGATCTGGCCCAGCGTTTCGTGAACAACTTCGAGAAGTTCACCGACACCGCCGAGGGCAAGGCCCTGGTGGCCGCCGGCCCGCAGCTGTAAGCCACGGCGCCTTCACTAAAAACCCCGGCCTCGGCCGGGGTTTTTGTTATTAAAGGCTATTGCAACCGCAGCCGCTGGTTCCACTCCGCCAGCCACTGGTGCACCTCTTCGGCAGGCAGCGGGTGGGAAATGCCGTAGCCCTGCACATAGTGGCAACCCAGTTGCTGCAGGCGATCACTCAGCTCCGGCTGCTCCATGCCTTCTGCCAGCACCAGCATGCGCAACGCCGAAGCCAGCTGCACTACCCCTTCCACCATACTGGCTTCATCGGAGCCGGCCAGCAGCTCGTTGATAAAGCGGCGATCGATCTTGATGATGTCCACCGGCAGCCGGTTGAGGTGCACCAGGGAGCCGTGGCCAGAGCCAAAGTTGTCGAGGGAAATGACCAGCCCGAGGTCCCGGCACTGCTCCAGCACCGCCGCCGCCTTATGCACGTCTTCCAGCACCGCGCTTTCCTGAAACTCCAGCTCCAGTCGCTCCGGCGCCACCGAGGCATAGAGGCTCAGTAAGTAGGTGAGGTTGCTGAAGAACTCCTCATGCATCAGCTGACCGGCACTGACGTTGAAGCTGGCGCAGTAGTCATGGCCGGCCTGACTCCAGGCGGTCATCTGCTGTAACAACCGGCGAATCACCCACTGACCCAGTTCAAACTCCATGTCGCTGTCGAGCACCGCCGGCATAAACTCCACCGGGGTCAGCAGGCCCTTTTGCGGGTGCTGCCAGCGCAACAGCGCCTCCAGCCCGATCATGTGCCGGCTGAACAGATCGATCTTGGGCTGGTAGTGCAGCAGAAATTCGTCGTTGATCAGGGCCTGGCGCAACTCCTGGTAAAGGCGATAACGCTCCTGCTCCTGCAGGTGCAGCACCGGCTCAAAAAACAGGTGACGGCGCTTGCCCTGTTTCTTGGCCTCGTACATGGCCTTGTCGGCATAGCGCAGCAGGGTCTGGCCATCGCTGGCATCCTTGTCATAGACCGACACACCAATGCTGGCGCTCACCCGCGCCTGATGGCCGTCAAGCCGCACCGGCACGTCGATGGCGGCCAGCACCCGGTCAAGGATCTCGGTGCACTCCAGTTCGTGATGCAGGCCAGTTATCATCAGGGCGAACTCGTCGCCACCCAGACGAGCCACGGTGTCGCAGTTTCTCAGCACCAGCTCCATGCGCCGGCCCATTTCCATCAACAGCTGATCGCCGGCGGCGTGCCCCAGGGTGTCGTTCACCTGCTTGAAACCATCGAGATCCAGGTAACACACCGCCAGCATGGTTTGGCTGCGATCCGCCGCGGCCATGGCCTTGTCGAGCAGTTCGCTGAACAGCTGGCGATTGGGAATGCGGGTCAAGGGATCGTAGAGGGCACGCTGGCGCAATTCGGCTTCGTGCTCCTTGAGCAGGGTGATATCGGTCAGCACCAGGGCATGGTATTGCACCTTGTCGGCCTTGTCCCGAATCACCGAGATGGCCAGCAACAGGGCGCATTCACTGCCGTTTTTGCGCTGAATAAAGCACTCGCCCTGCCAGTGCCGGGGCGATCCTTCCTGCGCCGGCAGCGGAATCTCATGGGAATCCAGCCCGAACAGGGCCGCGGGCTTGTCCAGCGCTTCGTCTGCTGAATATCCGGTGATGCGGGTAAAGGCCGGATTGACGTGCAGCACTCGGTTGTCGGCGTCGGTCAGTACGATGCCGTCATAGCAGGAGTCAAACACACTGGCCGCCAGCCGCTGCTGGTTTTCCAGCTTGCGCTGCTCGGTAATGTCGTGCCCCACGCAGATCATGTCGCCGTTGGGCAGCACTATATTGGCCCACAGCGTGGTCAGCCTGCGACCGGCCCGATCCACCGGATGCCATTCACGAAACTCACAGCCGGTGGGCGCCTCAAAGGTGGCAATGACCTGACGCCGGTCTTCCGGATCGGGGTAAAACACGCTGATGGGAGAGGCTTCGGCCTGCAGCTCCTCAAAACTCCAGCCAAAGACCCGCTCGCATTCGTTGTTCCACAGAATACAGCGGCCATGGCGATCAAAGCCGTTGACCAGAATGGGGGCATTCATAAACAGGGGTTTCAACCGGCTTAACAGTCGTTCGGTCGACAACTCGGGCCTCGCCCGTACTTGAGCCTGCTCCTGCTCCCGCCACAGCAGGGCACCGTGCCCGGCCAGCAGCGCCAGCAGCTCCCCCTGTTCGCATGGCACCTTGGCCTCGCCATACAGCAACAGCAGCAAGCCGCGGGTGTCGCCCCGCTCCGCCGGCACGACGGCATAAAAGGCGTCGCTGTCGAGGTGCAGCTCGCGACAGGGGCGCAACCACTCGTCCCCCGGCTGTCGTCCCGCCGCCGCGTAATGGGGTGGCGCCCAGCCGTGAAAACCGCCTCCGGGCACATGGGGCAACCCCGGGGTTGTGGAAGAAAAGAAAACGAAGCAGGCGTCGTCAGCCCCGGCCACTCCGGTGGCCTGCTCACACAACCTGCGCCACTCCCCGCCCTGGTCCTGCAACAGCATGGACACGACGGACGCTTGATCATCCTGTCTTTTTTGAGCTCGCATTTCCCTGCGTATCCTGGTGATGAACTGTTCTGAAGAGCACGTAAACCGCACGGCCCGGCCATCATCAGCGTCAGCACCATGATAAACAGCCGCCTGCCTCGCCATTACTCCGAATGGCTGAAGTTCAAGCATAGAACATCATTCCGGCCCGCGCGCCGGCCTAGCGTTGCCGCCACACCTCCTGCGCGGCCTCAAAAAAGCCCTGGGCCAGCAGGCTGGCCTGGCCATCGTTGCGCATCACCAGAGCTCCGACCCGAGCCATGGCCGGCATGGCCAGCGGCCGGCAGCGCACTCCGGGCAGCTCATCAAACAGCGCACTGCCCGCCGGGATCAGGGCACAGCCGAGGCCGGCGCGCACCCAGTGCATCAGCCGGTACACCGAGTCGGAACTCAGCACCGGCTGCAGGGTGACCCCCTCGCGCTCGAAACAGGTTTCGAGGTAACGGCGAAAATACATGCCCGGCCTGGGCAGGCACAGGGGCAGGGCTGCGAGATCAGCCAGACTCGGACAAGCAGGCAGGCGTTCGCTCCAGTCGGGGCCAAAGGCCAGCACCACCCCCTGCTCGGGCAGCGCCAGGCTGTCAAAGCGGGACAACACCTCGGGCTCGAAAAAGCCGCCGCCAATGTCCAGGGTGTTGTGATTCAGTCCGTCGAGAATGGCATCGGCGGTCATGTCATTGATTTCAAAACCAATGCCGGGATGACGCTGACGCAGCCGGGCCAGCACCGGGCTCAGATCCATGCAGCTGAGCGGCACCAGCCCCAATCGCACCGTACCGGTGAGCCGGCCTTTCATGGCGTCCACTTCCAGCCGCAGGTTGTCATACTGGCCCAGCAGGGCCCGGGCCCGGGCCAGCACTCGCTCGCCTTCCGGGGTAAAGCCTTCAAACTGCTTGCCCCGGTGCACCAGCACCACCCCCAGTTCCTGCTCCAGCTGGCGTAACCGCATCGACAGCGTAGGCTGGGTCACACAGCAGGCCTGAGCGGCACGGCCAAAGTGGCGGTGCTCGGCCAGGGCGCACAGGTAGTTCAGTTGCCTGATGTCCATAAAGGGCCGCCTTTCATCACAATTTAAAATCGATACTTCGCTCTTTAATAAATCATATCTTTCAGAATATCGAATCTTTCAATTAGAAACCCCGCCCGCGGCTCCTTACACTGGGGGCATTGCCTCAGCCCGGATAGCGCCATGCTCGATACCGATGCCCTGCCCGATTACCAGTTTGTCGCCACCACCGACGGCGACCGCCATGCCCTGGTCAGCGAAGTGCCCCTGGCGGTGGTGCTGAACGGCGTCAGCCATGCGGTGATGATGGTCAGCCCCAACCAGCTGGACGCCTTCGTTACCGGCTTTTTGCTGAGCGAGGGCATTATTCGCCATCACCGGGAAATCCATGACCTGGAGTTTTCCCGTGCCGGCCGGGCGCTGGAAGCCCACGTAACCCTGTCCAACGGCTGCCATTACCGCTGGCAGGCGCACAGGCGCAGCCTGGCAGGTCGCACCGGTTGCGGCCTGTGCGGGCTGGAATCTCTGGAGCAGGCGGTGCCCGAGCTCCCCGCCCTGCCCCCAACCCCGTTACCGGCTCTGACCTCGGTAGAGGCGTTGTTCCGGCAGCTGAACGACTGGCAACCCCTGGGGCAGGAGTGTGGCGCCCTGCATGCGGCCTTTTACGCCAACGCCGAGGGCAGCATTGTTCATTCCTGTGAAGACGTGGGCCGGCACAATGCCCTCGACAAACTGCTGGGCTGGCACCATCGCCACGGCCCGGGTCAACCGGGTATGGTGTTGATCACCAGCCGCTGCAGCATAGAGCTGGTGCAGAAAATGGTACGCGCCGGCCAGCCCACCCTGATCACCCTGGGCGCTCCCACCGAACTGGCCGTGCACCAGGCCAAAGGCGCCGGCCTTAACCTGCTGCACCTGACTCGCCGGCAGGGCCCCCGTGTTTATTCCGTATCCAGCCATCACACAGTGTCATGACCAAGAAAATCAGCAATTACAAGGCCGCCGCCGGCGGCTGGGGCGCCCTCGCGTCCACCACCCGCTTCGTGCTGGGCAGCCAAAAACCCGCCGCCAACATTCGCAACCTGCTGCGCGCCAACAAGGTAAAAGGCTTTGACTGCCCCGGTTGTGCCTGGGGCGATGAACAGGGCAAACATTTTTCCTTCTGTGAGAACGGCGCCAAGGCGATCAGCTGGGAAGCCACCGCCCGCCGCGTCACCCCAGCCTTCTTCAAGCAACACGCGGTCAGCCGGCTGCGCCGGCAGAGTGATTACTTTCTGGAATATCAGGGCCGGATTGAGCAGCCCATGTACCTGAACCGGGACACCGACCACTACGAGCCCATTTCCTGGGACGACGCTTTCGCGCTGATTGGCCGACACCTGAACCGGCTGGATCATGCTGATCAACTGGAGCTCTATACTTCGGGACGGGCCAGCAACGAAGCCGCCTATCTTTATCAGCTGTTTGGCCGGGCCTTTGGCACCAACAACTTTCCCGACTGCTCCAACCTCTGCCACGAGGCCAGCGGCGTGGCCCTGACCCGGGCTATTGGCGTGGGCAAGGGCACCGTGACCCTGCAGGACTTTGATCAGGCCGACGCCATTTTTGTGTTTGGCCAGAACCCGGGCACCAACCATCCGCGCATGCTGCACAGCCTGCGCAACGCCGCTCGCCGGGGCACCGCCATCGTGACCTTCAACAACCTCAAGGAGCGTGGGCTGGAGCGCTTTGCCGATCCGCAAAGTCCGGTGGAGATGCTCACCCCCAAGGACTCACGCATTTCCAGCCATTATTTCTGTCCGCGTCTGGGCGGCGACATGGCGGCGGTCAGGGGCATGGTCAAATTGCTGCTGAAATGGGACGCCGAGGCCCTGGCCAAGGGGGAGCCGGGACTGCTGGATCGGCAGTTTATCGCCGAACACACGCAGGGCCTGGACGACTACATGGCACAGGTGGCAGCCACCCCCTGGCAGCACATTGAGCAACAGTCGGGCCTGAGCCGAGCGCAGATTCAGCAGGCCGCCGAGGTCTATGCCGGTGCCGAGCGGGTGATATGTACCTGGGCCATGGGCATTACCCAACACAAGCACTCGGTGGCCACCATTCGCGAGCTGGTTAATCTGCAACTGCTGCGCGGCCAGATTGGCCGCCCGGGGGCCGGACTGTGCCCGGTGCGCGGCCACAGCAATGTGCAGGGCAACCGCACCCTGGGCATTAACGAGCAGCCCGATGAGGCCTTTCTCGAGCGGCTGGAGCACCATTTCGACCTGCCCATGCCACGCCGTCCTGGCCATAACGCCGTGGCCGCCATTCAGGCCATGCTCGACGGCCACGCCCGCGTGTTTATCGCCCTTGGCGGCAATATTGCCGCCGCCGCTCCCGACACTCATGCCACCGCCGAAGCCCTGGCCAATTGCGACCTGACCGTGCAGATCAGCACCAAGCTCAACCGCAGCCACCTGATGGCCGGCAAGGAAGCGCTGATCCTGCCCTGCCTGGGACGCACCGAGGCCGATGTGCAAGCCAGCGGACCGCAGTTTATTACCGTGGAAGACTCCTTCAGCATGGTGCACGCTTCTCAGGGCGTAGGCACCCCCAACAGCCCGCACCAGCGTTCGGAAACCGCCATTATTGCCGGCATGGCCCAGGCCACCCTGGGTAGCAAGCCGGTGCACTGGCCGGCATTGGCCGACGATTACGACCACATTCGCGATCACATTGCCGCCACCATTCCCGGTTTTGAGCGCTTTAATGAACGGCTGCAGCAACCGGGCGGATTTTATCTCGGCAACAGTGCCGCCGAATACCACTGGCACACCGCTACCGGCAAGGCCAACTTTGCCGCCGAGCCCCTTCCTGAAGCACTGCTGCCCGCCGAAGCCAACGGCGAGGCGGTGTCGACCCTGCAGACACTGCGCTCTCACGATCAGTACAACACCACCATCTATGGCATGGATGACCGTTATCGAGGCGTGTATGGCCAGCGCATGGTGGTGTTTATGCACCCGGATGAAATTCACCGGCGCGGACTGAACAAAGGCGACGTGGTGGAGATGATCTCGATCTGGCATGACGGCGTGGAGCGCAGAGTGGGCGGCTTCAAGGTAGTGCCCTACGACATTCCCGATGGCAACGTGGCCGCCTATTACCCGGAGACCAACCCGCTGGTGCCGCTGCACAGCACCGGCGACGACAGCCACACCCCCACCTCCAAGTCGGTAGCGGTGCTGATCCGCCGCCAGCAGGCCGAACGTATTCTCTGACCCCTGAAAACACCAAAGCCAGCCCCGAGTGGCTGGCTTTTTGTGCCCTTGGCAAGCTTTTGGCTTGCTCTCCCCGCCCGGTCACTCTCTTAAAGTGTGGCGATTGTGGGGCGCCCCGAAAGGATATTCCGGTTTGCGGCAGGGTACGGTGATGCCGACCTGCTGTTCCCGTTAAGGTGAAATCATAGTAACCCCAAGCCGTGGGTGAGTGGTTGCAAAGTCACCTTTTAAAATCATTCTTTTCGCAATCATTCACCCCATATAAACTAACAACTAGTTAGTTATTGTTTTGGGGCATGAGTATGAGCAAACTGATACAACTGGATCGCACCGACAGGCGTATTCTCGATCTGATGCAGCGTCATGGCCGCATCAGCAATCTGGAGCTGGCCGAGCGGGTGGGACTGTCGCCGTCGCCCTGTTCGCGCCGGGTCAAGGCGCTGGAAGACGCCGGGCTGATCGCCGATCACGTCACCCTGCTCGACGCCACTCGACTGGGGCTGACCCTGCAGGCCTATATTCATATTTCCCTCGACCGGCACACGCCGGAGCGGTTTGAAGCCTTTGACGCCGCCGTGCTCGGCTTTCCCGAAGTGCTGGAATGTGATCTGATCACCGGCACCGAGGCGGATTACCAGCTCAAGGTGATCGTGCGCGATATGGAGCACTATCAGCAGTTTCTGCTGGGCAAGCTGACCCGGCTCGACGGCGTAACCGGCGTGCGCTCCAGCTTTGTGCTCAGGCGCATCAAGCACGACACCGCCTTGCCACTGGACCATCTGGCGTAAAACACCGCTAGGAATGAGGGGAAGCACATGCTGAGCTGTGATCAATACGACTATATCGAAATCGCCTGCCTGTACCATTATGCGATTACGCTGACCCTGGTGTCGGGGGAAGTCATCAGCGGCACCGCCCTCGATACCGCCCGCAATGAGGCGCGGGCGGAATGCATTAAACTCGCCGTGGGTGACGGCGAGCGACTGCTGCCCCTGGTCAGCCTGACGCACATGACGGCGGCGCAGCCCAATCCGCATTTCACGCAGGTAGACTTCGACTGAGCGATTACACCGGGTTGCGAGCGGTGCCCTGATGGCAGAATCGGCTGCTGTCGTAATAGAGCAGGCCATGATGGCGCGCCAGGGGGGCCAGCCGGCGGGCAATTTGCCGCCCCATGCGCTGACCGTTGCGGCTGGTGTAGTCGGCGTCGAACTGCATTGCCGGCGGTGCCGGCAGTTCATCGGGCAGTGCCTTGGCCAGCGGAGCCGACAACACGCGGCACACCAGCTCGGTCACCACTCGGTTGACCGCCGAGCCCACGCCGTAACCCTGCCATTCCGGCAGTACATATAGGCTGTTGAGGGTCATTTCCAGCGCCGGCGCAGGGCGCGCTTCAGGAATCTCCACGGCAAAGCTCAGCACCCAGTTTCCCACCATACGGGGGGTGTCGGCTTCGTGGTCCAGCAGCGCCACATTGCAGCGATAGTGCATGCCGTAGTCGTAAATGCGCGGGGCCGCGTTGACCCCTTGCTGCTCGGGCTGGCTTTCTCCCCAAAACAGCGGCCTGGGGGCATACACGTCTTCGTGCTCATGCAGGGCACGATGGCGAAAGTGCTCAAACAGGGGCTGATGCGCGGGGTGGTGCCAGTCCATCAGATCAAGGGAGAGCCGGTCGAGCCATTCGGGCAGCAACCAGGGGTAATCGGAAAATTCGTCACGCAGACGGGTGTAGTCCAGCAGGTGATTGAGGGTCCAGTGGCCACGCTTGAGGTGACTGGCCTCGCGGACAAAGGCGTATTTGAGGTGTTTGAACAGGGGGTAGGTATCGGCGGCCACCCGCCGGCGCTGGCAAGGAGCAGACATCAGGTAAACCACCCCTTCTCGCTGTATTCACCGGTGGCCACACATAACAGCGGCCGCGCCGCCAGGCTGATGCCGCCCGGCCATGCACAATGAGAAAACTGCATAGGCTTTGTCTCCATTTTCGACACAAAGCGAGGCATTGTAAGGCCCAATACAGTGATGTAAAGGCAACCTCAAGGTAATAACCTCTTTGCGCGGCATGCAAAACACTTTGTTTACAGGAAAAGTACAGCGACATATCAAATTCCAACTTTATGATTTTAATAAAGCTGTTAATCTTTGCCGCTAACGACAAGAACTGTCTTGGTCGTTAAAAACGAACTTTCATAAATGATAAGAACTCAAATCGCAGGTGGTAAAAATGAAGAAAGCAATAATAGTAGCAACCCTATCAGCTCTTTCACTTTCAGCATGCTCTATGCGTGTTGCAGATATGACCGTTGGAAGCACCAAGAACTACAACATTAATGCAGCCAAATTTGTCAAAGGAGAGCGAGTCAAAGGTGAAGATACCTACCCAGTGATTCTCTTTCCACTTGGCATCCCTAACGTTAAGACCGCAATGGACAAAGCTATCGAGACCGATAAATGTGCTGTGGGTCTTACCGATGTGGTTGTCACACAGCTTAACCACGCATTCATTGTTGGCTCAATCGGTTTCAGAGTTGAAGGGGATCAAATCATTGACACCACTCAGCCTGGTTGCAATAGGGGTTAATGCAGGTACTGGCTATTTAGATCCGGCTGTGTAGCCCATCACCATAAATATATGGCGGAAAAACAAAGTCCGTTCCCGCCATTATGGCTTGCCTTTTTGCTTAATCCGCAAAATCCATCGACAGAAACAGGCGACGGTAACCCGTCGGCACCGGCGGTGAACGATGCCACAAGCCTCGGCCTTCTTCTCCTTCCCAGCCGTCGCCTTTCATCAGCCCCACATCGCCAATCGTCAGTTGCTGCCAGTGCTCCGGCTCCTGGCCTTTTTGCTCCAGCAGCTGCTCGCGCTGCTGAGCATTAAGCCAGTGAGTGCCCGGCCCGGAATAGGTGCTCACCAGCCGACAAGGCAGCCGGTCCACATGAAAGCGCGGGCACATGGCGGTTTGCAGGCTGGCCAGGCGCACTCCAACCCGCTTCAGTTCAAACAAACAGGCAAACATCTCCGCCAGTTGCTGCACGTCGTCGGCCAGGGCCTGGCGGCCCGAAAAGTCCGGTAACTGTTTGATCAGCGCACCGGCAACCGTGTCCGGCGGCAGCAGCTCCCGCACACTGATGCGGCTGCCCGCCTGCAGCAGCTGCTGAACATAACCCTCCACATCGGCCGGCAGGGACCGCTGCCACACCGCCAGATTGCAGTCGGGCTGGTAGATACGAGTGAAAATCGCAGGCCCGCCGCCCTGCACGTCGACAGGGGCGACATGGGACAACGTCGGTTCGGTGATGCTCATGGCCGGAGTTCCTTACTGATACACGGGTCAAAAAGATTGTGTTATGTTATAACAACCAAAATCATCATAAACCATGGCAAGCAAGCGGAGCAAACACCATGTCCAGCCGTTTCCCCCTTCCCGTCACCGTGCTGTCCGGTTTTCTCGGCGCCGGCAAGACCACGGTGCTGAACCACATTCTCAACAATCGCCAGGGCCTGCGAGTAGCGGTGATCGTCAACGACATGAGTGAGGTGAACATCGATGCCGCCACCGTGCAGCAGCAGGTCAGCCTGCAGCGGGCCGAGGAGCGACTGGTGGAAATGAGCAACGGCTGCATCTGCTGCACCCTGCGTGAGGATCTGCTGCTGGAAGTGCGTCGGCTGGCCGACGAAGGCCGCTTCGACTGCCTGGTGATCGAATCCACCGGCATCTCCGAGCCAATGCCGGTGGCGGAGACCTTTACCTTTGAGGGAGAAGATGGCCTTCGTCTGAATGACGTTGCTCGGCTCGACACCCTGGTCACCGTGGTGGATGCGGTCAACTTTCTGGCCGACTTTCAGGCCGCCGAGGCCCTGTCCGAGCGGGGTGAAAGCCTGGGGGAAGAGGATGAGCGCAGCGTAACCGACCTGCTGATTGAGCAGGTGGAATTCTGCGATCTGCTGCTGGTGAGCAAGACCGATCTGGTGACCGAAGCGCAACTGGCGGAGCTAACCGCCATTCTTGGCCGGCTTAATCCGAAAGCGGAAATACTGCCCATTCGCCAGGGCGAGGTGCCACTGAACAAGGTGCTGGGTACCCAGCGTTTTGACTTTGAGCGGGCCGCCAGCGCCCCCGGCTGGCTGCAGGAGCTGCGCGGCGAGCACCAACCGGAAACCGAAGAGTACGGCATTGGCAGCTTCGTCTATCGCGCCCGCCGCCCCTTTCATCCCCAGCGCTTCTTTGATTTTCTGCACAGCCCCAAGGAACAGGGCCGGTTGCTGCGATCCAAGGGCTTCTTCTGGCTGGCCAGCCGGCCGGATTTGGCCGGACAGTGGAACCAGGCCGGGGGCATCGCCTATCACGGCGGTGCCGGCCTGTTCTGGCAGGCGGTGCCCGAGGAAGAATGGCCCGAGGATGAAGAAAGCCGAGAGCATATTATGGCCAGCTGGATCGAGCCCCACGGCGACCGTCGACAGGAACTGGTGTTTATCGGTCAGGGGCTGGATCAGGCCGGATTGTGTCGCGAACTGGATGCCTGCCTGCTAACCGACGAAGAGATGCACCAGGGCATCGACGCCTGGCAACGGCTACCCGATCCCTTTCCGACCTGGGAATAGACGGGCAGACTGTCAGTTAACCAAGGTAAGAGTCGGTTACAGCACCCGGGCCAGCACGGGCGCAAGCAACGCCATGGCGATGCCGGTAAACATCATGGCAAGGCTGGCCACCACACCGGGCGTCAGGCTGATCCCCCTTGATTCAGCCACACTGCGCAGGCGGCCTTCGGTGATTTGGCGGAGAAAGACAACCTTGTCCCCTGCGACCCAGGCCATGATGCAGCTGGTGCGAGAACGCTTTGCCAGCGCCCCGAATCCTCATGCCTAGCCTTCCCCGACCTTTTCTCTTGCTCTGCTCTGACGCACAATAACCGCCATTGTCGAGCCACGAGTCAGTTCAATGAAAACCAATCTGATCACCCGCGCCGGCTGGCACAAGCTGGACGACGAGCTCAAACACCTGTGGAAGGTGGAACGCCCCGCCGTGACCCAGTCGGTGTCGGAAGCCGCCGCCCTTGGCGATCGCAGCGAAAACGCCGAATACATCTACGGCAAGAAGCGGTTAAGGGAAATCGACCGCCGAGTTCGCTACCTGATGAAGCGGCTGGAGGCGGTGAAAATCATCGATTATGACCCGCGCCAGGACGGCAAAGTGTTTTTTGGCGCCTGGGTCGAGCTGGAAAACGAAGCGGGCGAGATTGCCCGTTACCGCATCGTCGGCCCCGACGAAATCGACACCAAAAACAATCACATCACCATCGACTCGCCCATGGCCCGGGCGTTGATCGGCAAGCAGGTGGACGACGAAGTGCAGGTCCGCACGCCTTCCGGCATGAAGGAATGGTACGTCAACCACATTCGCTACACCCCTTTTGAAGATTAATTTATGACCAATATCAATCACATTCTGGCGCAGGAACTGGGCGTGGCCCAGGCGCAGGTTAACGCCGCCGTGGGCCTGCTCGACGAGGGCGCCACGGTTCCCTTTATTGCCCGCTACCGCAAGGAAGTCACCGGCGGCCTGGACGACACTCAGCTGCGCAACCTCGACAGCCGGCTGGGCTACCTGCGCGAGCTGGAAGACAGACGGGCGGTGATCCTCAAGTCCGTAGACGAGCAGGGCAAGCTGAACCCGGCACTGAAGGCCGAGCTGCTGGCCGCCGACACCAAGACCCGGCTGGAAGATCTCTACCTGCCCTTTAAGCCCAAACGCCGCACCAAGGGCCAGATTGCCATTGAGGCCGGCCTGGCGCCCTTGGCCGATACCCTGTTCAACGACCCGAGCCGGGATCCCCAGGTGCTGGCCGAGCAGTTCGTCAATGCCGACGCCGGCGTGGCCGATGCCAAGGCGGCTCTGGACGGCGCCAAATACATACTGATGGAGCGCCTGGCCGAGCAGGCGGATTTGCTGGAAGCGGTGCGCGGTTACCTGCAACAGCACGGTCAGCTGCAGGCTCAAGTGGTGGAAGGCCAGGAGCAGGCCGGCGCCAAGTTCAAGGACTACTTCGAACACAATGAGCCCATCAGCAAGGCGCCGTCGCACCGGGTGCTGGCCATGCTGCGCGGCCGCAACGAGGGTGTGCTGTCTTTGGGGCTGGCGGTCGACACTGAAGCCGAGCGTCACCCCTGCGAGGCCATTATTGCCCGCCACGCCGGCTGGCAGGACCAGGGCCGGCCCGCCGACAAGTGGCTGGCCGGGGTGTTCAGCTGGACCTGGCGGGTCAAGCTGTCGCTGCAAATGGAAACTGAGCTGCTGGGCCAGGCCCGGGAGCGGGCCGAGGCAGAGGCCATCAGGGTATTCGCCCTGAACCTCAAGGATCTGCTGATGGCCGCCCCCGCCGGTGCCCGTGTGACCATGGGGCTGGACCCGGGAATTCGCACCGGGGTCAAGGTGGTGGTGGTGGATAACACCGGCAAGCTGCTCGAGCACGCCACCGTCTATCCGTTTCAGCCCCACAACAAGGTGGAACAGAGTCTGCGCACGCTGGGCGAGCTGTGCCGCAAGCACAGCGTCAGCCTGGTGAGCATCGGCAATGGCACCGCCTCCCGGGAGACCGAACGGCTGGTGGAGCAACTGATGAAGCAAAGCCCTGAGCTGAAGCTGCAGAAGGTGGTGGTGAGCGAGGCCGGCGCCTCCGTCTATTCCGCCTCGGAGCTCGCCGCCAACGAGTTTCCCGATCTCGATGTGTCGCTGCGCGGGGCCGTCTCCATCGCCCGCCGGTTGCAGGACCCGCTGGCCGAGCTGGTGAAAATTGATCCCAAGAGCATTGGTGTGGGCCAGTATCAGCACGATGTGTCCCAGACCCAGCTGGCCCGCAACCTGGATGCCGTGGTGGAAGACTGCGTCAACGCCGTAGGCGTGGACGTGAACATGGCCTCGGCACCACTGCTGGCCCGAGTATCCGGTCTGACTCCTACCCTGGCCCAGAACATCGTCAGCTACCGGGACGAGCAGGGCGTGTTTGCGGATCGCAAGCAGCTGCTCAAGGTGCCCCGCCTCGGCCCCAAGGCCTTTGAACAGTGCGCCGGCTTTTTGCGCATTCAGGGCGGCAAAAACCCGCTGGATGCCTCGGCGGTGCACCCGGAAGCCTACCCCGTGGTCCAGCGTATGCTGGAGCGGCTCAAGCAGCCGGTAAAAGACGTGCTGGGCAACGCCGGTCTGCTCAAGACCCTGAACCCGAAGGACTACACCGACGAGCACTTCGGCCTGCCCACGGTGCAGGACATTCTCAAGGAGCTGGACAAGCCGGGCCGGGACCCCCGCCCCGAGTTCAAGACCGCCCGCTTTATGGACGGGGTGGAAAAGCCCGCGGATCTCATTCCCGACATGGTGCTGGAAGGGGTGGTGACCAATGTCACCAACTTTGGCGCCTTTGTGGATGTCGGCGTGCATCAAGACGGCCTGGTGCATATCTCGGCGCTCACCGACCGCTTTGTGCATGACCCGCGCGAGGTGGTGAAGGCCGGCGATATCGTCCGGGTGAAGGTGCTGGAGGTGGATCTGCAGCGTAACCGCATTGCCCTGACCATGCGCCTGGATCAGAGTGCCGCCGAGCATGCCGAGGGCAAGAGCGCGCCGCGCCGGGACGATCGCAGCCGGGGCGGCAAACCCGCGAGCCAGCGCCAACAGCGCCCGGCCCGCCGGGAGCAACCGGCTCCGCAAGGCGCCATGGGCGCGGCCCTGGCGGCGGCACTGCAAAAGAAAAAGTAAGGCGATTGCCGTCATCACACCAACGCGGGCCTCGGCCCGCGTTTTCATTTTTGCAGCAAAACAACCCCGGCGGTGCTGTCTATAGTGAGAGCATCGCGTTCGGCACAAGGACATTGCCATGACCACCCTTACCCTTAAAAACCGTGCCGCCTGGTCCTGGGCACTGTACGACTGGGCCAACTCCACCTTTGCCACCACGGTGCTGGCCGGCTTTTTTCCGGTGCTGTTCAAGCAATACTGGGCAGGAGAGATGGCGGCAGCCCAAAGCACCTTCTGGCTGGGGCTGTTCAGCTCGGCAGCCAGCCTGCTGGTGATGCTGATGTCCCCCTGGCTGGGGGCGGTGGCCGACCGGCGCGGAGCCAAGAAGCGCCTGCTGCTGCTGTTCACCCTGATCGGCGTGCTGCCCACCCTGGGGCTATTCTGGGCCGGCGAGGGCCAGTGGTTGCTGGCGGCGCTGCTGTTCGCCGCCGCCAGCGTCGGCTTCTTTGGCGGCCTCACCTTCTACGACGCCCTGCTGGTGGACGTGGCCGCTCCGCAAGAGAGCGACCGGGTCTCGGCCTGGGGTTACGCCCTGGGCTACCTGGGCGGCGGCCTGCTGTTTGCACTCAACGTACTGATGGCCACTAAGCCCGAATGGTTCGGCCTGACCTCGGCCACCCAGGCGGTGAAGGTCTCCTTCGTGATGGTGGCTGCCTGGTGGACGCTGTTCGCCCTGCCGCTATTCCTCTGGGTGAAGGAGAGACCCGTCAGCGCCGGCACCGACACCGGCTTCGCTGCCCTGCTGGCCATACTGAGACGGGCGGTCAAGACCCCGGGGGTACTGACCTTCCTTATCGCCTACTGGCTCTATATCGACGGGGTGCACACCATCATCCGTATGGCGGTGGACTTCGGCATGGCCCTGGGCTTTGCCAGCAACAGCCTGATCGTCGCCCTGCTGCTGGTGCAGTTTGTCGCCTTTCCCGCCGCCGTGGCCTTTGGCTACCTGAGCGAGTACATCGGTACCAAACGGGCCATCTACCTGGGGCTGCTAGTCTATGCGCTGGTCACCGCCGGCGGCTACGCCATGCAGACCGAGGGACAATTCTTCCTGCTGGCCGGCGCCATCGGTCTGGTGCAGGGCGGGGTTCAGGCGCTGTCCCGTTCCTTCTACGCCCGGCTGATCCCCGTCGATCAGGCCGGCGCCTACTTTGGCCTGTTCAACATGATAGGCAAGTTCGCGGCGGTGCTGGGCCCGCTGCTGGTGGGGGTGGTGGCTCTGGTGAGCGGCAGCAATCGGCTGTCCATCCTCAGCCTGCTGGTGCTGTTCGTGCTCGGGGCCGTGCTGCTGGCCCGAGTGCGCGAGCCCGGCCACTGAACACGGGCCGCCACGGTCTGAACTCAATTCTGCTGACGTGGCTTTCAGGACGGCCCGGCATTCCTCGCCATGGCATATAGTGAGGACAGATCCATCATCATGAGGAAGAGAGCATGACGCCACTGCAGGACAGGGCCGCCGGTGCCCTGATGGGCGCCTTTATCGGTGAGGCGCTGGGCGTGGGCCCGCACTGGTATTACGATCTCGGCGCCCTGCGCCGGGATCACGGCCACTGGATCAGCGACTACACCACGCCCCTGCCCGGCCGTTATCACCAGGGGCTGCGGGCCGGCGACGGCGCTCAGCCCGCCTTTATTCTCAAGCTGCTGCTGGGCTCCCTGGTGGACTGCAACGGCTACGATCACACCGACTTCTGCCACCGGCTTGACCAGCAACTGCTGCTGCTGCTGGATGGCACCCCCAGCAATGGCCCCGGCGGCTACACCAGCCAGTCGATACGGGATGCCTGGCACCAGCGGGTGGAGCAACGACTGCCCTGGAGCGACTGCGGCGGCCATGCCGACACCACGGAAGCCATTGAACGCACCCTGGCGCTGGCGGTGCGCTACGCCACCCAGCCCGCCCGGCTGGCGCACACCGTGGCGGCTAATGGGGTGATCACCCAAAGTGACGACAGCATACTGGCGATGACGGTGGCCTATGGCGCCGTGCTCGGCCAGCTGGTGCAGGGCCAGCCCCTGAACGGGGAACTCTCGGGCAAGCTGATGGCATTGGTTGCCAGCGGCGAGCTGCCCTATCATGCGGTTACCACCCAGAGGCTGAACCCGCCCGCCCCCGGCGCCGAGCCATCCCGGGCCGGCAACTTCGCTTCCCCCGATGCCCTGCTCACGCCCTCTTGTGTGGCCCAGGCCGCCCTGGATCCCGGGGTGCGCATTGAACCGGCCTGGAAGGTGTCGCTGGTCTATGGCATGCCCTGCGCCAGCTATCATGTGCTGCCCGCGGTCTATTACCTGGCGGCGCGTTTTCATGATGACTTTGAATCGGCGGTGCTGCACGCCATCAACGGCGGCGGTCAGAATCAGGCCCGGGCCATGCTCACCGGCGCCCTGGCAGGGGCGCAGTGCGGCTTGTCGGGCATTCCCGAGCGCTTTATCACCGGCCTGACCGATGACAACCTGCTTCCCCTGTGCCGGACGCTGGCCCTGCACATAACGCCGGCGTGAGCTGAAGGTTTGGTGGCTGTCGTGCGATAATGGCGCTCTTTGCCAGCACCCTGAACGCCATGCGACTCGATAAATTCATTTGCAAAAGCACCGAGCTGAGCCGGGCCGAGGCCAGACGGGCCATTCATGCAGGCCTTGCCGTGGTCAACGGCGCAGCGGTCACCCATGAGGCGGCCCAGGTGCATGAAAACAACCACATTACCCTGGACGGCCAGCGGCTCAAGCCCCGGCCTTCCCGTTACTTTATGATGCACAAGCCCGCCGGTACCCTGTGCTCCAACGTGGACGGAGCCTATCCGTCGCTGTTTCGCGGGCTGAACATAGACAAGCCCGACGAGCTGCATATTGTCGGCCGCCTCGATGCCGACACCACCGGCCTGGTGCTGCTGACCGATGACGGCCGCTGGTCGTTCAATATCACTCACCCTCAGCGGCAATGTGACAAGGTATACCGGGTCAGCCTGCGGGATCCGCTGAATGAGCAGGTGGCGCACCGCTTTGCCCAGGGACTGCAATTACAGGGAGAAAACGCCCCCACCCTGCCGGCCAGGCTGGAGTCCATCGCTCCCAGGGAGGTGTTATTGACCATTACCGAAGGCCGTTTTCATCAGGTCAAGCGCATGTTTGCGGCGGTCGGCAACCGGGTCACCGGCCTGCACCGGGAGCAAATCGGCAACATTCGGCTGAATGTGCCGGTGGGCCAGTGGCGCGTCCTGACTTCGAATGAGGTAGCCGGGGCCTGATATGGCCAAAGGCTACGCACAAAGCCTGCATACTTGCACAAACCCGGATAACATGATGGTGTCTTTCCCTTATCAATTAATACCTGGAGTCAGCCATGCACATTGAACTCGTCTCTTTTGATCACGAGCACCAGCCAGCCATTCGCGCCGTGCGCAACGCCGTGTTTATTCAGGAGCAACACATCAGTCCGGAGCTGGAGTTCGACGGCCTGGATGAAGACGCCCTTCATGTGCTGATCAAGGTTGATGGCGAATGGGCGGCCACCGGCCGCATGCTGGACGACGGCCATATCGGTCGCATCGCCGTGCGCAAGGAATTCCGCGCCAAGGGACTGGGCGCCAGGGTGGTACAGGCACTGGTGGACGAAGCCGCTCGCCGGGGCCAGGAGCGGGTATATCTGGGGGCGCAGAAATACGCCACCGGCTTCTACCGAAAGCTGGGCTTCACTCCTTACGGAGACGAATTTCTTGATGCCGGCATCGTGCATGTGCACATGGAAAAAGCACTGCAGTAAGCTTGCACAAAACCAACAAAAACCCTCTATAAACAGAATATTATCTTATCAAGCCGGCACTTTTCCGCCGTTATCTTCCGGTAATGGCGTGCCGGCCGTTTGTTTTGCATTCTAATCAAATTTCACTTTTTAGCGCCTTTTCCGTACAATTGGCGCGTTCATGCATTGAACAAAGTGAATTGATGAAAGTTTCCAACCTCAGCTTTACCGAGCAGAGGCTGGTGGCCGGCCTAAGCGGCGGCTTCCTGCTTCTTTTCGTGATCCTCGCCTTTTTTGACCTGCAACGAATGACCCAATGGATTAACCAGGGCTTTGCCTGGACCCTTGATGTATTTGGTCCTCTGTGGCAGGTGTGGATGCTGGCCAACCTGGTCATTGCCCTGGTGCTGGGCCTGACCCGCTACGGTGACATTCGCCTGGGCGGCGCCGTGGCCCCCGACAGCTCCACCTTTCGCTGGCTGGCGGTGATCATGTGCACCCTGCTGGCCGGTGGCGGCGTATTCTGGTCCGCCGCCGAGCCCATGTATCACTTTGTGACCACGCCGCCGCTGTTTGCCGACGCCGACAGCGGCGTGTCGGCGGTGTCGGCCGCCCTGGCCCAGAGCTTTATGCACTGGGGTTTTCTGGCCTGGGCTGCCCTCGGCACCCTGTCGGCCATCGTGGTGGTGTACGCCCACTATCACAAGGGGCTGGCCATGCGCCCACGCACCCTGCTCTATCCACTGCTGGGGGACAAGGTGGAAAGCCACTGGCTGGGCACCCTGGCCGACGTGGTCTCCATTATCGCCGTGGCCGCCGGCACCATTGGCCCCATCGGTTTTCTCGCCACCCAGCTGGGTTTCAGCTTTGAGGCGCTGCTGGGCTGGGACAACAGCTACGGCCTGCAACTGGCGATTCTGGGCGGCCTGGTGCTTATCTACACCCTGTCGGCCTCTACCGGCATAGACAAGGGCATTCAGTGGCTGTCGAGTGCCAACGTGGTGCTGGCGGTGGTGTTGCTGGCCATTATTCTGCTGGCGGGCCCGGGCAACTTCATCATTGACGCCTTCCTCAACGGCATGGGCGTGTATCTGCAGGACTTTATGCCCATGGCCCTGAACCGGCAGGACGACGCTTGGCTGGGCTGGTGGACCCTGTTCTTCTGGGGCTGGTTTATCGGTTACGGCCCCATGATGGCGCTGTTTATCGCCCGTATCTCCCGAGGCCGCTCCCTGCGCGAGCTGGTGATGGCGGTGGCCATCATGGCGCCCCTGGTCACCAACTTCTGGTTTGCCAGCATCGGCGGCGCCGGCATCTTCTACGAGCAGGCCGCCGCCGGCGTGGTGTCGGGCCCGCTGCAGGAAAGCGGCCTGCCCGCGGCCCTGCTGGCGGTAACCCAGCAACTGCCCCTGGCCGAGCTGATGGTGCCCGCGTTTCTGGTGCTCACGGTGATCTTCGTGGCCACCACGGGTGACTCCATGGCCTATTCCATCGCCATGGCGATCAGCGGCGACCACACCCCGCGCACCAGCCAGCGCATTTTCTGGGCCCTGACCATGGGGCTGGTAGCGGCGGTGCTGCTGCGCATGGGCGAAGGCGGCATCAATGCGCTGCAGTCCTTTATCGTGATCACCGCGGCCCCGGTGTCGCTGCTGCTGCTGCCGGTGCTCTGGACCGGTCCGCGCATGGCCCACGCCATGGCCTATGAGCAGGGCATCGTCACCGAGGCGCCCCGAGGCAAGACGGTGAGCGAGAGCGCCACCTGATCCCACTTCGGCGAGGTCCCTTCGGACCTCGCCGGTCTCATTGCTACGGTCTGCCAACCCGACAGCCGCAGCGCCCTGCCCTCGCAACGCGCTTAAACAACATCCTGATTCGTGTAGCTTTTGGAACCATCTTTGTTCTATCTTGTCTGGGTTATGGCCCATACAACACGGAGCACCCCATGTCCTGGAACCTGGAACAACTGCACGACTTGCTGGCCAAACACCAAGGCTGGCGCTGTTCACTTGAGCACGACTCCCTGCTGGTAACCAATGAAGAAGGGCTGGACGCCTTTCTGGCGGTATCCGGCGAGCAAATCATCGCCGAAACCCTGCTGTTTCCCGCCAGCGCCGTCAGCCATGCCGCCGCCCTCAACGACACCATATTACGCACCCATCAGTTGTTTCCCCTGACCACGGTGGGCATCAGTCATATCAACGGCGACGACTACTACATTGCCTTTGGTGCCCTGTCGTCGGGATCAAAGGAAGAGAGCGTGCTCATCGAGGTGGAAACTTTGTTCCGCAACACCGAAGCCTTTCTCGAGCTCTATCAGGATCATCTGCAAGGAGTCAGCGCATGAGCGTATGGAAAAAACTGGTCACCGCCATCAAGGGCAGTGCCAACGAAGCCGCCGAAGCCGTGGCCGACAGCCAGGCCCTGCGCATTCTGGAGCAGGAAATTCGTGAAGCCAAACAGGAGCTGCGCCGCTCCGACGAGGCCCTGACCGGCATCATGGCCAAGCGCAAGCTGGCCCAGCAAAAGGTGGACGCCATCGGCGCCAGCATTGCCGAATATGAGGGCCACGCCCGGGCCGCCATGGCCAAGGAAAACCGCGACCTGGCGCTGGAATGTGCCCAGCGGGTAAGCGAGCTGAAAAACGAGCAGGACGCCGAAACCGCCTATCTGGAACAGTTCACCGCCTCCGAGCAAACCCTGAAAGACAATATCGGCACCGCCAAGAATCGCCTGCGCCAGCTGGAACAACAGCTGGATGTGGTCAGGGCCACCGACAGCGTGCAAAAGGCCCAGGCGGCGGTGTCGTCCCGCCACACCGGCGCCAACTCGCGCATGAAAACCGCGGTGGAGTCCCTGGATCGCATCAAGCAGAAGCAGACCCAACGTCAGGCCGAGCTGGACGTGGCCGCCGAGCGCGCCGCCAGCGAAAGTGGCGACGCCCTGGAACAAAAGTTGAAGAGCGCCGGCATCACCGGCAGCCAGTCGGCCGGGGCCGAAGACGAGCTGGCCCGCATTCTTGGCAAATAACCGGCGCTGCCGAGCAACACACTCCGCCGGCGATGCCACGAGCCGAACCGGCAACAAACAGACGGGGCAACTAACATGTTCGACTGGCTGAAAAAGAAAATGCAGCCCGCCGTGCCCGAGCGCGAGCCGGCCCCGGAAGTGCTGGGGCTGCGCCTGGGCGGCGGCATCGAGCTGGACGCCCTGCGGCTGTCGCTGCTGGAAGATCAGGTGACCTTTGAGGGTGCCGCCAGCACCCAAATCATTCAGGCGGTGGGCCGGGTGATGCTGGATGAAAGCCACCAGCTGCTGCGCTTTTACACCGACGATGACGGCTTTGTACAGGTGCTGCTGAGCGGCGGCACCACCGACGACTGTGTGTCCGAGGTCAAGCTCTGGTACTTTTACCAGACCCGGCCGGTGGACGGCGACGCCGCCTGGAACCGCCTGCTGGAGAAAGAGCTGGTGCAGCCCGAGTGGGATCTGGATGGCCAGGCCTTCAGCAAGGCCTGGGACAATACGCGGCCGGTAGCCATGACCGAAACCACCTGGCTGCACAATGGTGGCCGCAGCGACACCGATCAGTTCGTGATGCTGTATGAGCGCCCCCTGAACAACGACGACGCCGAAATGCTGATGGTGGCCGGCGAGGAAAAGCTCAACGGCCCTCGCCCCGAACGCAGCCTGGTGCTGGCCACCGGCATCGATCTGAGCCCGACGGATTTTCGGTTTGTAAGCTGATGCTTGTCGGCCTTGATCAGCAAAGTAGGCTGGAATGAGCGAAGCGAATTCCGGCATGAAAGCGGCGGTGACCTGTTGGAATTCGCCGAGGCTCATTCCAACCTACGACTCCTGCAAAAAATGACAGATTTTCATATTCAAAACGGAATAAAAGGATATCCATGGACGCCTTGCTGACTTCTCTTTCGGGCCTAGGCCCCTTTGTGCTGTATTTCGGCCTTTCCATACTCATGCTGCTGGTGTTCAAGTGGCTCTATGTGCTGATCACCCCCTGGGACGAATGGCGGCTGATTCGAGAAAATCAGAACCTGGCGGCGGCAATTGCCCTGGTGGGCGCCGTTATCGGATTTTCCCTGGCCATCGCCAGCGCCGCCGCCAACTCGGTGTCGCTGCTCGATTTTGTTGTCTGGGGCGTGGTGGCGCTGGTGGCCCAGCTGCTGGCCTTTGCCCTGGTCAGGCTGATCTTTCTGCCTCGCGTGTCCGAACGCATCTGCGCCGGCCAGGTCTCCGCCGGCGCCGTGGTCGGTGGCCTGTCGGTGGCCGTGGGCCTGATCAACGCCGCCTGCATCACCTACTGAGGAGGGCCCATGAAACGCTCCCGACGCCAGCTGTTGACCAGCATGACACAACGCATCGGCAAGCCGGTGGGCGCCGCCCTGGCCGGCTCGGTGCTGCTCAGTGCCTGCGGCCAGAACGAGCCCGAGGTGCAGGTATATCAGTCGCCGGACGACTGCCACAACGACAATCCGGAACTGGCCGAACAATGCCGGGCCGCCTATCAGCAGGCCCTGGCCGAATCTGCCGACACCGCCCCCAAATACGACCGTCAATACGACTGTGAAGCCGACTTCGGCGGCGGCAACTGCGTGCCCTACCAATATCAGGGCAACAACTGGTTTATGCCCGCCATGGCCGGATTTATGTTTGGCCGCCTGCTCGACCGGGATCGCTATATTCACCAGCCGGTTTATACCTCCTACAACCCCTACTCTCCCTACTACGGCCACTGGACCACGGCCGGCGGCTACCGGCTGGGCAAGGCCAGTTACGGCAAACGCATGCCGGTCAGCCGGGACGCGCTCAAACCCAAGCCCAAGGTCACCCGCACCATTTCCCGGGGCGGCTTTGGCTCCACCGCCCAGGCCAAGAGCAGCTGGAGCAGCAGCAAGCGCTCCGGCAGCCGTTCCCGGGGCTGGGGCGGCTGATGCTGCGGGTCGGTCACCGGGAACGCCCCCACTGGCGCACCCAGGCGGAACAACTGGGCTTTGGCTTTCACACCATGTATGGCGAGCCCTACTGGGACGAGACCGCCTATTACCAGTTCACCCTGGCCCAGATAGAGCGGGACCTGGAAGACCCCACCGCAGAGCTGCATCAGATGTGCCTGGAGGTGGTGGACCGGGTGGTGCGCGACGAACGATTGCTGCGCCGCTGCGGCCTGCCGGCGGCCCGCTGGCAGGACATCGCCGATTCCTGGCACAGGCGCGATCCCAGCCTCTATTCCCGGCTGGATCTGGCCTACGACGGCCGCGGCCCGGCCAAGCTGTATGAAAACAACGCCGACACTCCCACCAGCCTGTTTGAGACCGCCTTCTGGCAGTGGCTGTGGCTGGAAGACAACGTCGATGCGGGCTGGCTCAGGCGGGACGCGGATCAGTTCAACCTGCTGCAGGAGCGGCTGGTGCGTCGCTTTGCCCGACTGGCTAAAGACCATCCCGGCCAGCGGCTGCATTTCTCCTGCTGCAAGGACACGGATGAGGACAGGGGCACGGTGCAGTATCTGGAAGACTGCGCCCGGGAAGCCGGGCTCGACACCGCCTTTGTGTTTGTGGAAGACATCGGCCTGGGGCAAGGCGGCTGGCTGACCGACAGCCAGAACAACACCATCGACTGGCTGTTCAAACTCTACCCCTGGGAGTTCATGTTTGAAGAGCAATACGCCGAACACCTCACCCCCAGCCGGGTCAACTGGCTGGAGCCCATGTGGAAGTCGGTGCTGTCCAACAAGGCCTTGCTGCCGCTGCTGTGGCAGCAGTTTCCCGGCCACCCCAACCTGTTACCCGCCTATTTCGGCGACGATCCCGCCCGTTCACAACTGCACGAATACGTGCAGAAGCCGCTGTTTTCCCGGGAAGGGGCCAATATTCGCATCGTGCGCCATGGCGAGGTGGTGGCCGAGGTAGACGGCCCCTACGGCGAGGAAGGCATGATCATTCAGGCCTGGCACCCGCTGCCGGTGTTTGGCGGCCGCCATGCGCTGGTAGGCAGCTGGCTGGTGGACGACGCCCCCGCCGGCATCGCCATGCGCGAAGACACCAGTCCCATCACTCAGGATCTGTCCCGCTACCTGCCCCATATTATTTTGGGTTAATGAGTCTCCCTGATACTCGAGAAAGCGGTAGCTTGGAATGAGGAACGAATCCCAACATGTCAGCCACGGCAATGTTGGAATTCGCTTCGCTCATTGCCAGCCTACGTCTGAGCCGATTATGTCTTTTAGAAGTAATACTGCAGCCCCACGCCGTAGAGATCGTCTTCACTGTCGGCGCGGTTCACCAGATATTCGGCATACACCTTGGCCCTGGGCATCAGATAATATTCGGTGGCGAGGATCACCTTGTCTTCCCAACGCGCGCGAGCGGGCTGCTTCAGGCTCAGCCGGTTATAGCCCAGGCCCAGGGCCAGCTGCTTATAGCTGTAGGACAGCACCCCTTCCCAGTACTCAAAGCGAAAACGGTCGATGCAGCCCGGCCCAACCCAGCACACGTCCTGATAATCGGCCCGGCCCCGGGTCAGTGCCGCATAAAAGCCGCCCGGCGTCCGGTAACTCAGGCCCAGTGCCAGGTCGCGAATATCGCCGTTGGGCGCCCCCTGGTGCTGGTTTTCCGCCGCCAGCACAATGCCCAGGCCGTTGTTCGCCTGATAGCCGGCCGAGGCACCATACTGGGATTTGACCCCGCTGTTACCATCCTGCCTGTCGGCGTCGTTAGCGGCATAGCCGGCGCGCACATCCCAGCCGTCACTGGCCCAGGTCAGCTTGATCTGATCGTCCAGGGTGGACGTCGCCATATAGCCGTGACCGCCAAACAGATTGAACACGTCGGTCAGATCCCGCAACTGGTTAAAGGGACTGTCGCTGCGCCCGACGGTCAGCTCCAGCTCGTTCCTGATACGCACACCCAGCCAGGCTTCATCCGAGTAAATTTGGTCGCCGTAACGGGAGTCGCTGAGCAGATCCCAGCTCAGTTCACCAATCAGGATCACCTGCTCGTTCAGCCGGCCGGCACCGGACAGCCCCAGCGAAGCATGAGTATCGCCGCCAAAGGATTCGGCCTGGTAGCCCTGCTGATAGCCCAGGGCACCGAAATCCTGCTGAATTTTGCCGTGAAACGCCAACATCTGTTGTCGATCGTCGGTGCTCCAGGTCAGCGCCATGGCCGGCGCGGTGAAAAGAAGAAGGGAAAGAATCGCGCGCATCGTAAGAATTACCGGTTAACCATGAAAAAAGGGTGCTGCAATCAGCACCCTTTTACGTTACTCACTGACAAGCCGGCTGATTAACGGCCGAAGTTTTTCTTGTAGGAGTACTCTTGACCGTTCACGTTCTTGTTGATGGTTACACCGTTTTCGGTCACCTGCTTGTCAACGGTGTAGGTATAGGTTTCGCCGTTGGCCTTGGTGACGGTCTTGGTGAAAGACACGGTACCGTCTTCGGATACGGTCTTGTTCACTTCAACATTGGCGTAGCCGTTGTCGTAGCTGTTGTTGTACGAGTGGTTGCCACCGAAACCGGCGTTGGCGGACGCGGCGAGTACCAGTGCAGCTGCGGAAATAACCCATTTGGCTTTTTGCATTTTTATCTTCCTTATTATGTGCTTGACGTCTTGGTTCACGACTGGCGTGACCGCTGCGAAAAACGCCCGCAACCAGAGTGGCATTCAGGCTGGTGGGCCGCGGACAGGGTCAATGTACACACAAAACAATGGATACAAAACAGCATCAATTATGTATACATAAAGTGAAACAAGGCGTTCTTTGCGACATTGGTGAGCGGTGAAATAAATCCTTTTGTAACCTTCACCTGATGTCGAAAACAATACTGACTAACGGGTCAAAAAAAGCATATTACGCTGGGTCAAGGTTTGTCACTGGGCCGAACCGGCTTCGAACGATAACCTTTTTAACCTTGTATTTACCGTGAAAAAACCAACCAAAACCCGCCCTTAAAGGATTTAGCGGCTAAACCGGCGAATTTTCGCTCACAGCAGAAAATTCGCATGAATGGGATTATGGTCCGACACGCCGGGCATATTGATGGCGGTGGCCGAGCGCAGCTGCAGATCCCGATAGAAGATAAAGTCCAGGGGCTGGCGCAGATAGCTCTTCACATGGTGGGGGTTTTCCATCACCGCCTGGCGCAGGCCCACGGCCCGGCAGAATTGACGCAGATACAGCCGCCGCTGCCGGCTCCAGGCGTTGAAGTCGCCGGCCACGATCAGCGGACCCTGGTGGCGCAGCAGTTCGGTTCGCAGCAACTCCATTTCGCTGATAAACAGGCCGGCGTGCACAAAGTTGATGGCGTGCATATTGGCCACCAGCAGGGTGCCGTCCTCAGGCAGCGGATGGCGGGTCAGCATCAGACTTTTATGGGTGGCAAAACGCAGCTCCCGGCTGCGGCTCAGCAGCGGCACTATGTCATCAAAGGCGCAACGTCCGGCGGTCAGCACGCCAAACAGCTGAGTGCGGGTCTGCATATTGGGGGCCACCGCCCAGGACCAGCCGTCCAGCCAGGCTTCGCCCCTCGGTGCCAGCCGGGCCTCCTGCAGCAACAGCAGGCTGGTAGGATACAACCCGGTCAGCTCTGCCAGGCTGTGATGAAAGCGCACATCCTGGGTCAGCTTCTGGGTGTTCCAGCACAGCACCCCTATCTCCTTGCCGGCCAGCGGCTGGTGTTGATGCAGCAACCGGCTGGGGGTAACACGGGGCCTCAGCATGGGATCTCGCCTTTGCAACGGAACATCATCGCCAAAGTGTAGGCCAGCACCGGCGAGCTCCTATACTGATCTCTCCGCACGCTTCAAGGAGAACGTCATGAACCCCGTTGTCTGGTTTGAAATCTATGTGGCCGACCTGGCCCGCGCCCGTACCTTTTATGAAAAACTGCTCAAAATCACGCTGGAACCGATGGAGCAGACGGAAGGCGACTGGCCGGAAATGTGGCTGTTCCCCGGTGAAGAGCAGGGCCAGGGCGCCTGCGGTGCCCTGGTGAAAATGGACGGTGTCGGTCCGGGTCCCGGCGGCACCCTGGTGTATCTGCACTGCGACGATTGCGCCGAACCCGCCGGCCGCGCCGCCAGTCTTGGTGGCAGCCTGATTCGGGACAAGTTCGCCATTGGCCCTTACGGTTTTATTGCGCTGATCAGCGACAGTGAAGGCAACATGATTGGGCTCCATTCCATGACCTGAGCGCCGGCAGAACGAAATGCAGCAAGAAGAAAACAGGAAAAAAAGGACCGAAACGGCGGCTGCCGTTTCGGCCAAATGGGAGAGAAACGGAAAACGATTTACAACGACATCGCCAGCCACGCCTCGGGCGCGGTGCGAAAGTCAAACGCCATGGTGATGCTGATGGCGGTGATGGTAACAATGGACAGCACAAACACACGACGGGCCCAGCCCAGCTCCTCGGCGCCCCGGCGATAGCCGTTAAAGGCCATTACCAGCCACCACAGACTGGTGGCGCAGGCCACGGTCATAAAGGTAAGGCCGGTGTAACCGCTGAGCGGCAACAACACGGTCACCAGGCAGAACAGCGCAATATAGAGCACGATCTGCCGCTTGGCCTTGGCCACCCCTTCCGCCACCGGCAGCACCGGAATATTGGCCGCCGCATAATCCTCATAACGGAAAATGGCAATGGCGTAGGAATGGGGCATCTGCCACAGGCTGAACATCAGCAGCAAAATGGCGGCACCGGCGTCAAACTGCCCGCTCACCGCACAGTAACCCACCACAGGTGGCACCGCGCCGGACAGGCTGCCCACCAGGGTGCCGTACACCGAGGTCCGCTTCAGCCACAGGCTGTAAAAGCCCACATACACCACATAACCAAAGGCGGCAAAGCCGGTGGCCACGGCGTTGGTAAACCAGCCCAGCAGGCCAAAGCCCGCCACGCCCAGCACCAGACCATAGATCAGCGCGGTGCGTGCCGGCAGCTCGCCGGTCACGGTGACCCGGTTTCGAGTGCGGCGCATGCGCGCGTCGATATCGCGGTCGATGCAGTTGTTCACGGCACAGCCGGACGCCACCACCAGTGACAACCCGAAAACGGTGGCCCACATCAACGACCAGTCGATGTCGCCGCGGGCGGCCATGAAAAAGCCGCCGGCCACCGAGATCAGGTTGCCCATGATAATGCCCGGCTTGGTGACCTTGAGATAAGGCCGAATCATAGAATGCCCCTTGGGATGAAACCCGGTTTACCTGTGTTTGTGCATAACATCAGAGGAGTGCACCGGCCCGGGTCACTCCGGGCCGGAAGCCGCCTCAGTACATCATCATTTCGTTGGCGCTGAGGATGATCCACACCGACAGGCCCACCACCATCACGATAATGAGGGCGGAGAACAGAAACGCCACCGTGTTTTCCCGGCTGCCGGGCTTGAAGCTCAGGTGCAGGAAATACTTCAGGTGCACCACAATCTGCACAATGGCCAAGCCCACCACGGTGGCCAGGGTGGCCCCCGGGCTGAGCTCGCCGGTCATCACCGCCCAGAACGGAATGGCGGTCAGGATCACCGACAGCACAAAGCCGGTGAGATAGGACTTCACACTGCCGTGATCCACGGCGTCATGGTTGTGACTCATGCCATTGCCCCCATCAGATACACCACGGTAAATACACAGATCCAGACCACGTCGAGGAAGTGCCAGAACATGCTCAGGCAGCCCAGACGGGTCAGGGTGCGCGGGCCGGTGCCCCGCTTCACCAGCTCAATCATCAGCACCAACATCCACACCAGGCCGGCGGTCACGTGCAGACCGTGCATGCCCACCAGGGTGAAGAAAGAAGTGAGAAAGGCACTGCGGCTGGGGCCGTTACCAGACTCGATCAGGTGATGAAACTCATAGAGTTCCATACCGATAAAGGTGGCCCCCAACGCAAAGGTCACCAGCAGCCACAGCAGGGTCGAGCCCCGCTTGTGGTTGTGGCCGGCCAGCATGGCAAAGCCATAGGTGATGCTGGAGACCAGCAGCACCGCGGTTTCCACCGCCACAAATTTCAAATCGAACAGCTCCCGGCCGCCCGGGCCGCCGGCGGTGTTCATATAGAGCACCGCATAGGTGGCGAATACCGAAGCGAACAGCAGGCAGTCGGTCATCAGGTAGAGCCAGAACCCGAACAGGGTATTGCCCCCGGTGTCGTGGTGCTCTTCGTGGTGGTGCGCCTGCACCTGTTTGAGATCAACGGATACGGCTTCCATCAGGCCTCCTTCATCATCACGTTGCGCAGGTGTTCCTGCTCGATGCGCTCGACCTCGTCGGGCTGCACGTAATAGTCGGTGTCGGTGTCATAGGCCCGGCACAGGAAGATCACAAAGCTGGCCACCAGACCGGCGATCACCATCCACCAGATATGCCAGATGGCACCAAAGCCGGCGGCGGTCGCGGCCGCGCCAATCAGCACGCCGCAGGCGGTGTTCTTTGGCATGTGAATGGGCTGGTAGTTGCCCGCCTGGTAGGCGTCACCCTGTTCCTTCATGTCGGTAAAGGCGTCGATATCACGCACGCGCGGCAGTTTGGCGAAGTTGTAGAACTGGGGCGGTGACGCGGTGGACCATTCCAGGGTATGGCCGTTCCAGGGGTCACCGGTCAGATCCTTGTTCGCTTCGCGGTCACGGAAGGCTTTATAGAGCTGGTAGAACTGCACCACGATGCCAGCCAGAATAAACACGGCACCCACCGCGGCCAGATACAGCCAGAAGTTCCAGGCCGGGTTGTCGGTGCTGTTGAGGCGACGGGTCATGCCCAGGAAACCCAGCACATACAGCGGCATAAAGGCCACGTAGAAGCCGATCTGCCAGCACCAGAACGACACTCGGCCCAGCTTCTCGTCGAGGTGAAAGCCCATGGCCTTCGGGAACCAGAAGGCAAAGCCCGCCAGGTAACCGAACACGGCGCCACCAATGATGGTGTTGTGGAAATGGGCGATCAGGAACAGGCTGTTGTGCAGCACAAAGTCGGCGCCGGGCACCGCCAGCAATACACCGGTCATGCCGCCTATGGTAAAGGTGGTCATAAAGCCCAGGGTCCACAGCACCGGTACCGTCATGCGCAGGCGGCCGCGATACATGGTGAACAGCCAGTTGAACAGCTTCACCCCGGTGGGCACCGCAATGATCATGGTCATCACGCCAAAGAAGGCGTTGACGTTGGCACTGGAGCCCATGGTGAAGAAATGGTGCAGCCACACGATAAAGCCCAGTACCGAGATGGCGCCACTGGCCCAGACCATGGAGTTGTAGCCAAACAGGCGCTTGCCGGTAAAGGTGGAGATCACTTCGGAGAAAATGCCAAAGGCCGGCAGGATCAGAATGTACACCTCGGGATGACCCCAGGCCCAGAACAGGTTGATGTACATCATGGCGTTGCCGCCGGCGTCGTTGGTAAAGAAGTGGAAGTCCAGGTAACGGTCCAGGGTCAGCATGCCCAGCACCGCGGTCAGGATCGGGAAGGACGCCACGATCAGAATGTTGGCCCAGGTACAGGTCCAGGTGAAGATCGGCATCTGCATCAGCTTCATGCCCGGCGTCCGCATTCTGAACACGGTCACCAGAAAGTTCACCCCGGTCAGCAGGGTACCGATACCGGAAATCTGCAGCGCCCAGATGTAGTAGTCGACCCCCACGCCCGGACTGAAATCCAGCTCCGACAGCGGCGGATAGGCCACCCAGCCGGTCTTGGCGAATTCACCCAGACCGAGGGAGATGTTCACCAGCACGGCGCCGGACACCGCCAGCCAGAAGCTGAGGTTGTTGAGAAAAGGAAAGGCCACGTCGCGGGCACCGATCTGCAGCGGCAGCACAATGTTCATCAGGCCGATCATGAATGGCATGGCCATAAAGATGATCATGATGACACCGTGGGCGGTGAAAATCTGGTCGTAGTGCTCGGGCGGCAGATAGCCGTCGGCCCCGTTGGTGGACAGCGCCAGTTGCGCCCGCATCATGATGGCGTCGGCAAAGCCGCGGATCAGCATGACAAAGGCCAGGATGATATACATGATGCCCAGCCGCTTGTGGTCCACCGAGGTGATCCAGTCGCGCCAGAGCACGCCCCACTTGTTGTAGCGGGTAACCAGAAAGGCGATCACCACGGCGGCGATGGCCACAACGCTCAGGGTTACCATGATAATGGGCTCATGGTAGGGCACGGCGTCGAGTGTGAGTTTACCTAATAACGACATATTATTTCTCAGCCTCCATCATCATGCTGGCGGACAGATGATGCGAATGTTCATCGCCCGCGATGGGGTGATGATCCTGCATGAACTTCATCACAACGTCATGGAACAGGCCTTGGCTGACATCGCCAAAGTATTCCACCGGATGGTTTTCACTGGGCTCGGCCAGCTGCTGGTACACGCTCAGGTCGAGGGTGTTGCCGGCGGCCTTCACCTTGTCGACCCAGGCCTCAAAGCCGGCCTCGTCGGGGGTGGCGATGGCGTCAAACTTCATGCCGGTAAAGCCTTCACCGCTGTAGTTGGCGGAGATGCCGTCGTAACGGCCGGGCTCGTTGGCAATCAGGTGCAGCTGGGTCTCCATGCCCGCCATGGAGTAGATCTGGCTACCCAGCTGGGGAATGAAGAAGGAGTTCATGGTGGTGTCGGAAGTAATGCGAAACTCCACCGGCACATCGGTGGGAAACGCCAACTCGTTGACGGTGGCAATGCCCTGCTCCGGATAGATGAACAGCCACTTCCAGTTCAGTGACACCACCTGCACCACCAGGTGGTCCTTGTCGTGCTGAAGCTTCTTGTACGGGTCCAGCGCGTGCGTGGAGCGCCAGGTGATGATGCCCAGCACCACGATGATGATGATGGGAACCACCCACACCACGGTTTCGATTTTGGTGGAGTGGGCCCACTTGGGGGCATAGATCTCGTCGCGGCCTTCACGGTATTTCCAGGCGAAGAACAGCGTCATCACGATCACCGGAATCACCACCAGCAGCATCAGGCAGGTGGCGACGATGATCAGATACTTCTCATCGGCGCCGACCTGACCCTTGGGATCCAGCACGCCGCCTTCGCAGCCGGACAGCGCAAAGGACGCCGCCCCTGCCAATAGCAGGTTAACTAACTTTCGAATAAACAAAGGAAACCTTCCCCTATCCCTAAAGGTGCCAGCTTGCCGCACAGCACGGCAAGACAGTTATGGGTATCGAGCGATACGCAGTGGCGGGATCGACCGCCTTGACAAGCACGGCTGGCAGACGGCTACCGGCAAACGCGGTAACGGCGCCCTACAACAGCGTTTGAAAAAGGATCAGAACCCGAATGAAAACATCGGTGGAGCCCGGCAGCTGTGCGCCCTCAGCAGGGCACGGCGAGGCTTTGGAGATGTGGAGAGAGCCGGCCTGGAATGGTGTGTTCTCGGCCAGTTAAGGTGTTGCAGCAGCAGATGCAGCAACATCAGCAGCCACTGCAGCAGCAGCGGTGCAAACACCAGCAGGCTGGTGCAGAGCAGGGATTTCAGGGCATCAATGGGGAACAGATCCGCCAGTTGCGCCTGGTATTCAAAAATATCGGCCGACAGTCCGGTCCAGCTCAGCAACCAGTTGCCCAGCACTTCCAGCACCATGATGGCACCGAGCACCCCAACTCCGTCCATACCGATCCGTGACAGCGACATCAGGTCGTGCCATTGTTCGGCGGTGGGCAGATACAACATGGGACTCAACTGCTGGCTTCCATTGGTTGCAAGTGTGATTAAAACCGTGACCGGGTTAACAGGCCGATTTTTTGACCGCGAAAGGCTACCAAACTTTGATCCAGCGCACAACCATGACGCACGTTTCGAGCTCGGCTTACAACACCACCTTGCAGGCCAGCGCCAGCAGCACCAACCCACTGATCTTGTCGATCAGCGCCGCTTTGGCCTTCAGCCAGGCCAGCACCGGCCCGCGGGACAGCAACAAGGCCACCAGCACATACCAGAGCGCATCAATGCCGCCGGCGGTGAGCATCATGATGCCACCCTGCTGCCAGCCGGTGTCGGCGCGGACGAACTGGCTGAACAGGGCCACGAAGAAAATCGCCAGCTGGGGGTTGAGAAAGGCCACCATAAAGCCCTCAAAGGCGCCCTGACGGCCGCGCACCGAATGGCCGCCTTCATTTACCGTCCCCGGTTGCGGCTTCGCCAGCAAGGCCTTGATGCCTAGCCAGGCGAGAAAGGCGGCACCGCCGTAGCGAATCACGTCAAACAACAGCGGATTGCGGGTGATCAACAGCGCCAGCCCCAACGCGGTGATCAGCGCATAGAGCCCCACGCCCAGGCCGTGCCCCAGGGCGGTGAGCACGCCGTGCCCCTGACCACCGCGCACCGTGTTGCGGATCACCACCGCCAGGCTGGGGCCGGGGCTGATGGCCCCCATGATGCAGATGGCCGCCAGGGCCAGCCAGCTGGAAAATTCCATCGTATCGTTCCTGTATATACCTGCCTTTGAATGACACTCAGCTTAATGCCGCCAACACCATTCAAAAAATGAAAGTTATGAATACAAGCCATAGCCTATGGCTATAGACTGACACGACTCTCGCGAACGGTGCGCCGCAGGTGATCCCGTAAAAAGGGGTAGGCCAGCTCTCGAAACCAACGATGGGCCGGATCCTGATGATGCCGTTGATGCCACATCAGATGGTATTGCTGAGGCCGGGTGGCAAACGGCAGGGAGCCATAAGTCAGTTCATGCTGCTGCGACAAGTGCCAGGCGATGTGCGCCGGCGTGGTCATCAGGCAGTCGGTGCGACACAGCACCTCGACGGCCGCCTGAAAAAAGGGAACCCGGGCAAACCAGCGCCGGCTTAGCCCTTGAGGAGCCAGTACCTGCTCCACCGGGCTGTCCTTGTCACCGCCACCGCTCACCTGCAGGTGCGGCCAGTCCAGGTATTCCGACAGGCTGATGGCCCGGCCCGCCAGGGGGTGCCTTTGCCCCATCAGCACCACCAGGCTGTCTTCCCCCTGATACAGGCCACGAACAAGCTCGGGCACTTCGTCGGTAATGGTCGACACCATATCCAGCCCTGAATGCCACAGGTTCGGCAACTGGCTCTTGTCCCACGACACATACTCCAAGGCAGCCAGCGGCGCCTGACGCATCAGCTCGGCACAGATATGCGGCAGTATGTATTGGGCCACATAGTCGGACGATGCCAGCCGAAATACCCGTTGGCAGCGGGCGGGCTCGAAGTCGGGGGTGGCATAGAGCCGCTCCAGGGCCCCCAGCGAGTCGGCCAGCTCCTGCGCCAATGCTTCGGCCCTGGGCGTCAGCAGCCAGCGCTGCCCCTCGCGGACCAGCAACTCGTCGTTGAACTCTCGGCGTAATTGCGTCAGTTGCTTGCTGATGGAAGGCTGGCTCAGGTGCAGCAGCTCGGCCGCTCGACTGAGATTGCGGGTATCCAGCAATGCCTTGAGGGTGGGTAACAGGTTAAGGTTGGCCTTGTGCACCTTGGAACGTTCCAGCATGGTTTTGCCGGTTATCTTAGGTCAGCCCGCGAATGAACAGAAACAAAAAAGGGCGGCCCATGGCCGCCCCTTGTCTGGCAGAGACTGCTTACTTGCGGTTGCCGCGGTAAGCAGGGGACGAGTTCAGCACCATGTGGCGGTTCACGTCCTTGTACAGCAGGTAGCGGAAACGGGTCGGGCCGGCCGCGTAGCAGGACTGCGGGCAGAAGGCGCGCAGCCACATGTAGTCACCGGCTTCCACTTCAACCCAGTCCCGGTTCAGGTGGTAAACCGCCTTGCCTTCCAGCACGTACAGGCCGTGCTCCATAACGTGGGTTTCGTCGAACGGAATCACGCCGCCAGACTGGAAGGTCACGATGTTCACGTGCATGTCGTGGCGCAGATCGGTCGGATCGGTGAAACGGGTGGTGGCCCACACGTCATTGGTGTCCGGCATGGAGGTCGGCGCAATGTCGTTCTCGTTGGTCACGAAAGCCTCCGGCACGTCGATGCCGTCTACATATTCGTAGGCCTTGCGCAGCCAGTGGAAACGCACGGGGGCGTCGCTGTTGTTCTTCACGGTCCACTTGGCACCCGGCGGCAGGTAGGCGTAGCCACCCAGATCCATGTGATGCTCTTTGCCTTCCAGGGTCAGGGTCATTTCACCTTCAACGATGAAGATAACGCCTTCGGCACCGGCATCCAGCTCAGGCTTCTCGCTGCCACCCTGGGGAGATACTTCCATGATGTAGTGAGAGAAGGTCTCGGAGAAGCCGCTCATCGGACGGGCGATAACCCACAGGCGGGTTTCATCCCAGAACGGCAGGAAGCTGGTCACGATGTCGCTCATTACGCCTTTCGGAATAACGGCGTAGGCTTCGGTGAATACGGCACGATCGTGGATCAGTTGAGTCTGCGGGGGCAGACCGCCCTTGGGGGCATAATAGGTATTACGGGCCATTACTTCGTCCTTTTATGCTTGAAATGGTTGGTCATTGCCAACGAAGGCAGCACGGCAACTCATGGGCCATACCGCTTAAATGCTGAACACATGGATTGTAGAGCATACCTGGATAATTTATAAATTAAATAATACACTGGCACCCAGTGACTTTCCCACTGGAAGACGGAATGACCCAACTGACCACCCTGGATCCGGTGTTGCTGCGCAGCTTTGTCGCCGTGGTCGACACCGGCAGCTTTACCCGCGCCGCCGACAGCACCCACCTCACCCAGTCCACCGTCAGCCAGCAGGTGCGCAAGCTGGAATCCCAGCTCGGCTGCGAGCTGCTTAACCGCAAGGGCCGCTATATTACCGCCACCCTGGAAGGCGAACGGGTGCTCAACTATGCCCGGCGCATTCTGCAGCTGATGCACGAAGCCGTGGCCCAGACCAGCCTGAGCATAGAGCAGCAGAAAATTCGCCTGGGGGTGCCGGAAGACTTTGCCACCCACGCCATCATGCCCGCCCTCTCCGCCTTTGCCGATCAGTATCCCGGCATTCGGCTGGAGGTAAAAAGCGGCCTGTGCAGCGATATCTGGCGGCAGTTTCAGCGCGGCGAGCTGGATTTGGCTCTGGTCAAGCAGCGGCCGGGCAGCGTGCCGGGCCTGGCCAGCTGGCCCGAGCCGCTGTGCTGGATAGACGGCCTGGACAGTGACAACCTCGCCAGCCAGCCGGTGCCGCTGGTGACCTTTCCCATCGGTGGCCTGTATCGGGGGGAAATGGCCCACACCTTTGATCGCCTGGGCCGCAGCTGGCGGCTGGCTTATGTCAGCACCAGCCTGTCAGGAGTATGTTGCGCGGTGGAAGCCGGCTTTGGCATCTCGCTGCTGCCGCGACGACTGGTGACCGCCAACCACCGCATCCTCTCCGAGGACGACGGCCTGCCGGACGTACCGGATCTGGAGCTCACCCTGCACGCCCAGGACCAGCTCTCGGCCCACAGCAAGCTGCTGGCGGAACGGCTGATCAGCGCCTGCAACGACACCTGCCGGCAATAACACCGAGCCGCAGTCCGCCTCAGAGGTCGGCGAAGATATGCTTGAGGTTGACGTCTTCCTCGGTCTGCGGCTCCAGTTGCAACTGAGCCTCAATGTCGTTGAGGTGGTCAATCATCAGCTGCACCGCCCGCTCGGTATGGTGGCCGGCAATGGCTTCCAGCAGCTCGTTGTGATCACCGCAAGACGGCCTGATGCCATGATGATGTCCCTTGCGCGCGCCGCTCTGGTACAGCGCCACAATCAGCGAGGAACGGGGAATGATCTCGTGCAGGAAAGACGTCAGTACCGGCTTGTTGGCCAGCTTGCCGATCAGCAGGTGAAACTCCCCAGACAGCCGAATGCGCAGGCTCTGCTCCCCCTGCTCGGCCGCCTGATGTTCCTTCTCCAGGTGTTCCTGCAGCAGCTTTTTCTCCCGCAGAGTGCACTTGCTGGCCAGTTCCCGCACCAGCTCGGCCTCGATCAGCCGGCGGGCCTGAAAAATATCCCGGGCCTCTTCCGGCGAGGGCTCGGTCACGAAGGCACCGCTGTTGGGCACCAGATTAACCAGCTTGTCGTGTGATAACTGCAGCAGCAGCTTGCGCACAAAGCCCCGGCTGAGCCCAAAGGTTTCACATAACTCCTCTTCCTTCAGCCGCGTGCCCGGCAGCAGCTTGTGGGCGACAATGGCCTCCCAGATACGCTGGTAAACCTTGTCCAGATCATTGTTTTTATTGTTCATGGGCGTTTCCTGTGTGCTCGTTGCTTAACCAAAGATTAACATGGCTTTGCATTGTCAACAATCATGCCCACATTTGTTAAAAACAATAAAAAAGCGACCTCACCGAGGCCGCTTTTCGCCACAACGTGTCAGCCCCGGCTGCGGGAAGCAAGCCAGTAATAGAACAGGCCGCCCAGCGCCGCGCCGATCAGCCAGCCGTAGCCATTGAGATCGGCCAGGGCCGGCACCCAGACGGTGGCGATGGAAAACAGCGCCGCCAGACCAAAGGCTGTCAGCGCCTTTTTGTTCCAGCCGTTCTGGTAAAAATAGGCCCCTTCAGGATCCCGGGAAAACAGCTGCTGCATGTTCAGTTGCTGTCGCTTCACCAGGTAGTAATCCACCACGATGATGCCGTAGAAGGGCGCCACTATGGCTCCCAGCGCATTGACGAAGCCGGGAATACCAATCTGGCTTATCACCGACACCCAGAGCGCGCCCACAAAGAAGGCAACCACGGCGGTGATCAGGCCGCCGATGCGAAAACTGATCGCCCTGGGAAACAGGTTGGCCAGGTCATAGGCCGGCGGAATAAAGTTGGCCACCAGGTTGATGCCCACGGTGGCGGCAAAGAAGGTCAGCGCCGCAATAATGGTCAGGGGCAGCGAGTCCACCCGCTCCACGATGTCGGCGGGGTTGGTGAGCGCCTCGCCAAACAGCACCAGGGTGCCGGCGGTGATGATCAGGGCGATAAAGGAGAAAAAGGCCACGTTGAGGGGCAATCCCACCAGGTTGCCGATTTTCATCTCCCGCTCGCTGCGTACAAAGCGGGTGAAGTCGCCGAAGTTGATCACCACGGCGGCAAAATAGGCCACCATGGTGCCGACAATGGCGGTAAAGGCCGCCAGGTCGCTGCCCTGGTAGTCGCCGCCGCCATCAAAGATGGTGGCCACCGCCGGCAACAGCTGATCACCGGCCTGATACCAGACGATGGCCATCAGCGCCAGCATCACCACGTAGACCAGGGGGCCGGCCCAGTTGAGGAAGATCTTGATCTTGTCGATACCCTGCCAGAACAGCATGATCTGGAACAGCCAGACAATCACGAACGACAGCCAGGCGGTGCCCGACAGCCCCAGATACTGGCTGTCGCCGGCGCCCCACAGGGCGGTAAGCAGCAGGGTCACGGCGGTGGAGGCAAAGTAGGTCTGCACCCCATACCAGAAGATGCCGATAATGGCCCGCAGCAGGGCCGGAAAGTTGGCGCCGCGCACCCCCATGCTGGAGCGAATCATCACCGGAAAGGGAATGCCGTATTTAACGCTGGGTTTGCCGGTCAGATTGACCAGCACCATAACGATAACCCCGGCCAGAACAATGGCCGCCATCACCGCCCAGCCATTCAGGCCGTAACTCAGAAACAGCGAGGCGGCCAGGGTATAGCCGAACAGGCTCTGAATGTCGTTGGACCAGACGTTGAAGATCTCAAACCAGCCCCAGCTGCGATCACTGTGCTTGATCGGGGCCAGATCCTCGTTATAGAGCAGTGGATCGTGATGGGTTATTTCGAGTTGCTTGTCATCCATGACGTTCATCCTGATGGTTAAAATACACTAGGCCCCCCTCGACACATGGACCGAGTGGGGGCTTACTGACGCGCTGAGCATCGCGGGACGCCGGCAAAACGGTGCCGGCCTATTCCCCCTGAATCGCTGCGACGGCCGCACGGGCAGCGGCATTGACCGCGACGACCAATGGCACATCAAAGTGCGGCTGCAACCTCAGTGCGGATGCCGAAAGCGGGCCTCCCCCCATAATTACAGCCTTTGTCTCATCTTTTTCAAGTGACTCCTGCACCGCGCCCGCCAGCGCCGCATCAAGCTTTTCTGGTGATTTGACCAGCTCCAATGGATCACCGGACGTCACCCTGACGCCTCGATACAGGTGCGCATAGCCCAGGGCCTCGGCCTTTTGCCGGAACGACTCAATCAACGCCTCATCCGGGGTAACGGTCACAATGCTGAATGCTCGATTGCCGCGAGCAGCCTCATGAAACACTTCCTCACCGATACCAAACACCGGAATGTCTACCGCCGCGCGCAGTTCTTCCAGCCCCGGATCACTGAAGGCCGATACGATGAGCGCCGCCACCCGCTTGTCTTGGGCGGCTTCTACCCCTACCGCCACCACGCCTGGCGCCGCGTCAATCATATCCTGAGGCGTCGTGAGCAAGGGCGGGGCATCCATGTTGCTTCTTGCCACCAGCCTGGCGACGCCTTTGGTTTCCAGCCTGGCAAGCTCAGCCATGGATTCAGTGGCCTTGGTGTTTGAATTGGGGTTGATAAGCACAATGGTTTTGATGGTATCCGCTCCTTTCGCTCCGGTCATATGCACATTCTGGACCTGTTGCTCTGCCTGCACGACCGAGGGCAGGGCAAGAATACTGAGCAGGCCGCAAGTAGAGAGTTTGAATGTAGATAACCATGACTTTAGCTTTGGCATAAGGTGCTATCTCCATGAAATGACAGGGTCGTGATGGTGAAGCCCCGTCCGATGGACGGGGCGGGTGCGTTACTGACGGAAACGCTGACAGGGCTGCCAGTACTGCATCAGCAGGAAGTAGGTGAGGCCGGCAGGGATCAGGCTGGCGTACCAGGACACCGAGGAGAAGGTCAGGGCCACCACGGCGCCGGTAAGGGCAGCGATCACGGCGGCGTAGTTCACGCCCTTGTAAGGGCCATTCTCGTCATACAGCTTGTCGATATCCAGCTTGCGGCGACGCAGAATGAAGTAGTCCACCACCATCACTGCAAAGATGGGACCGAGAAAGGCGGAGTAGGTCTGCACGAACAGCTGCAGGCCAGCGGACGACTCTTCCTTCACCAGTTCCCAGGGGAAGGTGCAGAAGGCCAGCAGGCCCACCAGAATGGTGGAGGTGCGGAACTTCAGCTTGAACACGTCCATCAGGATGTAGGTGGGCGGCACCACGTTGTTGAGCACGTTGGTGGTGACCTGGGCAAAGGCGATAAACAGCAGGGTGGTCACCAGCAGCGGCGTGTTGTCGACGGCGCTGGAGAACACCTGAATGGGGTCGGACACACCGGTGGCGCCGGACACCATCAGACCGATCAGACCCATAAACAGGGTGCAGGGCAGAATGGACATGGCGTAGATCAGGGTGAGCAGGCCCGGCTTGGTGCCTTCCTTCAGCTCACGGGAGTAGTCGCTCACGTTCAGCATCATGGTGCTGTAAATGCCGAGGAACAGCATGGTCGCGCCCCAGAAGGGCACACCCCAGGTACCTTCCATGTTCACCAGGTTGGCGGTGATCTCGTCGCCATAACGGTTGATCACGCTCCAGAACATGTACACCAGCGCCAGCAGAATAAAGCCGCTGCCCACGTTTTCCAGCCACTTGATGCCCTGGAAGCCAAAGATGGACAGGCCGATCTGCAGGAACTGGAACAGCACGAAGAACAGCACCAGGTTGTCAAAGCCGAACAGGGTGGCCGACACTGCGTTCAGCGCCCCCGCCCCTATCCAGCTCTGAAAGCCGTACCAGACAATGGCCGGCACCGCCCGCACCAGGCCGGGAAAGCGAGTGCCGGAAAAACCAAAGGCGGCCCGGGCCTGCACCATGAAGGGAATGCCGTACTTGTAGCCGGCGGCGCCGTTCAGTGCCAGGGCAATGCCGATCACAAAGCAGCCGATGGCGATGGCCACCACCGCCTGGGTCAGGTTGAGGGTGCCGACAATGCTGGAGCCCATGGTAAAGGTGCCGATCGACACGCAACCGCCAAACCAGGCCAGCAGGTAGGAGACCCGGCCCATAATGCGGTGCTTTTGCGGTGCCAGGGATTCCTCTCCGGCCTTTTTGTCGTGACCGGCGGCGGGTGCCGGTTCGGCCTTGCCGGTGGTCATGGGAATGGCGGCTTCGCTGTTGATATTCTGAATAGCCATAGTCTAGTCCTCGGTATTCCATCACATGAAGGCGTTGCCGCCCTCATCCTGCGCCGGCCGTCGTTGGCCGTGCGTTTACGGGTGGGCTCAGGCGATTTTCAGCCCCTTGCCCGGTGCGGCCAGCTCGGGGCGTGGCCAGTTAAAGGTCAGCACCTTGCTGGTCCCCAGTTTCATATCCACCATGGCCTCGCACAGCTTGACCGCGGCCACGGTGCCGTCGATCACCGGAATGCCTATCTCGCGCTCGATAAACTCCCGGTGGGCCGACATGCCGGCGCAGCCCAGTACAATGGCCTCCGCCTTGTCTTCTTCCATGGCCAGCCGGCACTCGGCAATGACCTTGGCGATGGCAGCCTCGGGCGATGTGGCCAGATCCAGCACGCGCATGGGGGTGGTGCGAATACGCTTGCAGTGCTCGCCAAAGCCGTAACGGCTGACCAGGTGCTCGGTCATAAAGCGCACTCTGGGGGCCGTGGTCACCACGCTGAAGCAGGCGCCGGCCATGCTCGCCATGTGAAAGGCCGCTTCGGCAATGCCCAGTACCGGCTTGTCGGTCAGCTCCCGGGCCGCATACAGGCCGGGGTCGCCAAAGCAGGCCAGCACATAGGCGTCGATGTTTTCTTCCCGGTCACCCCGAGCGATTTCCTCCAGTACACCGGGCACCGCCAGCGCCTCATCGTAAAAACTTTCAATTGAAGCCGGCCCGCTGGCCGGGCTGACCGCCAGCACTTCGGTGTCGGGCCGGGCCACGCCGTCGGCCAGCCGCTGCAGCGCATCGGTAAACGACTGGGTGGTGTTGGGGTTGATGATCTTGATCCGCATACTGACTCCTTGTTCACAGCAAACCTGGTTAATCGTTAACGATTTTATTATGGGACAATCGTTAACGATCTGTAAACACGAATGTGCATCCTGTTTTGCTGCCGTCCGGCCTGAGGATCCATGATACCGCTCCGGCACCACCCTCACGAAAAACAAAAAAACCACTGATAAAAAAGAAAAAATAAAAACCGTATGCTGTATAACTGACTCAGAAAGGGACACATTAAGCACCCCTTTCATTCTCGTAATTTCACAAAAATAAAAAATATTGTTATCAATTTTGTGATCAGTGGCACGCAATCGGCCATAAAAAAACCCTCCGAGCGGAGGGTTTTTCTGCAACAACTGTGCGAACTCAGTATTCGGCGTTGTGATAGACGTTCTGCACGTCGTCCACATCGTTGAGCATGTCGAGGAAGCGCTCCATCTGGGCCACATCGTCACCGCCGATTTCCACCGTGGTCTGGGGCACGAACTGAATGGCGTCCACCTCGAAGTCGATACCTTCAAAGGCCTCACTCAGGGCCTGCTTGGCCTTGAAGTATTCGGTATTGGGGGCGAACACGGTCACCTTGCCGTCTTCCAGCTCGATGTCGGTCACGTCCACGTCGGCCATCATCAGTGCTTCCAGTACCGCTTCCTCATCGTCGCCCTCAAACACCAGAATGGCGCAGTGGTCAAACATGTGGCTGACGGTGCCGGAGCTGCCCAGTTTGGCCTTGACCTTGTTGAAGCACTGACGGATGTCACCGATGGTGCGGTTGGGGTTATCGGTGAGGCAGTCGACGATGACCATGCAGTTGCCCGGGCCAAAGCCTTCGTAGCGGGCCGGGGAGAAGTCTTCGCCGGCACCGCTGGTGGCTTTTTGCAATGCCTTTTCAATCACATGGGAAGGCACCTGATCTTTTTTGGCGCGATCGATCAGGCCACGCAAACTCAGGTTGCCATCGGGGTCGGCGCCGCCCGCTTTGGCGACCACGTAAATTTCGCGGCCGTACTTGCTGTAGACCTTGCTCTTGGCGTTGGCGGTCTTGGCGATGGATTCTTTGCGGTTTTGATAGGCTCTGCCCATGGCGTGATCTCGTTGTTCAACAAAAAGAGCACGAATTTTACACACAGAGCCGAATCAGGTCTATTTTCGCGGATGTCACACCGTCGCTAATATCCGGCGAATTCCTCGGTACGCACGCGATCCTCGGCCACACCGGCCTCGCTCAGCACGGATCTCATGGCACTCACCAGCCCGGGCGGACCGTCCAGGTAATACAGCGGCGCAGTCAGATTCATAACATGGCGACGCAGCATGGCCACATCCAGGTGGCCTGTTTCTCCCTGCCAGCCGGCATCCTGGGTCATGATCGGCACCACCCGATAATTGCTGCGCCCGGCACAGGCCTGCCGCAGCTCGTCGAGAAAGGCGGCGTCTTTGGGTCTGCGGTTGGCATAAAGCAGGGTGATGGCGCCGTTATGCCCCTCGCTCAGAGACTGCAGCACCATGCTGCGCACCGGAGTAATGCCAATGCCGCCGGTAATAAACACCACGGGCACCTGGCCATCGGCGGGCAGCACGAAGTCACCGTAGGGGCCCTTGAGGGTGAGCGCGGCGCCGGGCCTGAGCCCGCCCAGTACCCGCTTGAAGGCGGTATCGCGCAGGCGGGTGGCCACCATCAGCTCTCCCTCGGCGGGAGCCGACGCCAGTGACAAAATGCGGCCATTGCCTTCGTCGTCGGTTTCCGGCGGATCCACCAGCGCCAGCCGGGCACACTGCCCGGCCTTGTAGTCAAAGCCGGCGGGCCGCTCAAAGAACAGCGCCAGGGTGCCGTCGGCCACCGGCTCGGAGCGCTTGAGCGTAAGATCATAACTGGCCATGAATGCCTCCCCGTGAGATCAGATCTCAATGTCCAACGCGGCGCCGGTATGGGCTTCGCCTGCGTGGTAGCGCCGGTGGATCACGTCCAGGCGGCGGCTCATGGCCGCACTGGTACCAATCAGGCACACGGCTCCCTGATGCAGGCTGAGCCAGGCTTCCATGGACTCCTCATGCCGGTTGCGCTGACGTTGCCGATCTCGCTGACGAAGGGCGACATAGGGCTGCACCGCCCGTATCACCGGTATCGCCGGCCGGCGCACATTGTCGGTGCGAGCCGCCTCGGTGGCCGGCTGGGCCGGATTGGGCGGCAGGTTGGGCAAAATTACCGGAATGGCCATGAAAGCCCCCTTGTACCTGTTCGCCTTCCAGTATGGTCCCTGTCACCCTTTTCTGCTTGGCTCAGCGCGGCCCATGCAGGAAGCGACGGATCTGCTCGGCGGTGGCATCGGGGTGGGAAATAAAGGGCGCGTGGGACGCCTTGGGCTCCATATGACTGTGGCTGGCCGGGGCCAGATCATCGGTGAGCGCCGCGGCCTTGCGTGGCACCAGGCCGTCGAGCCGGCCGTAGAGGCGCAGCAACGGCATCCCCAGGTCGGCCAGCCGGGTCCGCAGATCCACCTCACCCAGCAGGCCCAGGCCGGCGGCCAGGGCTCCAGGATCCGGCGCCGGCTTGCTCGCCAGGCTGTCGCGCAGCCGGCGAATGTCGTCCCGGGCATGTTCGCTGCCCATGGCCTGCAGTGCCAGAAAGCGATTCACCACCTGATGATGATCCTCCGCCAGCTGTTGTTCAAAGCCGCTCAGCACCTCTGGCTTGATGCCGGGCCAGCCGGCTTCGCTGACAAAACGCGGAGAGCTGGCCAGGGTGATCAGCGCACTGACCCGCGTTGGTGCCTGCAGCGCGGCCTGAGTGGCCACCAGGCCGCCCAGGGACCAGCCCAGCCAGGCGGCCCGCTCCGGCACTGCCGCCAGTACGCTGTCGGCCCAGTCGGCCAGGGTAGCGCCGGCCGCCAGCGCCGGGCTGTGGCCAAAGCCCGGCAGATCCACAATGTGCAGGCAAAAGTCGCCTTCAAGCCGGGTGGCCAGCTCGCGCCAGACCGCGCCATTCATGCCCCAGCCATGCAGCAGCACCAGATGCGGGCCTCGGCCGTGTTGTTCTGTATATACACTCATTACATGATTCCTCGTCGCGACCACGCCATGATACGGCCCTTGCTTACCCGCTTACAATCCGGTCCGCTGTGGTGGGGCCAGTGCCTGCTGTGCCGGCAGGACTGCCATGAGGCGCCGCTGTTGTGCCGGCATTGCCGCGCCGATCTGCCGGTGCTGGACCATTACTGCCCCGGTTGCGCCCGTGCGCTGCCGCTGGCCGGCGTCCGCTGCGGCCATTGCCAGAGAAGGCCCCCTCCCTGGCAGCGCATGCAGGTTGTCGCGCCCTTTGCCCCGCCCTTCAGCCGGCTGGTGCACGATCTTAAATATCACGGCCGTCTGCTCAACGGCCGTCTGCTGGGGCAGTTGCTGGCCGAGCGGCTGGCGCCTCCCTGGCCCGAGGCGGTGCTGCCGGTGCCCCTGCACTGGTGGCGGCGCCTGCGCCGGGGGCACAACCAGGCGGAAGAGATTGCACGGGGCCTGCAACAAACCCTGCCACTGAAGGTGGATCGCCGGCTGCTGCGGCGCATACGGGCCACCCCCTCGCAAACCCGCCTGAGCCGGGCCGAGCGTCGCCGCAACCTGACCGGCGCCTTTGTCGTCGGCGCCAGCCGCTACCGCCACGTGGCGCTGCTGGACGATGTGATCACCACGGGAGCCACCATGACCGAACTCACTCGGCTGTTGCGGGCTCGGGGAGTGGAGTGGGTGGAAGTCTGGGCGGTGTGCCGCACTCTTGAACACTGACGGCTATTCAAGGCCCGGCAACAAGAGTATGATAAAAGTTGAGCTGTTTAGTCAGGTTTACGAGGATAGCGATGATTACGATTTCCGAAACCGCCCAGGGACATTTCCGCAAGCTGCTGTCCCAGCAGCCGGAAGGCACCAATATTCGAGTCTTTGTGGTTAACCCGGGCACCCCCAATGCCGAGTGTGGTGTTTCCTACTGTCCACCCGATGCGGTGGATACCGACGATACCCATCTGCCGTTTGACGGCTTTGAAGCCCTCGTCGATGCCCAAAGCGCGCCCTTCCTGGAAGAGGCCGAAATCGACTTCGTCACCGACCAGATGGGCTCCCAGCTGACCCTGAAGGCGCCCAACGCCAAGATGAGCAAGGTGCCCGACGACGCGCCCCTGGCCGACCGGGTAGAGTATGTGATCCAGTCCCAGGTCAACCCGGGCCTCGCCAGCCATGGCGGCAAGGTGGTGCTCACCGAGATCACCGCAGAGGGCCTCGCCATTCTGCAGTTTGGTGGCGGCTGCAACGGCTGCTCCATGGTGGACGTGACTCTGAAGGAAGGCATCGAGAAACAACTGCTCGAGCTGTTCCCGGGTGAACTCACCGGCGTGCGCGACGCCACCGAGCACGAGCGCGGCGAGCACTCCTACTACTGAGTGCATTTGCTCAAACGCAAAAAAGGAGCCGAGAGGCTCCTTTTTTGATTCGGTGTTCACTTCGAGCTTATCGCTTCCAGCCTGCTATTCCGCCTTGCGGTCCCGGCTCAGCAGGGCAATGGCGGCTTCTTTGGCGTTCTTGCCTTCATACAGCACCTGATACACCTGCTCGCAGATGGGCATTTCCACGCCATGGCGCCCGGCCAGCCGGTGCACCTCGTCGGCATTGCGGTAGCCTTCCACCACCTGACCGATCTCGGTCATGGCGGTGTCTACGCTTTTGCCCTGGCCCAGGGCCAGGCCAAAACGGCGGTTGCGGGACTGGTTGTCGGTGCAGGTGAGCACCAGATCACCCAGTCCGGCCATGCCCATAAAGGTGTCCTGCTGGGCACCCAGGGCTACCCCCAGGCGCTGCAATTCGGCCAGGCCACGGGTAATGAGCGCGGTGCGGGCATTGGCGCCAAAGCCCAGGCCATCGGCCAGGCCGGCGCCGATGGCGATCACGTTCTTGACCGCACCACCCAGCTGCAGCCCCACCATGTCGTCGTTCAGATACACGCGAAACGAACGGCCGCAGTGCAGCAGATCCGCCAGCTCCTTGCCAAAGGCCGGATCGGTCGCGGCCACGGAGATGGCGGTGGGCAGGCCCATGGCCAGCTCCCTGGCAAAGGTCGGGCCCGACAGCACCGCCAGCGCCCGCTCCTCACCGAGAATGTCTTTTGCCACCTGTTGCAACAGGTTGCCACTGGCCGGATCCAGACCCTTGGTAGCCCAGGCAATGCGGCTGTCGGGGCGCAGAAAAGGCTTCACCCGGCGCAGCAGATCGGCAAAGACATGGCTGGGCACCACGATCAGCAGATCGCGACTGGCCTGCACCGCCCGCTGCAAATCCGCCTCGGGCGCCAGGCTGTCGGGAAAGGCCGCGTCAGGCAGGAATACCTGGTTGCAGCGGTCCGCCGCCAACGCCGCCACCTGCTCGGGCCGGTGGCTCCACAGCAGGGTGCGATGGCCGTTGCGGGCCAGCGCGATGGCCAGGGCCGTGCCGTAAGAGCCGGCCCCCAGCACGGTAATGGCGGCGTCCGGTTTCATCAGGCGTCGGCCTGCGGCTGTTGCTGCTGGGCGCGCTGGACGTGGGCGGCAAACAGGGCGTCAAAGTTCACCGGCGCCAGGTTCAGCTGCGGGAAGGAACCCTTGTTCACCAGGCTGGCCACGGTTTCGCGGGCATAGGGGAACAGAATGTTGGGGCAGAAGGAGCCCAGGCAGTGCGCCAGCTGGGGCTCGGCCATGTTACCGATGGTGAATACGCCGGCCTGCTGAATTTCGCACAGGTACACGGTTTCGTTCTCGCCCATCTTGCAGGTCACGGTCAGGGTCAGCACCACCTCAAACACGTTGTCACCCAGGCGGGCACTCTTGGTGTCGAGATCCAGTTTTACATCCGGCTTCCACTCCTTTTGAAACACCAGGGGAGTGCCCGGGGCCTCAAAGGACATGTCTTTCAGGTAGATGCGCTGAATCTGAAACTCTACCTGTTGTTGCGCCTGGGCATCGGCGCCGTTTGCTGCTTCGGCCATGAAAATATCCTTTTGCTCAATGGGTTGTAAAAATTAACGTTTGGTCACCGGCAGGTTCTGGCTGCGCCAGTCGGTCATGCCGCCACGCAGGGTATGCACCTGGGCAAAGCCGGCCTTGCTCAGCAGGCGACCGGCGCTGCCGGTGGTCATGCCGCTTTCGCATACCAGCACCAGGGGCTTGTCCTTGTACTTTTCGATCAGGTTCAGGTTGTTGGCCTTGAGCTGAGCGTTGGGCACGTTGACGGCGCCGGCAATGTGGCCCTTGCGGAATTCTTCCGCCGAACGAATGTCGACCACGGCGGCATTTTGCTTGTTGATCAGCATGACCGCTTCCTGGGCCGGCACCACCTTCACCTTGGACAGCCGGGCAATAATAAAGGTGTACACCACCGCCGAGGCCAGGCCCAGCCAGACCATGGTCAGCAGCGGATGCCGGGCGGCAAAGTCGAGATACTCTTGCATGACGTTACTTCTTGCGATTCAAAAGACGGAAAAGCCCGAGTATACATGGGCACTCGGCAAATAACAGCCGCCCACTCCCGTGCAAACGCGGCCCGGATCACCCAATGGCAAATCCCCCGCCCCCTCGTCTGGTGACCAATTCATCAGTTGTAGTAATATGACGGACAGTTTCAGTTTTCATCGCATTACACTTCAAATAAAGACATAGGGTTACACCATGAACTCGACCAAAAAGCCCCTAGTACTGCTCATTCTCGACGGCTGGGGATACAGCGAAAAAACCGAACACAACGCCATTCACGCCGCCCGCACCCCGGTACTCGACCAGCTGATGCAGGCGCGCCCCTCCACCCTGATTTCCACCTCGGGAGATGACGTGGGTCTGCCCGACGGCCAGATGGGCAACTCCGAGGTGGGCCACGTCAATATCGGCGCCGGCCGCATCGTCTATCAGGAGCTGACCCGCATCGGCAAGGCCATCAAGGACGGCGATTTCTTTACCAATCCGGCGCTGACCCAGGCCGTGGACGGCGCCGTCAACAAGGGCCGGGCGGTGCACATCATGGGCCTGCTGTCGCCGGGCGGCGTTCACAGCCATGAGGATCACATTGCCGCCATGGTGGAACTGGCCGCCGCACGGGGCGCCGAACAAATCTATCTGCACGGCTTTCTCGACGGCCGCGACGTGGCCCCCCGTTCGGCCCGGAGCTCACTCGAACGTTTTGACGGTTTGTTTACAAAACTGGGCAAAGGCCGCATCGCCTCCGTGGTGGGTCGCTACTACGCCATGGACCGTGACAACCGCTGGGATCGGGTGCAGAGCGCCTATGACCTGCTGACCCAGGGCAAGGCCGTCTACAGCGCCGTCACCGGCGTGGAGGCCCTGCAGGCCGCCTACGACCGCGACGAGAACGACGAGTTCGTCAATGCCACCGTAGTGGGTGAGCCGGTCGCCATGCAGGACGGCGACGCCGTCATCTTTATGAACTTCCGCGCCGACCGGGCCCGGGAGCTGACCCGCGCCTTTGTCGAGGACGACTTCACCGGTTTTGAGCGCGGCGTACGCCCGGCGCTGTCCGACTTTGTGATGCTCACCGAGTATGCCGCCGACATTCATACCAGCTGCGCCTACCCCCCCGAGCACCTGGTCAACACCCTTGGCGAGTGGCTGGCCGAGCACAACAAGACCCAGCTGCGCATCTCGGAAACCGAGAAATACGCCCACGTGACCTTCTTCTTCAACGGCGGCATCGAGGAATGCTTTGCCGGCGAACAGCGAGAGCTTATTCCCAGCCCTCAGGTGGCCACCTATGATCTGCAGCCGGAGATGAATTCACAGCAGCTGACCGACAAGCTGGTCGAGGCCATTGAGAGCGGCCAGTTCGACGTCATCATCTGCAACTATCCCAACGGCGACATGGTCGGCCACACCGGCGTGTTCGAGGCCGCGGTCAAGGCCTGCGAGGCGGTAGACAGCTCCATTGGCCGAGTAGTGGCGGCGCTGGAAAAAGTGGGTGGCGAGGCATTGATCACCGCCGATCACGGCAACGCCGAGCAGATGGTCAACCCGGAAACCGGCGAGATCCATACCGCCCACACCAACCTGCCGGTGCCGCTGATCTACATCGGCCGCGATGCCAGCCCGGTGGAAGGCGGTCGGCTGTCGGATCTGGCGCCCACCATGCTGACCCTGATGGGCCTGGATATTCCGCCGCAAATGACTGGCAAGCCCCTGATGGTTCTGAAATAATCTGAGCCCTATGGGCGCACAAAGACTGATTGTTTCAATATTGCTGAGCACCGGCCTGATGGCCGGTGCTTGCGCATGGGCGAATGACAGCAAGGATCTGAAGAACGTAAAGGGTCAGATTGCCAGTCAGCAGCAAGACATTCAGGCCCAGCAACGGGAGCTGAAGGCGCTGCAGCAACAGCTGGCCGAGGACGAAAAGGCCATTTCAGCCCTGGCCCGAAAGCTGAACCAGACTCAAAACAAGCTGAAAGACAATGAGCGGGAGCTGGCCCGGCTCGAGCAGGAGCACCAGTCCCTCAACCAACAGGCCGACGAACAGCGCCACCAGCTGGCCTCCCAGCTGCGTGCCGCCTACCAGAACGGCCGTCACGACTACCTCAAACTGCTGCTCAACGGCCAGGACAGCAGCGACATTGACCGCCTGCTGCATTACTACGCCCACCTCAACCAGGCTCGGGCCGATGCCCTGCAACAACTGGCCGAGATTCGCCGCCAGCTGTCCGACAACCGCCGCCGGGCCGAACAGGGCCGCACTCGGCTCAAGGAGCTGCTGGCCGGCCAACAACAACAGCAGCAGTCATTGCAGCAGCGCCAGCACGAACGCAACCAGACCGCCAACAAGATCAATGCGCAACTGGAGCAGGGCAACCGCCGGCTGGCCAACCTGCAGCAGGCCGCCAGCCACCTGGAGCAGCAGATCAAGGCCGCCGCCGAGCGAGCCGAACGGGAGCGGCGTGAACGCGAACGTCGCGAGCAGGAACGCCTGGCCGCGGCCCGCAATCAGGCCGGGCCGTCGGGCCACACCCCGGTGGTGGCCAAGACTCAGGGGAGCTTTGGCGGACTTGCCAAGGGCAGCCTGCCCTGGCCGTTGCAAGGATCACTGCTGCATCGCTTTGGCGCCGCCCGCACCAGCCAGCTCAGCTGGAAGGGTCTGCTGATTGGCGCCCCCGCCGGCCGGGAAGTCAGCGCCGTGGCCAATGGTCAGGTGGTGTACGCCGACTGGCTCAACGGCTTTGGCATGGTGATGGTCATCGACCACGGCAAGGGCTACCTCAGCCTGTACGGCCATAACCAGTCACTGCTGCTGGGCCCGGGAGACAGGGTCAAGGCCGGTCAGGCCATAGCACTGAGCGGTGAAAGTGGTGGCCAGGACAAGCCGGGGCTCTACTTCGAGATCCGCTACCGGGGCCAGGCCATCGATCCCCTGCCCTGGCTACGCCGGGGCTGATTTCAGGCCGTTGCCGCCTCCAGCTCGCTGATCAGCCAGATGGCGTTGTCGCGGCCGGTGCCGCACACGTCGGCGGCGGGGTGAAAGCGGGCGCACAGCGCCGGCCGCTCGGGCCTGCCAAACAGCTCACAACGCATGTCTGCCAACAGATGGGCACAAGGCACCCCCGCCGGCTTGCCATCGGGCATGCCCGGCAACGGCGCGCTGATGCTGGGGGCGATGCAGCAGAAAGCACACCCTATTTTATAAATTTAGAAAAGATCGATAACTATCTGATTTTAAATGTAATATGACATTTCTAAATTTTTCTTATCTTTACATAATTTAATCATTTAACGGTGAATAGTGTTCTCTAAATTTCTAAAATTGTCCTTCCTAACATCCCATCATAAAAAGTAGCGTCACAGTGAAAATGACGTTTAGTTCAGTTATTACTTATTAAGAAATTAAAATTAATACAATAAACAATAATATCGGGCAGTAGACCAAGTCTGTCTTAAACGCTTTGTTATAAGCCCCTTTCATACGACTTTGCCAGCTCACTAAAAATTGCTTTACTTTCACCTAAAAAATCAAACCTTACTTCATCCATGTCACTTTATTTTAACGACTCTTTACCGTCATAGTATTTTTTTCGAAATTCTTTTAGAAACTCATCATAACCTCTAATTTTAGTAGATATGGTAGTTAAACCTAACAGCATTAGCTTTGACTCAGCAACAATAAGATTTTCAGATTGTTCGAAAGATAAGACTTAATTTTATATAATTCTTCTCTACGTTTATAAATTAAGTCCGTATCTTGAAAATTATTTACAACCCATTAAATTATTAGTACCCAATAATGTAACGATACATATGTTATTTCATCGATATCTGTACTTACTGCACTCTAATGAGTCATAAAACCTTTTACCACTTTCTTTCTTCCGATCATAACGATAATTCAGCCAAGCAACCATAAAAGTACCTACCAGTGCAATTAAAATACCTAAGCCAATTTTCTATAACTGTACTTATTACTTCAAGCTCGGTGGTTGCCATGACACTCCTTGGAGTTATAACACCGCAATCTTGCACCTGTCCTTGCACCTGTCCTTGCACCTGTCGCGAGCATTGCATGGTTAGGCCCCTATTTACTTAAATATCTCGTCCAGGATTTCTCTGAGTTCTGACGCCTTTGAATATAGGAAGTTGTCGTACTTATCACCAATAATTGCACCAGCCCCACCAAGAATACAATCCACAACCTTAGGGATACTATCCCCGTGACGATCTGTAGAAGATAGCCACTCTTCAACCTTGGTACCTATGTCGGGATTCAGCGATTTTATAACAGTCTCGATATATCGAACTTCTTCTGAGAGCGAGCGAAGTTTTGCTGTTCTATCTGGAGACCAGTCTTGTTTTGCCGTAGCGTGAATATTCGCAAAAATGATAATCAGCGACTGAATATTCTTAAAGAGGTGATCTCCCTTCAAAAGCTGCTGCCTGCTTTCGACTAAAGCTCGCTGTAGTCTATATGCGAGAAAAGCAGTGAATGCAGCCATAACTGTGGCAACTCCAGCAATTGCTGTAGCCGCCGCGGAAACCCAGTCTGGTTCTAATCCCGGCATGTTTTACTCCAAACATCTTAATTACTGCGTTGCATTTACTTAAAGATTGGTTTTTAGTGATAGCGAAACTACTATTCATTTATATTCTACATTAATAAGAGCACACCACTCTTTTTTACTATCTGAGTTATGAATTGACTGTAAATTTCCTTCTTCATCCAGAAATGCCTCAACCGTTTTCACACTTATTTTCGACCACTTGTTACTCGCTGAGTAATTGTCTGTACTTATTGTAATCGTCATGAAATCCGGCTCACCTATAGAAGCCTCAAAAAACTCCGAATCTTCTCTAATACTAATGATAATCTCGCTCCATTCTACGGTTTCCCCCGTATTTCTTTCATATTTCCTCTCAGCCAATGCTACTCTATTAGGCACCACTGAAAGCAATATATTCGCATCCGCCCCTCCAATCATGGTAGAGGATGAGTAGACCCCATTTAATAATTTATAGTGGGTGGTGATATTGTGTCGCTCATTTTTACACATGACTTCAAAAGTCTGAACATCTCGTGCTTCGTAAAAAATAGTACTAGCCTGTACGCACATAGAAAAAAAAGGAAATATCGATAAGATAAGGAACCTAGACTTCATTTTTCTCTCCCATATAACGTCTTGCTCACTAGTAAATGAAGAGCGTAGCAATTAATTTATCCACGCACAGCAACTTATTATAAGCTATTTCCGCCTTCGTGACTGTGTAAACTGATGAAGGATGAACGGCTCTATTTTTTCCATCATAAGACCTATCAGCTTGTTTACATGCTCTGGCATCAAAATTTCACCTTCTTTCACGCCACAATTTTCAAACGCATACATTACAGCTTGATTTAGAACACGGTCTTTTTCTTTTTCAAACGAAGCTTTCATGCCGGCTGGAATAACTTCATGAAATGCAGCCTCGATAGAACCATTCGGAATCTTTTTATAATCATACGCCGCACGTATCTCAGAGTTTGAGAGGTTTAAATCTACCACCAGATCAAGCTCTTCACCCGCAACTGGATTTATAGCGTACGTATTTGATATCTCTTCACCTTCATAAGATCCAGCTAAGCAAAGAACTACTCGTTGAACACCAAAATATTCTACGTAGCCAATTACCTGCTTGGTCTTGCTACATCCTTTGATTGAGACACAATGAAGAGGAATACCTTCGGGGCGGTTTTTTATTAAATCAGTTTCATAGAAATAGCCAAAACAGGCTTCAGCTTTGTCATTCCTTAAGTAATGTGTTGCTTCAGTACATTTCTCTGCTGGAATACCAGAAGACACGGCTAAAGCTAGTGCTGACTTTACAATTGAACGGCCTGCTTCATGGCCACCAAAGGAAAAGTTAAAACTCAACATATCTGGGCAATAAGATGACTCTGATTTTGCATTACTCAGCAGTTCATTGAGGTCAACTTGAGGGTATTTTCTTTTTACACCTTGAAGCATTCGCTCTGCTTCAGGTATGGAACGGGCTCTAACTTGGATTCGTACGCCAGCCCCAGACTCTAATGGGCTCTCAGAATATAGAGGCTTCTCTAAATCCATACTTCCATCAACATTGAGCTTTAGCTTATCTCCACCTGTAGTTTCAAACAGTTGAGATGGTACTTCTCCACGCTCACGACTAATCCCAAAAAAGAGACTCAAGGGGTTTAGTTGCTTTGCCAACTCCGATTCCCAATTATCTCCTGACGCATTGTTACAACTTCCACAAATAAACCCTTTAACTTTCTTTTTTCCACCAATTGCATTGGGGATAAGGTGCTCTTTTGTATCATTTTTTTCTGTAATTTCTTCGTTACAAAGAGCACATTTGGGAGTGGTCATTTTACTTCCTTATAGACGGCGATACTTGAATAGCTTATAACACCCAAACAGAGGAACATAATTGTTGGCTAAAATTAGTGACAAAGGAACAAAGCCAGCAGTTTTTTCTCTATTTATTTGGCTTGTTAGGAGGATTGTAACCCTTTTCTAGAGCGGTCATTCTCATGAAGCCCATCGAAATCTGAAACAGTAATTTCGGATAACTTTCCAGTCATATTAGTTTTTGACAAATCAACGCTATTTATATCCATATTGTTAAACAACCACAAAAACCAATTATCTATTTCCGTTCTATTCTGTTTCATATAAAGATGTGTAGATCTATTGATCACAAAAGCCAAAAAGTCGGCTACTTGCAACAAAGGCTCTTCATGAGATGACTGAAATTTACCTTCGTAATTATTTGGGAAGTTATGAAAAATTTCATTTCCTACAATAGAATTTGGCTTACCTAAACCTTCATCAATGAAGACATTTAAATTTTCAGGAGTATTTGAGTAGAATATTTTTATTTTAATTAATAACCAAAGAAGTGAAAGGTCAGATGGCTTTTCCAAAATGAACTGACTAATTCTCCCCTTAATCTTTTTTATATCGTGATCTCTGAGCGTTCTATCATCTATGGTTTGAATAAAAACTTTCCATTTATGTTGGCCATATATTTCGGCAAAAGCCGAAAATATGGCTAAGTTTGCTTTGTCAGGCAATCTTCCCCATGGGCCTTTCCTATTATAAATATCCACGAAATGAAATTCGTTAGGTTCAATAGAAAACTCACTTTTAATGAATCCAATACAATTCGTAATTTGCTCACGAATATAAAAAACATCCTTATCGGGGAAAGCTACACCAACGTTTGTCCTTCTATTTCCAGTAACATATTTGGAACCAGTTGAAATTATTGGGCCATATGTGTCGTCAATAGCAATATACATGATATCCCTCTAATGCCGCATACAGGTGTGAGCAATGCTACCACCGACTAAAACCATGAAACCGTAAACACAAAGCCCAACGTTGAACTAAAAGTTATAAATCACTCTTAAATGTTTTGTTAGGCATTCATTTAATGCGATTATCGTCAATAAACTTTCATTTTATCAAATCGGTCTTCATGCCCAGCTTCTGGGTTTGTATTTTCACTTACAACTTTGACTGTCACTGGTCCTGATTTGGAAAAACCAGTTCGAAGTTTAAGGTGTAGCAAAAAATCAAAACATGCAGATCCTGTTTGGTAACCAAACTGCACGTTTACAAAACCAGCATGCCAAAAATCTGCAGTCCCAGGGCTACCATCTTCTTTTCTGATTTCGACACACACTGTTCCACTTAAGCCATAGGCCGTATAGACAGTAGCTTTAGTATTAGCATCAACTTTCACGGAATTTGCATGTACAGGTGACACCAAAACCAGAAAAGTGCCTAAAAAACAAGACCTCCTCAGACGCAATGTATTCATATCTCACCTACCGACTTGAAAGTAGCACCGAACAAGTATAGACCATGAAAGCTCAGAGGTTGATGCCTAATGCATTACACCAACGGAGACAAAAAGCGTTTCGAGCCTAGCGAGGCTTTTTGTTTCCCGATGGATGCTTTTGTCATGCTTATAAACTACTTACAATCAGGAATAATTTTGGGCAAGTCATTAGTTAAAGCTATATTGAATACCTTTGCTAGCTGCATCAAAAAGGTAGCTGCAGCATTGGTATGGTCAACTCGATAATTAGTTAATGTGCAATCATTGTTTAGGTCGGCAGTAATTGTGCCTGTACTTGAACTGTCATACGCAACAGCACTTAAATTAATCGGCCCCTTGCTTACACGCCAGACATGCCTATTTCTGAAGCCCAAAGAAATTTCAACCCTTGCAGGGTTTCCAAGGTCAAGGTATGCGTGCTTACACCATACCTCTCCTTCATTTCCCTGACAGATTGTATCACGAATAGCAATACCCGCATCTTTGCATTTTTGTGTTAATTTAGGTTTAGTCAACTCAGGGCTAGAGCATACCATATTGGTTAAATCCAAGGCGTTGGATTTAAGTGGTGCACATACAACCAAGGACATAAGTAACACTTTAATATCCATGTGTAAGCTCCAGTGTGGAATAACACCAGATAAGTCTAGCTCAATATTTTTGGCAGCACTGGCTTGTTGTAGGCCTAACGCTGCATTAAGGTGTGAGCAACGCTACCACAAAACTTAAACATGCAACCGTAAACATACAACCCTACGATGGAATGAAAAATACCAAGCGTTGTGAATCACTCTCAAATACTTTGTTAAGTTATTTTTTCCCATTCCTTTTTTTTGCACCCTAGACAGTAGTTCTTAGAAAGGTACTTGGAAACGATACCATCAACGATATCTATCGCCCCATTTAGGTCTACAGTCTCTTTTGGAATTTCCCAACCTTTCACACCATGCCTAGCCTCAATACCTAAAACACCAAAGCTATTTGCAGTACCTGTGAATGCCTTAATTTTATCTTCATCAAGCCCCAATGTATAAATTGCATTTTTTTGACCGCCACAGTGGTGACAAATAGTATCCCAAATACAATACAAGTTACGCCAATCAAAACCAACCGAAACTTGTCGAAGTAAGTTAAAGATATCTTCATGCTCGATACAAAGTTGAATATATGCTGTAGTTTTATGGTTAAAAGGGGCATCGAATTTACTACGTTCTTCATTTCCGATGAAGGGGTTCGAGGCAGGCACTTGACTTGAGAAGTCTTCCTGGCTCCAGTCAGACCATGATGGACAATCTTTGTCTGAGCTAAAAATTTGGTCAACGGATATTGGACCGTAGCGCCTAAAATTATTGAACCCATAGTCTATAGCCAAAGCCCCATTTAGAAGTTGCATTAACCCTTTTATCGCAGATACTACTTCAGTGAGGTTTTTATTCCCTTTAATATGAGGGAAATTAAGAAAATACGCCTCTGCTTGATGATCGTCAGAGTCTTCGTAAACGCTAAAGTGAGGTGATGACATAAAATTTGCCATCCCAAACAAAACTTGTCCATTACCACTTAAAGAAACTAGCCAATTCATATTACACCTTTGTAATTTAACATTATAATACTGCACATGCGCATATTTCTTCCATCGCAACTGCTAACTTTCACAGGTAGGCCATTGATAATAAACGAATCATCACTAATAACCTATATTCGATGATGAGCAAAAACACGCATCAGTAGTATCAATGTAAGCTTGCGCACTATCCACAAAGCACTGACACAACCTGAGCAGATCATGAGCATTTTTACGTCCAGTTTGCAGTTCACGTGCTTGCTCAGGGAGAGACTACACACGGAACACGCAATCCCGGAAATATACTGTAATAAAACAGCAGCTTTTTTCCTAGGCCACGCTACCGCCCAGCCTCACTGTAGCGAGGCCATTTTTACTGTGATAAAGAGTGTTATTGAGCCTAGTAATACAGATAATGCAATTGTAATTTTTTCAAATTGTGATCCTAGTTTTCTCCATACACAAGAGTTGTCTTATAATCCCAAGTCTGACGCTACTGCGAGGAGGTATCGCTCATTAGCGATGGACTGAAATTCCACAGGCAAAACTATGGCAGCAGCCCTTTAGGATCACATTCAAGAACCTGTGCGAGCTTATAAAGCATATCTATTGTCAAGTTCACTTCGCCACGCTCGACCCTGCCAACGTAACTCCTGTCAACCTTGGCCAAGTGAGCCAGTGTCTCTTGAGATACTCCAAAAATCTTGCGTTGATGACGAATTTTCAGCCCTACTGCTTCAGCTAACTCACTCATTCTTATCACCAAAATGAGAAGAACTATGTGGAGTTGTACCGCCGCAGACAACGGACTATAATCCGCATTTATGATTTCACCAGCTCTTTAGGTAAACCAACCCTAGGAGCTTCCTCTCAACCAAAAATGAGACTCAGAAAGTGCCAAAGAGAAGAAGTTCGATATTTTGTCAGAATACACTTACAACTATAGCGAGCTTTGATGGCCCATTCTCTTGTGGCAGTTTACGTAAAAAACTTCAATCTGAATGCAGTCTTCTTGATGGCCTTTCTCTTGAGCAAGCAAGAATGGCAACTTATTATCGTATTAAGAAGCTTATAAACATAGGTTGGATTGAGGTTAAAAGTGGAACGCATGGCCCTAAACAGCTATATATAGTTACAGAAAAGTTCAGAGGCTCATTATTATCTGAATCATCAAAGTTAAATTCAACTATACCTTCTAATGACAAAGTTGCACAGGAGCTACGCTCAAGACTAAAAGAATATGAGTACGAGATGCATGCTCTGCAAGGTGAATCCGAGGAATATGAACGCTTATATCGATCTTACCCAGACAACAAAGATCAATACTTACCAATATTTGAGGAAACTATTGATAAAAGGTGGAAACTAGCTGGAAGAATTAGAGCTATAGAAAATATGCTAAAGAATAAAGCATATAAAAATAATTATTAATGAAAGACTTAACTACGAAGTATGAGCCTCTAAGTCTGTCAGCACTTTTAAAGCAGCCTCAGGTCCAGAGCTGCATATCATCGTGTCACTCTTAAAATTACCACAAACCGCAGGTCTGTTTGACAACCCGAATAGCTTACATAGGTTGTTTTCATCGAGTTGCACACACCTTATACCAGCAGGCTTACCATTTGGCATTCCTGGGATAGGAGATGATATCGAAGGCGCAATACAACAAGCACCACAACCTCTGCCTAACCTTTCAGAAATACAAGGTGACCAATCTGAAATGGCTATGTTATAAACTTCCACCATCATATATCCACACTCATTTTTTCAGGTTGAACTCTAACACATTTTTGTCTACTACGCCATGTCGTTCTAAATGCTCAAGATACTTTTGAATATGATAAAGCTGATAGACTAACTCTAACCTTTCACCTTCGGAGATCCTCAGTAAATCTCTCAGTTCGTCTCTTTGTTTTCTATATTTATTTTTTAAATCACGTTCTTTGCGTATCTGCTCTTTGCTTTCTTTACTTTCAACTTCTAAAGCTGGAGAGTTGATTTCCTTGCTCTTAGCTATTCTGCCTTTAATTTCCTTATATCTTGAATGATTATAATTCAGTGCACCATTAGCTAAACCAGCTCGCTTTTCTACCGCATGCTGACTAACTTTAGCACCTTCAGAAATTAGCTCCAACAAGGCCTTCTCAGCTGCAATCGCACTTCGCTCTGTACTTTTCATAAAATAATTCCGTAGAACTCTAATGCTTGTTTATAGCTTTCCATTTCCAACCTGAAAAACTCCCTACTCGCTTCGGGTTTACCATCCTCTATAGACTGCAAATATAACAACCTGAACTTTTCATATCTTCTTTTCCAGATGGGTATGGAATCTTTATCAGCAACTAGGTTTTCACAATCAGGTCTACAGTTCGCTGACTGCGACACAGCTTTAAAATCACACTCTGTTCCATTCATACAATACATCCCGTTACCTAGGGATACCAACTTTGATTTTCTCCTTTTAGCCAGTGATTTTGCTTGTTGATATGACTGATACGTTTTTAACTTAGAATCAACATGTTTCTGTTTCTCTAGTATCTCTCCTCCCCTCCCAAACAAGTTATTACCATTCTGAAATTTCATTGCCATTGTTGCAGCTCTTTCAAGATCTGCTCTTTCCAACTCTTTAGCAAAGGCGGACGATATTTTACCTGTTAGCATGCTAGATTCTGTTGATCCATCAGAATACCAATCAGCAAGCGTCTTACCAAGATGTTTTAGATGAGAAGCCAGTTGTCTCATTGTCACTAGCTCTAGCCGCCTTACATGTACAGCAATGCTTCTTCTAAATTGATGTGGGGTTACAGGCCACTTTGCTCCAGGATAGATAACTGACTCTACATACTCAGGCTCAGCGATGTTGGGATTAAGTTTCCAAAACTCTTCAGTGTCTTCCTCTGTTATATATATATTATTCCTCTCAGTCCAATTCATAACCTTTTCTGAGTTCCTTTGAGTTTTCATCAATCTAAACTTACGATGAGTGATAAAATGCCTAGCATCTGTCTTTATATACAAATAATCCAACTCATCTTCTTCGACGTTAAAAAGTGCTTTAGCTAACCCCCTCACTTTTGAGAAAACTATTTTAATATAAGGTGAAGCAGCCCACCACTCTTCGACTCCACCTTCACCGGCATATTTAAAAAGCTTTGACTTTACACCAACCCAACCATTCTCATCAATTAAAGCACCAAACTTTATTATATTTGACTCACTTAATCTCATCCCTGTCATAGATTGTATGGTTTCACAAGCGATCAAGGCAGCCCGATGATAAAAAATGTAAATCTGCTCTATATCTACATAATACTGCGGGAACCGTCTATTGTAACTTGTCCTTGCCAAAGGAACATCAACTAACCTTCCGTCAACAATCTTCTGATATGTGTAATTATTATTTTCATAGTCTCTAACGTCATCATCGGAACGCCTAATTATAATTTCGCTAACTTTACAATCCTTATCAAAGTAAATATCCCTAAGAGAATCCTGACAAAACTCATCCACATAATACAACCAATTATTATTATGGTCTTTTATATTGTTTTCCTTGATGTACTCTTTATACCTTTTAGGCAAACTAGAAACATACTTCCAATTATCTAGCTTGACATTTAAATCATCAAAGAAATCAATATAGGACTTCCAATACAACCCTAGTATTCTTATTGGCATGCAATAGGTTTGATTATCTCTTCGACCTGGTGATATGGTGCTAAAGTTAAAATCAAGAAAATAACCAACCTCTTTGAAAAAGGTATGCTTCATATCACAAACTCTCGAAATAGATTTCAAGTAACCATCTATTGTCCCTGCTCTTTTACCTATTGACAACTCACTGATGAACCTTTGTCTGATTGGCTCTCTGTCAAGCCAAAAGAAAGAATTAACTTTCATTTCAGCTAGAATCGAGGATACAGTTGCGAGCTTCTCTATAATTCTTATTATAGAGGATAGCTTCGCGCCTTTAGGATTAAACCAAATAAGATATAAGCCTATAACCTTAATTTCATTTTTAATTTTATATGGCAATTTAGAAAAACAAACTTTTCTATATGATTCATCTTCTCTAGCTAAATGCTTGGTAGTCCAAGTATCATCTTCAAACTTTATTGCTAGACCTCGATTGTTCCCAGGAACAACAAGAACATTACGCAGCATATCAAAGTTACTTTGATGAATGGCATTCATTACTAACTCTGGCGAAGGAAGCTCCACATTTTCAATTTCAAGTGAAAGCGCAGAATCAACATAGTTTGCTTCACAAGAACTAAAATTCACATTATTCTTTCCATGCATCTGAAACTCCTTCAATCTGCAGCCTTCTTTTAGCTCTTGCTATAATTTTCACATCAACAAAACTAAGAGCAAAATTGATTTTATCGACAATGTCCTTGTAATTTTCCACAGCCTTTTTCGATGAAATATATACAGCTTTATTGTACTCTATCATATGTTTAAAACTTAAAAGATGGTATATAGCTTCTTCATCCTCAACAACTGCACAATTTGGACAGTTGATGCAATTAGAAAGGTCAGCACATATTTTGGGATTTCTTTTGTAATTTCTTTGTTTTGAAATAAACCTTCTTGCATGTTGGGAGCCGCCAACTTCATCTAAACATCCGAGCCCATTAATTTGATATGGGACTTCGCCACTACTAGCCAGATTTACACCATAGCTATCAGCATATACCCTTCTCTCATCTATGCTTTTTTTATTTATAGCCAACCTGGTTAGCTCACCCAAGGCCTTGCTCATGGCCTGCCTAGCTTCTTCTGGATTACCGAGTGCATAATTATTACGGTATGTAGCCCAAGTGTGCTGAGCTTTATTCAATGTAACAAAAGGGTTACCTATTTCATTGTCAGCTAACTGCTCTACCGTCTTTCTAATACTCTGACTGGATATTCGGGGCATTAAGATATCATTATTTTTTAACGCAACTACTAATGGGTGCCTATTGAATGCAACTAACGCTGGCTTAAACCTTCTGATCTCATCATCAGCACGGCTTATCATGAAGAAAAGTGAATTGTGATTTAGCGTGTAATTGTTACTCAACAAATACTTTACGAGCTCATTCCTTACCCTCATAAACTCCTTAAAAAATACCAGCCCTTTCTTATCCCCCTGAACTGAGGAGTCACCTATATTTAACCTAACAAATTTTTTAGCCCTACCTTTAAAAATCCAGTCAGTCTCCATACCCTTATCATCAGAATTAATACTATCCACTTCTATCTGGCAAAGTTGACTCTCATTACTCCACGTAAAAAAACAAAACAATACAAAAGAACTATGCATAAACCAATACACTGGGTTTCGGCACAACAAATCTACGACTATACTTGACGATTTCCACTTTACCTCTTTTACTTCTGCCAACTGTACTAGACTAAAGTCGCGAAAACCTTCAACTGTTCGTCTAATGTGGTCATCTATAATTTCTTTGTTAACTGAAAAGATCTCAAATGCAACTTTTACGACAACCTCTAGCTCTTTACTTGTGTAAACATTAGAGCTTGTCACTCTGCCTTTGTGCTGAAAGTTATATCTATATGGTGAGTTTATCACACCCAAGTACAGCAAAAGCTTATTAACAATAGAAAGCAGACCAAGGGCATGCGTTCTTCCAATTTCTCTAGAATAAATTTTCTTTTGTAAACTTAATACATACTCCTGCAATGTAGAAGGATCATGAACATTCCTTCCTCTATCCACTTGGAAGTCAAAGAAAGCCTTCACAGCATTATAAACAGTACCCCTTCCTGCCGCACTATAACCTAAAATGAATTGAGCTACGGGCTTGGCAATAGCATTCATATCAGAGGAATAGCTATCTATATGCTCATCAAAAAAAGCTTTAGCAACCCCTCTAGCTGATCTCGCGATCAAAGGAGAAGAGCCAAGAAAGCCTTCTAATGATAAAAGGTTCAAGTCAATTACATAGCGACCATCTCCTACTTTACTAACATTTATGACTAAGTCAGAGTCGTATTTGTCGTTGCTCATAGTTCATCCTTTAGCGCTGTTGAGAAAAACTCATCCATCACTTGAGCAATACAATTTGCGAACCCTTCCTGATGAAAAAAACTAACGTACTTCAATGTTGTCTTTTCATCTACATGCCCCATAAAATATTTGGTAACACTAATACATACCTCTTGATTTCCTGGTTCAATATTCATCGCAAACTTTATTAGATTATTTGCGAAAGTAGCTCTTAGATCATGAGGCTTGTGTGGGAAAATATCGCAATATTTTCTTTCGTATTCTTTCTTAAGCCTAAACCACGCGCTGTAGAACGCCTGCTTTGAAAAATCTCTTCCAGTTTTAGAAATAAAGAGACGGCTACTTTTAGCGCCAAGTGGGTTACGACTCTCTCTTTTAAGTTTCCTTAGGGAATATCTTTTAGAATTCTTGTAATCTAGAACCTGTTCAAGAAGGTTAGATGTAAAAAAAATCTCTCTTTCTTTTGAAAACTTCGTCTCCACATTTACACTAGGACCTATTTTTAGCCCTCTTATCACACTTTCTCCTTGAAAGAGTTCCTCTCTAAAAATACTTTCTGGAAGTGTAATTACCTCTGAAAGTCTCAAACCGCAGGTCAACATTAGTTTCAATATTAATTTGAATTCTTCACTTTGGTTTTCCATTAAACTTAACAATTTCGCCTGAGTTTTCTCATTCAATGGCTTAAGTGACTTCCCTCCCGCTTTTACAACTCTTATTGCCAAGTCAGAACTTTGAACTTTCCGATATCCATCAACAATACTCAACTTAGATTTGTAATAGTTTTCAGAGTTAACAATACCTTCATAATCTAACATATCGTAGAAGTCTTTTATCACCAATATATAAGCATTGGCTGTACTGCTGCTCAATGTTTCACTGCTAACTCTTTCGATTAGATATTGTCGAAAACCATAGGTGGGACTGTCATATTTAAATTCATAAGAGGAGAATGGATTAATATTGTAATCTATTAACCATCTCACCCATACTTTAAATGCTTTAACTGTCGGCGTAAGATCTTTCCTACCATCTGAAGCTTTTCTTATAACATATAAGTTGATTAACCTTCTCAACTTAGGACTAAAGTCACCGATCAAGATTGGAACATGAAAGCTCCTATAATTTCCCTTCATGACAAGGCGTTCATCATATGGGCCTAGGGTTTCTGCTACCCCCAGCCTAATAGGCACATTTACTAGTATGTCTACAGTCATGAAACACCAAAGTTTCTAAAGCAGACTTTAAAGGTAGTAGTTCTAACTGATTTTGAACAGGGTGGCGCCGCAGTTGGGCCGGCACTCCATCAGCCTTCTCCTTCAACCGGTGGCAACAGCGCCACCAGCCCGGCCACATGGTCGTCATGCACGCCCTGGCGGGCCAGCGCTTCGGCCAGGTTGAGCAGATAGTCCCGGTTGCTGCCGCTGGGGCCATGGGCATGGGCGATCTGCGCCGCCATTTCCGCCGGCGGCGCGTCCCCCAGAAAGGCGGCGTTGTGCTCGGTGGCGAGGTAAATCAGGCCATCTTCGGCCTGGCCGCTGTCAAATTGCACCGCCACCCGCTCCCGCAGGTAGCCATTCTTTTCCCGCAAATCGAGCTGTGCCAGTACCGCCGGCTCAATACGGTAGGCCATGCCGTGGCAGCGGACCTTAGGCGCACGAACCAGGGTGGCTACCCGGCCCGGCTGCGCCGGCGTGCCGCGATGATCGTGGGAGCCCTGCCAGAACCGGCGCGCCCAGCCGTCAATCCAGGCCGGACGGCGTTCCACAAAGGGAAAGTCCGCCTTCCAGATAAGGGAGCCGTAGCCAAACAGCCAGAAGCTGTCATGCTCATCGAAATGGGTCATGGCGCGATTGTGCGCCCGGGTGTCGAAACTCATGGAATCTGTCGTGGTGAAAAATGCCGCACCATAATGCCGCCGAACGGCCCGTTTGTCGAACTCGCCTCATGCTAGAATGCCGGTTTTTATGGCTAAGGAGCGGCATCATGCGCCTCACCGTACATCACCTGACTCAACTGCCCGAGCAACACAGGGCTCACGCGGAACTTATTCTGCAAGGCAAGCCCCTGCCCGAGAATCAGCCCTTTTTGCTGGCCACCTTTAACGACCGCGCCGTGGCCCTGGCCTGGCACCAGGACGAGCGCATCGGCTTTTTCGCGGTGCGGGACATTACTCGGCGTCGAGGCGTAGGCAGCGAGCTGCTGCGCCAGCTGAAGGCGGACGCCCAGGCTCACGGCCTCACTCGGCTGGAACTGAGCCTCGCCGGCCTGCCCGCCGAAGACGCCACGGCGCTGACGGCCTTTTTCAGCGTCTGCGGCTTTCGGCAAAAAGACGGAGTGCTAAGCTCTTTGCTGTAGTCATGACCGTCTGACATCAATGGAGGAAGCAGTGATGAAAATGCGAACCGAACGGGATTCCATGGGCAACATAGAGGTACCGGTCGAGGCACTCTACGGCGCCCAGACCCAGCGCGCCATCAACAACTTCCCCATCTCGGGCCAGCCCTTGCCCCCCGCCTTTATTCACGCCCTGGCCCTGCTCAAGGCCGGCTGCGCCCACGCCAACGGCGAACTGGGCCGGCTGGAGCAGGACAAGGCCGACGCCATCGTGCATGCCGCCCACGAGGTGATTGCCGGCAAACACGACAACGCCTTTCCGATAGACGTGTTTCAGACCGGCTCGGGCACCAGCACCAACATGAACGTCAACGAGGTGCTGGCCCACCTGGCCAGTGCCCACCTGGGCAAGCCGGTGCATCCCAACGACGACGTCAACATGGGCCAGAGCTCCAATGACGTGATTCCGTCCGCCATTCACGTCAGCGCCGCGCTCGCCTTCAGCCGTGAACTGCTGCCGGCCCTGCACCAGCTGGAGCAGACCATACTCGGCAAGGGCGAACGCCTGCAGGACAAGGTGAAAACCGGCCGCACCCACCTGATGGACGCCATGCCCCTGCGTTTTGATCAGGAGCTGGGGGGCTGGGCCACGCAGGTGCAGTATGGCCGTGATCGTTTGCAGGGGCTACAGAGCCGGCTGCAGCAACTGGCCCTGGGGGGCACCGCCATCGGTACCGGCATTAACGCCGATCCGCGCCAGGCCAGGCTGGCCTGCGACTATCTCAATGAGCATACCGGCCAGGACTTTTGTCCGGCGGAAGACTACTTCTACAGCCTGAGCTGCCAGGACACGGCGGTGGAGCTGTCGGGCCAGCTCAAAACCCTGGCGGTGGCACTGATGAAAATCGCCAACGATCTGCGCTGGATGAATTCGGGACCGCTTACCGGTCTGGCCGAGATTCAGCTGCCGGCGCTGCAGCCGGGCTCGTCCATTATGCCCGGCAAGGTCAACCCTGTGGTGCCCGAGGCGGTGGCCATGGTGGCGGCCCAGGTGATGGGCCTGGACGCCGCCAACACAGTGGCAGGACAGTCGGGCAATTTTCAGCTCAATGTGATGCTGCCGCTGGTGGCCAGCAACCTGCTGACCATGATGAAACTGCTGGCCAATTGTGCGCCGCTGCTGGCCGAGGCCATCGACGGCTTTACCCTGAACGAGGAGCACCTCGGCGAACACCTGGCCCGCAACCCCATACTGGTGACGGCGCTGAACCCGGTGATCGGCTATGCCAAGGCGGCGAGCATCGCCAAAAAGGCCTATGCCGAGTGCCGCCCCATTCTGGAGGTGGCGCTGGAAGAAACCGAACTGTCGGAAAAAGAGCTGCGCGAACTGCTGGACCCGGCCGCCCTGACCAAAGGCAGCCAGCAGGAAAAAGGTTAAACCTACGGCGCGGTGCGGTCCGTCGGACCACATTGCTGGGATTCGCTACGCTCATCACCAACCTACGCTTCTGTTTCATGGAGCTGCAAAGCTGACTGCCAGTTTTCGTCATTAGTAGGTTGCGAATGAGCGCAGCGTATTCCAACACAAAGCCGGCTGCGGAATTCTGATGATGCACTACGCTCATCGCCCATTTGCGATTCGTCCGCCTCATTCCCACGCTCAACATGGGAATGCATAACGGAGCCTTCAGGCGAAAGCCTCAACACTCAAGCGGCACCAGGGGTGCCGGGTAATCCAGTAATTGCTCGCCGCGCTGGTGGCGTTCTACCTGTTCAAGGGTGACCGGGCCCAGTTCGGGCAGCCACTGGTGCAGGTGAGTGAGCTTGGGATCGTACTGGCGCCACTGCCGGTGCGGGTTGAAATGGCGCCCCTGGCGCGGATCGTGGCCGGCGCCGGCAATGTAGGCCCAGTTGCCCCAGTTGCTGGCCACGTCAAAGTCCACCAGGTGTTGTTCAAAAAAACGCGCGCCCAGCCGCCAGTCCAGCCCCAGCTCGTGCATCAGGCAGCTGGCCAGGTTCTGCCGAAGCCGGTTGGAGCAAAAGCCGGTGGTGATGAGCTCTTTCAGGCCGGCATCGATCATCGGCCAGCCGGTACGGGCATTACACCAGGCCTGCCAGTATGCGGCATTGAAAACGCCCGGCACCGCCTTGCCGGTGAGACCGCCGGCCGCAAACAGCCGCGTGCCGTGCACCCGCAGCGACCAGTGAAAATACTCCCGCCACAGCAACTCAAAGCGCAGCCAGTAACTGTGCTCGTCGCTGCCCCAGCGCTGCTCGTAATCCAGAACCTGATGCCAGACAGTGCGGGGTGACAAGCAACCCCAGGCCAGGGCGGCACTGAGGTGACTGGAGAAATAACGGCCGATCAAATCGTTGCGGCTGGCCTTGTAATGGGCCAGGGCCCGTTGTTCAAACAGGTAGTGCTGCAGCCAGCCCCGGGCCGCCGTCTCTCCCCCCTGCCAGGCCGGATGGGCCGGCGCACCCGGCGTCGCGGGCCAGTGAATGCCGGTGGTCAAGGGGCAGGCCGCCGCCCGCAACCCACTCACCTCAATAGCCGATTGCGGTGCCGACACCGGCCAGGCCGGGGCTTTTTCCACCAGTTTTCGAAAGCCGGTGAAGCTGGCGGGAAATGTCTCGAATAACGGTTCAACCTGATGTGGTTCAAACAGCGGCTGGGTTTCAACCGTGCGCACGGTTACGCCGGCGTCTTGCAACCGAGTCAGCCAGTCGGTCTCTTCCGGCGCCTGGGCGGCATGAGTGACCAGTTCAAAGGGCTGCTGTCGGTGCCAGTCCAGCAGCAGCTTCACCGGCTCCCCTTCCAGCAGCGTCAGCGAAAACGGCGCCAGCCGCTCGCGTAAATCCGCCAGCGCCTGCTGCAAATAGGCCACCCTGGCGGTACCCAGCCGGTGCAGCCCGGCGTCGTCGGCCTGGCGCCAGTGGGCGGGCAGAATAAAAACCGCCGCCGTTGTTCCCTGGTACTCCGCCAGCCGTTGCCAGCCGGCGTGATCGTCCAGCCGCAGATCGTTGCGTAACCACAGCAGTCGCATGGCCGTCTCCTGGTAAAAAAAGAACCCGGTACGCTGACCGGGCTCTCACTGACAGGCATTCATTCAAGCGCTATTTGGCTTCGCTCTTGCCGTCGTAACGGCGCTGCCACTCGGCCAGAATGGCCTCGCGCTGGCCGGCCGCCCAGGCGAAGTCGTTGTCGATCATCACGCTGGCCGGCTGCTCCGGAAAGTACTGCACCGGCCTGGCCACACCCGGCATTGCAACCACCGCGAAGCTCTGATTATAGAGCTCGTTGGCCTGGCGGGTGACGGCGAAGTCCAGCAGCTTTTGCGCCGCCGTTTCATTGTCGGTGCCCTTGACGATGGCCGCCGCTTCCATTTCCCAGCCCACTCCCTCACTGGGGAAGACCAGATCCAGCGGGGCGCCCTGCTGCTTGAGGCTGGCCCCCCGGTAGGCCATGGAAATACCGATGGTCGCTTCACCCGAGGCCGCCTGCACGCAGGGTTTGGAGCCGGAGTGCGTGTAGTTGGCAATATTCTGGTGCAGACCATCCATGTAGGCCCAGCCCTTATCTTCACCAAACTGTTGCAGCCAGGCCGAGACATCGAGAAAACCGGTACCGCTGGAAGCCGGGTTGGGCATCACAATATGACCCTGGTATTCGGGCTTGGTCAGATCCTGCCAGCTACTCGGTTTGGTCAGGCCATGCTTTTCGGCTTCGATGGTGTTGTAGCAGATCACCCCCAGCCAGGCGTTCATGCCCACCCAGTGAGGCGTGTCGCGGGCATCGCGGAACTCTTCCGACAGCTGTTCCAGGCCGGCCGGGGCATAGGGGGCCAGCATGTCGTGTTCATCCATCAGCATCAGGCTGGTAGCGGCCAGACCCCAGATCACGTCGGCCTGGGGGTTTTCCTTTTCCGCCAGCAGGCGCGCGGTAATAATCCCGGTCGAATCCCGCACCCAGCGAATGGCGACATCCGGGTTTTCCTGTTCAAAGGCGGCCTGATAGGCCTTTAGCTGATCCAGCTCCAGGGCGGTATAAACGGTCAGTTCGGTCTTGGCCTGGGCACCGGCGGCGGCCAGGGCCAGCAGCAAAGCCAGGGGGGTCTTCTTCAGCATGCTTCCTCCTCCATTTGGTATATACCAGAAAACATGCTCAGCTTAAAACCAGCGAATGACAGTCCGGTGACAGTTTCGTGAAAAAGTGGATAACCGACACCATCATGGCCACCACGCAAAAAAGAAACGGCCGGGCAAGCCCGGCCGCATCACGGCTGTAATATGTTCCATTCGGCCTCAACCGGCCAGGGCCACCAGGGTCAGCCCCCCCAGTATCAGCGCGGCCCCGGGCAGTTTCCCTCCCCGGTACGACTCGCCCAACAGCCAGATGCCCAGCAACACTCCCAGGGGAATGCTGAGCTGACGCAAGGCCACCACATAGGAAACCTGACTGGCCAGGGCCAAAGACCACAACACCAGGCTGTAGGTCAGCCCCATCATGATACCGGCCAGCATGGCGGGACCGGCCGACCGGCGCCCGGTTTGCATCAGCCCGGTGCGAAAGCGCGGCCACCACAACAATGGCAACGACGTCACCAGTACCGCCATCACCTGCAACCAGAGATAATACAGGACCAGGCTCTGCCGGCCGTGCAGCCCGTCCAGCCAGACCCGCAACAGCGAGATGGCATGAGCGTCGATCAGGCTGTAGCCGCTGGTGCCAACGGCGGCCAGCAGGGCCAGGGCGCAACCCGGTGTCAGGTACTGCCGCACCCGCCACTGGCGCAGACTGAGTACCGGCAACAGCAGGCAACCGGCCAGCATCAGGGCCATGCCGACCCCTGCCGCCGGCGTGATGACCTGGCCCAGGGCCAGCCCCCCCAACCCCACCAGCAACATGGGCAGGGCCCGGGCCAGCGGATAGGCCAGACTCAGGTCACCCTGACGATAGGCCGCGGCCAGCGCCGCCATATACAGGTTCTGACACAGTCCGCTGGCCAGCAGCCAGCCCCAGAAGGCCAGCCCCTGCTCTCGCCCCAGCATCCACAGGCCAAACGGCAGCAACACCAGGCACTGGGTCAGGTTGGCCAGCCAGAAAAAGGCATAACCGGGGCTGACCCTCTTGCCAAGCAGGTTCCACAACGCATGCAACGCGGCGGAGCACAGCACCAGCAACAGGGCCAGCGGCGTCATCAGGGACGCTCGCCCCGGGCCAGGCGGGCGTTGATGTCGTCAATCACCGCCGGCAATTCGGCGATGGTGTCGATCACATAATGGGCGCCGGTACCGGCCAGGCGAGCATGGGCCTTGCCGCGCAGACGCTGCTGCTCACTCGGCGCCAGGGCCTGCCAGTCTTCCAGCGACAGCCCTACCTCGTTGCCGGACACCGCCAGTGCCACCGTCCACATGCCGGCGTTCAGGCCTTCTTCAATACCCACACCGGTATCATCCACCTTGACGCAGGCCTGCACCGCCCCCGCCTCCAGGGCACAGGCCGCCCGCAGGCTCATTTCCGGCCAGGGCCGGCCGCGCTGCACGTCACTGGCGGTGATCACCACCTCGGGGGCATAGCCCTGCTCGGCGGCGCGCTGCACCAACTCAACGATCATGTCGCGGCTGTAGCCGGTATTGGCGCCCAGGCGAATGCCGCGACCGGTGAGCTCCGCGGCCACCCGATCCATGCCCGGGATCAGCACGGCGCTGTCGCGAATGCATTCGATCTGAATCTGCACGAAGTCCTGATACAGGCGATCGATTTCCGCCTCACTTGGGGCCTCACCCTTGATCTGCAGCCAGGCTTCACGAATACGCGGCATGGCCAGCATCTGGCAAATGTGATCACGCTTTTCGCTGCCCATGGGAGCCCGGCACTCGGCCTGGGTGACGTCAATGCCTTCGCCGGCAAACAGGCGCCGAAAGGCGTTAATTGGCGCGACGGAGCCAAAATCCACCGTGGTGCCGGCCCAGTCCATGATCACCGCCTGCACGGCCCCGGTATAACGACGTTCAAAACGATAGCTCATTGTGGTTTCCTTTATTTACCAGAAAATAGCGTCTTCGATGGCAGCCAGCAGGCCGGCCACGTCCTGTTGATACACTTCTCCTATGGTGCCGATGCGAAAACAGTCCACCGCCGACACCTTGCCCGGATAAATCACATATCCGCGCGCTTTCAGTCCTTCATAAAACCGCTTGAAGTCGTAGGCCGGCGCCTCGGGTGCGGCGAACACGGTGATCACCGGCGACTGCCAGTCCCGCGCCACCAGCGGCCGAAAACCGAGCCGTTCCATGCCATCCACCAGGGTCCGCTGGTTGCCTTGATAGCGCCGATGACGAGCGCCCACGCCCCCTTCCTGCTCCAGCTCGGCCAGGGCCTGGGCAAAGGCTCGCACCACATGGGTCGGCGAGGTAAAGCGCCACTTGCCGCCCTGACGTTCCATGCACTGCCACTGATCGAACAGGTCCAGGCTGACCGAACGGGCCTGGCCCTCACAGCGATGCATGGCCGCTTCCCGAGCGATGATGAAACTGAATCCGGGGACACCCTGAATGCATTTATTGGCACTGGAGATCAAAAAGTCGATGGCCAGCTCGCCCGCATCCATGGGGACACCGCCAAAGGAACTCATGGCGTCCACGATCAGGGTCTTGTGCCGTGCCTTGGCGGCCTGACAGAGTTCCGCCAGCGGATTGAGAATGCCGGTGGTGGTTTCACAGTGCACAAAGGCCACATGGCTGATGGACGCATCCGCCGCCAGTGCCTGGCTCAGCAGCTCTGCCGACAACGGCTCGGTCTCCGCCACTTCCATGGTGGCAAGGCGCAGCCCCAGGCAACGGGCAATATCGGCCATGCGCCGGCCGTAGGCGCCGTTGATCAATACCAGCAACTTGCCCTCGGCGGGTACGGCCGAGCCCAGCACCGCTTCCACACCGGCGGTGCCGCTGCCCTGCATCAGCACACTGGTGTAGCCCGAATGGGCAGTGGCCAGGCGCACCAGCTGGCGGCGAATGGGCTGCACCACGCCCTGGTTGTAATCGTCGTCCCAGGTACACCAGTCCTTCATCATGGCCTCGCGCACCGTGGCAGAGGTCGACAGGGGGCCGGGGGTCAGCAGCAGATAGGGATTATTCACGTTCACTCCTGGTATATACCAAACTTGCAAACACGATAACCGTACCGCCGTCGGCGGGCAAGGCAACAACCCCGGCTGCAACAAAAAATTCATCTGTAGCAGGCCTGTGCATTGACCTCCACAGGGGTAATAATGGCCACCAGTTTCAACACCTTGACGACAACCACCGCGCCCTCGGGCGGTAAAAATAGTGGTGTAGTCCATAATGGAAAGAGAATGAGCAAACCCCATTACCAGCAGATCAGCGACAGCATTGAAGCCCAGATCCGCAGTGGCGCCCTGCCCACCAACAGCAAGCTGCCCTCGGAACGCCAGCTCAGCGACGCCTTCGCCACCACGCGGGTCACCCTGCGCGAAGCGCTGTCGCGGCTCGAAGGCAAGGGGCTGATCTACCGCGCCAACCGCCGTGGCTGGTACATCACGCCGAGCCGCATCAACTACAACCCGACCCAGGGACTGCCCTTCAACGAAGTGGTTTCCGGCCAGGGCCGACAGCCCCACACTCAAGTGCTGACGCACCAGCTGGCGCCGGCCGAGCCGGCGGTGCACCGAGCCCTGGGGCTGGCGCCCCTGACTCCCCTGCACCGTGTGCAGCGGCTGCGCTCCATCGATGGTCACGCGGTGCTGCTGGAAGAAAACCATGTGGATCCAGCCCGCTTTCCAGGCCTGGCCGAGCATGACCTGACCCGCTCCCTGACCCGGTTGTTCGAACAGGAATACGACGTCAGCATCGCCACCATGGAACTCAACATGTATCCGGTGGCCCTGGATGAAAACCGGGCCCAGGCCCTGGGCGTGGCGACCGGGGCCGCCGCCCTCTTTATCAGCCGGCTGTCACGGGATCCCGCCGGCAGGGCCATTGAACTGGACTGGGAGTACTGGCGCCACGACGCACTCAATATTCAGCTGTCGGTCTGAGCAAAAAACATCACCCTGTCAATAAAGTGTCACACCATCGTCACAAACACTTTGTAGATTGCCCGAAACTGGTCTAAACCAGATGAGGGTAATCTGATGACATATTTAGCAATCGACAATGTGGTAAAGCACTTCGGCGACTTTCGCGCCCTCAAGGGCGTCAGCCTGACCGTAAAGGAAGGGGAGTTCATTTGTTTTCTCGGCCCAAGCGGCTGCGGCAAGACCACGCTGCTGCGCGCCATCGCCGGCCTGGACCTGCCTACCGACGGTCGCATTGAACAGGCCGGGCGCGATATCACCCAGGCGCCTCCCGAGCAACGCGACTTCGGCATCGTGTTTCAGTCCTATGCCCTGTTTCCCAACCTCACCGTGTACCAGAACATCGCCTTTGGCCTGGAAAACATGCGCCTGCCCAAAGACGAGATTCGCTCACGGGTGGCGGCGCTGCTGAATACCATCGGCCTGCCCGACAGCGGTAGCAAGTATCCGGGGCAACTGTCCGGCGGACAACAGCAGCGGGTGGCCCTGGCCCGGGCCATTGCCCTTTCACCCGGCCTGCTGCTGCTGGACGAGCCTCTGTCTGCGCTGGATGCCCGCGTACGCATTCAGCTGCGCGCCGAAATCAAACGGCTGCAGCGAGAACTCGGCATCACCACCATCATGGTGACCCACGATCAGGAAGAGGCCCTGGCCATGGCCGATCGCATCGTGGTGATGAACCAGGGTGAGATCGAGCAGATCGGCACCCCTGAAGAAATCTACTATCAGCCCGCCACACCCTTCGTGGCCCGCTTTATCGGTGCCATGAACTTCTATGCCGCCGTGGCCGACCATCACGGCCGCCTGAACCTGGGTGAACATACCCTGCCCCGTCAGGTCACCCCTGGCAGCCGGCACCTGCTGGCCTGGCGTCCGGAGCTGACCCGGCTGGCCGGGTCCGGTACCGGTCCTCAGCTGCGCGGGCGCATTCGGGAGCTGTCTTTCCTCGGTGCCTTTATTCGGGCCGAGGTGACGGTAGACAGTCACCCGGATCCCATCCTGGCGGATCTGTCGCCCCGGGACTGCGATCTGCAACGACTGCAGCCCGGGCAGGAAGTGGCGCTGGAGCTGCCGCTGGAGCATGCCCACCTGTTCAGCGGGGCCGGCGCATGACCACCCTGAGCCTGCCCCGTACGGCCAGCCGGGACGACAAACTGCAGCGCTGGCTGCTGACCCTGGCCTGCGTGCTGTTTCTGCTGGCCCTGGTGCTGCCCCTGGGCCAGATCCTGCATACCGCCCTGGTGGATGATCAGGGCCGATTCGTCGGCCTGGATAACATTCGTCGCTACCTGGCTACGCCGGCGCTGATCCACTCCCTGATCAATACGCTGACCATGGGCCTGTTGGTTACCCTGCTGGTAACCGGCCTGGCCTTTCTCTACGCCTATGGCCTGACCCGCACTCGGCTGCCGGCCCGGACCCTGTTCAAGGTGGTGGCCATGGTGCCGATACTGGCCCCTTCACTGCTGCCGGCCATCAGCCTGATTTACCTGTTCGGCAACCAGGGGGGGCTGCGTCACTGGCTGGGCGACGAAAGCATCTATGGCCCCATCGGCATCGTACTGGGGCTGTCGTTCTGGGCATTTCCCCATGCGGTGATGCTGCTCAGCACCGCCATGGGCGCCACCGACGGCCGCTTGTTCGAAGCCTGTCGCGTATTGCGCGGCGGCCCGGTACGCGCCTTTTTTCAGGTTACCCTGCCCGGCATCAAGTATGCGCTGCTCAGCACCCTGATGGTGGTGTTTACCATGGTGATCACCGACTTTGGCGTGCCCAAGGTGATCGGCGGCCAATACGCCATGCTGGCAACCGACATCTACAAGCAGGTGGTAGGCCAGCAGAACTTCGCCATGGGCGCACTGATCAGCACCCTGTTGCTGCTGCCGGCCCTGCTCGCCTTTGCCGCCGACAGCTGGTTGCAGCGTCGCAACAAGCAGTTGATCGACAGCCGTTCCCTGCCTTACCAGCCCGCTCCCAACCCCTGGCGTGACGGCTTTTTCCTGTTGTTCTGCAGCCTGATGGCCCTGGCCCTGCTGGCCGTGATCGCCATGGCCGGCTACGCCTCCCTGGTGCAGTTCTGGCCCTATAACCTGAGCCTGAGCCTGAACCACTACCGGTTTGATCTTATCGACGGCTGGCAGGCCTATGGCAACTCACTGCGCATGGCCGGCCTGACCGCCCTGTTCGGCACCCTGACCATTTTCCTGGCCGCCTGGCTGGTAGAGAAGGGGCAGGGTCAGAACGGCCTGCGCAAGCTGCTGCACGGCCTGGCCATGGTGCCGCTGGCGGTGCCCGGCCTGGTGCTGGGCCTGGCTTACATCTTCTTTTTCAATCAGCCGGAAAACCCGCTGCGCGTACTTTACGGCGGCATGACCCTGCTGGTGGTGTCGACCATAGTGCACTTCTATACCGTCGGACACCTGACCGCGGTCACCGCGCTCAAGCAGTTGCCCGCCGAAATCGAGGCCGTAGCCGCCTCCCTGCGCATCAGCCGGTTCAAGGCCATGTGGCGAGTCAGCCTGCCCATGTGTCTGCCGGCGGTGCTGGATGTGGCCATCTACCTGTTCGTCAACGCCATGACCACGGTCTCGGCGGTGGTGTTCCTGTACGGTCCCGACACCATGCTGGCGTCCGTTGCCGTGCTCAACCTGGACGACAGCGGCAACATCGCCCCGGCCGCCGCCATGGCCATGCTGATTTTCACCACCGCACTGCTGGCCAAGCTGCTGCACCTGGCCGCCAGCCGTGTCCTGCTGCGCCTGACTCAGGGCTGGAGACAACGATAATGCCAACACCACAACGCCCCTTCTGGCTGCAACAGGCTCTGGAGCGGGAGCAACCGGCACCGGCCGCCCCCCTCGATCGGCATCTTGAGGCCGATGTGTGCATCGTCGGTGGTGGCTACACCGGGCTGTGGAGCGCCATTCGGCTCAAGCAGGCAGAGCCGACACTCAATATCGTGGTGCTGGAGCGGGAACTGTGCGGCAGTGGCGCCTCGGGTCGCAACGGCGGTTGCCTGCTGACCTGGTCCACCAAGTATCCGTCACTGCGCCGGCGTTACGGAGAGCAGGAAGCCGCCCGCCTGGTGCGCGCCTCGGAACAGGCGGTGCTGGAGATTCGGGATTTTTGCGAGCAACACGGCATCGACGCAGAACTGCGTATCGACGGCACCTGCTACACCGCCACCAACGGTGCCCAGAGTGGCGCCATGGACCGCCTGGTGGCCGTGCTTGAGCACGCCGGGCTGAACAGCTGGTCCAGCCTGAACGAGGGAGAGTTGCTGGCCCACACCGGCTCCGAGGCCCACCTGGAAGGCCACTTCTCCCCCCTGGCCGGTTCGGTGCAGCCGGCGCTGCTGGTGCGTGGCCAGCGCCGGGTGGCGCTGTCCCTCGGCATTGCCATCTTTGAACACAGTCCCATGACCCGGCTCGGACGCGGCCGGCCGGCCCGGGTGGAAACGGCTCAAGGCAGCGTGACCGCCGGCAAGGTCATCCTGGCACTGAACGCCTGGACCCCGAGCCTGTTTCGAGAATTCGACAAACACCTGGTACTGGTGTCGTCCGACATGGCGATCACCACGCCGGCGCCGGCCGAGCTGAAGCGCCTCGGCCTGAACCATGGCGCCGCCGTGGTCGATGGCCGCACCTTTGTGCACTACTACCGCAGTACGCCCGACGGTCGGCTGATGCTGGGCAAGGGCGGCAACCTGTTTGCCTACGGCAACCGGCTGCATGCGGCCTTTGACCAGCCCAGTCGCTATCGGGCCATGCTGAAGGCGGCGCTGCAGCGCTTTTTTCCCGGGCTTCGAGCCGGCATTGAAGCCACCTGGACGGGGCCATCGGACCGTTCCGCCACCGGCCTGCCGTTTTTCGGTCGGCTTGAGGGCGACGGCGATATTTACTATGGCCTGGGCTATTCCGGCAACGGCGTGGTGCAGAGCCTGCTGGGCGCCAAAATACTCACCAGCCTGGTGCTGGGACGAAACGATGAGTGGGCTCGCTGCGGCTTGGCCAGGGGACCCCAGGGGCGTTTTCCTCCCGAGCCGGTGCGCTGGCTGGGCGCCATGACGGTGCGCAACGCCATTCGGCGCAAGGAAAACGCCGAAGACAGGGGTGACATGCCCTGGCCCTGGGATCGCTGGCTGGCACGCTTCGCCGATGCTGCCGGCAAGGCCGACAAGGAAGCCTGAGCACAAAAAAGGGATGCCTCGGCATCCCTTTTTCATTCGTGAAATCGGCGTTACAGAATGATGTCCTGCAGCTTGGCATCCTTGCGCGACAGAATATGAGTCGAGCGAATACGCCGTACGGTGCGTGACTTGCCCCGAATCACCAGGGTCTCGGTGTGGGCGTAGTTACCATCGCTGCTGATGCCCTCCAGCAGATCGCCCTTGGTGATGCCGGTGGCGGAAAAGATGACGTTGTCGGTGCGGGCCATGTCTTCCAGCTTGAGCACGGTACCCACTTCAATGCCCATTTGCTTGCAGCGTTCAATCTCGGCCTGGCCGGCGGCCAGGTTTTCCTCGTTCGGGCCCTTGACCTCGTAACGGGGCAGCAGGCGAGCCTGCATGTCGCCGTCCAGGGAGCGGACCACGGCGGCGGAAATCACTCCTTCGGGGGCGCCACCCACACCATAGAGCATGTCCACTTCGCTTTCCGGAATACAGGCCAGAATGGAGGCGGCCACGTCCCCGTCGGGAATGGCGAACACTCGCACGCCCAGGGCCTGCATGGTCTTGATGGCCTTGTCGTGGCGCGGCTTGGCCAGGGTGATCACGGTAAAGCGCGACAGCGGCTTGTTCAGGGCCTTGGCCACCGCCTTGATGTTCTGCTCGATGGACTTGTTGAGATCGATGGCGCCCTTGGCGCCGGCGCCGACGATGAGTTTTTCCATGTACATGTCGGGCGCACGCAAAAAGGCCCCTTTTTCACCCACCGCCATCACCGCCAGGGCGTTGGACTGGCCCATGGCGGTCATGCGGGTGCCCTCAATGGGATCCACGGCAATATCGACCTCGTCGCCGCCCAGGCCGACCTTTTCGCCGATATAGAGCATGGGCGCTTCGTCGATTTCGCCCTCGCCAATCACCACTTCGCCGCTGATCTCGATCTCGTTCAGCACATGACGCATGGCCGCCACGGCGGCGCCGTCGGCAATGTTCTTGTCGCCCCGGCCCAGCCACTTGTAGCCGGCCAGCGCGGCCGCTTCGGTCACCCGGGAGAATTCGATGGCCAGTTCACGTCTCATGAAAATTTCCTAATCAGTTATTTATTGTTCGTCGCCCAGCACCCGCTGGCGGAACACGCGATATACATCGGGAATTTGATCCATGCCAGACACGCACATGTCCAGATCGTGCAGGCGGCCGTCCTTGATACCGTAAACCCAGCCGTGCACGGACAGGGGCTGACCCTGTTTCCAGGCATTCTGAACAATGGTGGTGTGACACAGGTTGGCCACCTGCTCGACCACGTTGAGCTCGCACATGCGATCTTCCCTGACCTGCTGATCTTCGATGGCGTTCAGGGTGTCTTCGTGCTTGTGGCAGATGTCCTTGATATTGCGCAGCCAGTTGTCAATGAGCCCCAGCTCCTTGTTCTGCATGGCCGCCAGCACACCGCCGCAACCATAGTGGCCGCAGATGATGATGTGCTTCACCTTGAGTACTTCAACGGCGTATTGTACCACCGACAGGCAGTTGAAGTCCGTATGTACCACCAGGTTGGCCACATTGCGGTGCACGAACACGTCACCGGGCAGCAGGCCGGTGAGCTGGTTGGCCGGCACTCGGCTGTCGGAACAGCCAATCCACAGGTATTCCGGTGCCTGCTGCAGCGACAGTTGTTCAAAAAAGGTCGGATCCTCTTTCTTGATGCGTTCGGACCAGTCCCGGTTATTGTCAAACAGATGCTTCAGTTCTTTCATGGAATACTACCTGCCATGTTGTCGTTGGATATTAATAAAGTAGGCGGAAAAAAGGCCCGCAAAGGGGCCTTGAATCACCGAAAATGTCATAAAGGGCCGGACAGCTTATGCGTCCATGGCGGCCTTCAGTTTTTTCAGGGCGGTTTTTTCCAGCTGGCGAATACGCTCGGCGGACACGCCGTATTCATCGGCCAGGCTCTGCAGCGTGGTCTTGTCGTCTTCGTCGAGCCAACGGGCCTGAATAATACGCTGGCTGCGTTCGTCCAGGGCGTTCAGGGCGGCACGCAGGCGGCTGCTGGCGGCCTGCTCCCAGTTGGCTTCTTCCACCTGGGTAGCCACGTCGGAGCTTTTGTCTTCCAGGTAGTGCACCGGGGCAAAGCTGCCTTCGCGCTCGTCGTCGTCTGAAGCCAGATCAAAGGCCTGATCCTGGGCGCTCATGCGGGATTCCATCTCCAGCACTTCAGAGGGCGACACGCCCAGATCCTCGGCAACCCGGTTGACTTCCTGCTGGTTGAACCAGCCCAGACGCTTTTTGGACTTGCGCAGGTTAAAGAACAGCTTGCGCTGGGCCTTGGTGGTCGCCACCTTGACCACGCGCCAGTTGCGCAGTACATATTCGTGAATTTCGGCCTTGATCCAGTGAACCGCAAAGGACACCAGACGCACGCCCACGGTCGGGTCGAAACGCTTGACCGCCTTCATCAGGCCGATGTTGCCTTCCTGAATAAGATCCGCCTGAGGCAGGCCGTAGCCAGCATAGCTCTTGGCGATATGCACCACGAAGCGCAGGTGCGACATCACCAGCTGGCGGGCCGAGGCCAGGTCGCCGTCGTTCTGCAACCGCTCGGCCAGGGACTTCTCTTCCTCCGCGCTGAGCACGGGAATGGTGTTCACCGCCTGGATATAGGCCTCCAGGCTGCCCTGGGGAACCAGGGCAAAATGGCGCTGAAAATCTGTCGTCATCAAACTCGTGTTCATTACCTGACTCCGTGTGAACGGCTTCGGTTATTCCCCTGCAATGACTCTATCGACTTCGCCGGTCACATGCCAGCGAATGAAAATTTATGGATTCGCCATCAAAAGTCAAGGGAAGCACCGGGCTGTGCTGCCCCAATAAGACCACAGTCTGGCCGCAAGGTTCAAGCCGGCTCTATGGCTCTTATGTGACGGCGCACGGAAAAACCGGACGCCAGCAGGCTTAAAAGGGTTCCAGTCAGCACCAAAAGCAGGCTTTCGTTCAGTCCCAGCCCCAGCAGGGTAAAATCACTCTGGTACAGGGCCGCCAAGGCACTGACCTTGTGACTGAGCCAGAACACCATGATCAGGGTCAGCCACCAGGCCAGCAGACCGCCGATAATGCCATACCACAGCCCCACATAGAGGAAGGGCCTGTGTATAAAGCCGTCGGTGGCGCCTACCAGCTTCATCACCTCGATCTCGTAACGGCAGCTGAGAATGTTGAGCCGCAGGGTGTTGCTCACCACCAACAATACTCCGGCCAGCAACAGCACCGCCATGCCCACCACCGCCTGGCGCATCAGCTCCACAATGCCCGACAGCCGGGCCAGCCAGGCCATGTCGAGCCGGGCCGTGGCCACCAGGGGCTCGGCGTTCATGTCGGCCAGCAGCAACTCGGCCATGTCGGGCTGGCGACCGCTTTCCGACAGGTTCAGGATCAGCACCGCCGGCAGCGGGTTTTGCTCTAGCAGATCGAGCGCCTCGGCAAAGCCGGCGGCGCCGCTGAAATCGGACAGGCCCTGCTCCGGGCTGATATAGGTAACCTTGTAAATCTCGCTCATGCCCTCAAGCCGGGTCTGAAACGCCTTGACCTGATCTTCTGCACTGTTTTGCTTGAGATAGAGACTGATCTGGGCCTGGCTCTGCCAGAAGCTGCTTACCGACTCGGCATTTTTCAGCAACACGTAGAAACTCGCCGGCAGGGCCAGGCTGACGCCGAGCACGGCAATGGTCATCAGCGAGCTGAGCGGCGTGCGCCACAGCTCACCCAGGCTGGCAAACAGCTGACGCAGGTGATCCACCCAGTACATGACCAGGCGCTGATGCCAGGTCAGCTTGTGAGTACCGCTCATACCACCTCCTCCTGCATGCGTCCGGCGTTCAGCCGCAGGGTGCGGTGGCGCTGGGAATTGATCAGGCCGGTATCGTGGGTGGCGATCAGCACGCTCACGCCAACCCGGTTAAAGGCTTCAAACAGGCGTAAAATGTCCATCGACAGCTCGGGATCCAGGTTGCCGGTAGGCTCGTCCGCCAGCAGCAGCAGCGGCTTGTTGACGATAGCCCGGGCAATACCCACCCGTTGCTGCTCGCCCCCCGATAACATGGGCGGAAAGTAACGATCCTTGCCGTGCAGGCCAACCTTGTCGAGGGCGGCCGACACACGCCGCTGAATATCGTGATGGCTGTAGCCTTCAATCACCAGCGGCAACGCCACGTTGTCGAACACGGTGCGCCCCTGAATGAGGTGATGATCCTGAAAAATCATGCCGATGCGCCGACGCACAAAGGGAATGTCGCGGCGGGCAATGCGGCTGACGTTGCGGCCATTGAAATAAACCTGGCCATCACTGGGCCGCTCCATCACGCTGATCAACTTGAGCAGGGTGCTTTTACCGGCCCCCGAATGGCCGGTGAGGTACGCCATTTCACCCTTCTCTAAATGAAAACTGACCTTTTGCAGCGCCTGAAAGCCGCCACTGTATACCTTGCTAACCTGCTCGAAGCGGATCATTTAGTCTTCCCGGCTGAAAAGCGCCTCGATAAATTCGGAGGCATTAAAGGGACGCAAATCGTCGATTTTCTCGCCCACCCCGATATAGCGAATGGGAATGCCAAACTTGTCGGCCACGGCAAAGATAACGCCGCCCTTGGCGGTGCCGTCCAGCTTGCTCAGGGTGATGCCGGTAATGGGCACGGCGTCGTTGAAGATCTTGGCCTGGCTGAGGGCGTTCTGGCCGGTGCCGGCATCCAGGGTGAGCATGATCTCGTGGGGCGCGGCAGGATCAATCTTCTGCATCACGCGCACGATCTTCTTCAGCTCCTCCATCAGGTGCGCCTTGTTCTGCAGGCGACCGGCGGTGTCGGCAATCAGCACGTCCACCTTGCGCGCCCTGGCGGCTTCCACGGCATCGTAAATCACCGAGGCGGCGTCGGCGCCGGTGTGCTGGGCAATGACCGGAATGTCGTTGCGCTCGCCCCACACCTGCAGCTGCTCCACCGCGGCGGCGCGGAAGGTATCGCCGGCGGCCAGCATGACCGATTTACCCTCGGCCTGGAACTGGCGGGCCAGCTTGCCGATGGTGGTGGTCTTGCCCACGCCGTTCACACCCACCATCAGGATCACGTAGGGCTTGTGTTCGCTGTTGATTTCCAGCGGCTGGTCGACCTTGGCGAGGATTTCCCCCATTTCTTCCTTCAGCAGCTCGTACAGGGCTTCACCGTCCTTGAGCTGCTTGCGACTGGCCTGGCTGGTGAGGTTGTCGATGATCGACATGGTGGTTTCCACCCCCAGATCGGCGGTGAGCAGCTGGGTCTCCAGCTCTTCAAACAGATCATCATCAATCTTTTTGCCCCGGAACAGGCCAAAGAAGCCCGAGCCCAGGTTTTGACGGGTTTTAAGCAATCCGGCCTTCAGGCGGGCAAAAAAGCCTTTTTTCGGGGTCTTTTCAGCCTGAGCGGCAGCTTCGGCGGCCAGACGCTCCTGTTCTTCCGCCTCCTGCGCCAGGCGCTCCTGCTCGGCCGCTTCCGCTTCAGCGGCCAGCCGGGCTTCTTCTTCCACCACCTGCCGGGCAGCTTCCTCGGCCTGTTCCGCAGCCAGCCGTGCTTCTTCCGCGGCTTTCGCTTCGGCTGCCAGCCGCGCTTCTTCCGCGGCCTTGGCTTCGGCCGCCAGCCGCGCCTCTTCCGCGGCCTCTTCCGCGGCCTTGGCTTCGGCCGCCAGCCGCGCCTCTTCCGCGGCCTTGGCTTCGACCGCCAGCCGTGCTTCTTCCGCGGCCTTGGCTTCGGCCGCCAGCCGCGCCTCTTCCGCGGCCTTGGCTTCGGCCGCCAGCTGCGCTTCTTCCGCGGCCTTGGCTTCGGCCGCCAGCCGTGCTTCTTCCGCGGCCTTGGCTTCGGCCGCCAGCCGCGCTTCTTCCGCGGCCTTGGCTTCGGCCGCCAGCCGTGCTTCTTCCGCGGCCTTGGCTTCGGCCGCCAGCCGCGCTTCTTCCGCGGCCTTGGCTTCGGCCGCCAGCCGTGCTTCTTCCGCAGCCTTGGCTTCGGCCGCCAGCCGCGCTTCTTCCGCGGCTTTGGCCTCGGCCGCCAACCGCGCTTCTTCCGCGGCCTTGGCCTCGGCCGCCAACCGTGCTTCTTCCGCCCGGGCCTCGGCTTCCTGTTGCTTCAGCTGCGCTTCCACTTCCGCGCCATGACCGGCTTCCGCTTCGGATTCCACCGCATCATGAGGTGTTTGCTGTTCCTGTGGTTCTTCCGGCTGCTCGTCTTTCTTTTTGCCAAAGCCCAGCCAGGAGAAAAAACCTTTTTTCGCCATTATTGCCAATACTCGCTGTTGTTCGGGACGATTAGGACTGGCCGTGATTCGGCCGCTTCATTAGAATGTTCGTCCCTTAATGGGGCACAAAACCGCCTTATACTAGCACTTTATTGAAAGACGGCGAAACGAGATGGCAAAAGCAAAACCGGCAAAAAAAACCGCTGCGGCCAGCGGCCAGATTCGGCTTATCGGCGGCCAGTGGCGCGGGCGAAAATTGCCGGTATTACACAGTGAAGGACTCAGACCGACCACGGACAGGGTCAAGGAAACCCTGTTCAACTGGCTGATGTTTGATATTCGCGATCGGCGTTGCCTGGATCTGTTTGCCGGCAGCGGCAGCCTGGGCTTTGAGGCCCTGTCCCGTTACGCCGCCGAGGTGGTGATGGTGGAAAAAGACGCCGCCGTAGCCGGCCAGCTGAAACGCAACCTGGCTACCCTGCCGGCGGCACCGGGCGCTGTGGTACAGGCCGATGCCGTGCAATTTTTGCAACAGCCGGCAACGCCCTTTGATGTGGTGTTTCTCGATCCGCCCTTTCATCAGGAACTTCTGCCCAAAGTCTGCGAACGGCTTGAAAACCACGGCTGGCTCGCCGATGACGCCCTTGTCTATATCGAACGGGAGCAGGGTCTGGCATTGCCCACCCTGCCCACCAACTGGAGCCTGCTGAAAGACAAGCAGGCCGGCCAGGTCAGTTATCAACTCTACCAAAGGGAGCAAGTGAAATAATGAAGGTACTCAACCTGCTGATGCGGCTGGTAATGCTGGTGTTCTGGGCCGGTATTATTTACGCCCTGGTCGGCCCCGGTTTTGAAGAAGCCGGCTCCATGCCGCTGATCCTCGGCGCCGTGGTGCTGGTCATGCATGTATTGCAAATGCTGATGTTGAAACAGGTTGCCAGCCTGCTGAATCCCGGCGCCGGCGATTACCTGGAGGTGCTGGTGTTCGGCTCCTTTGCCATGCACCGCCACCGTGCCCGCCTGAAAGCACTGAGCGAACAGCAAAAGCGCTGAGTTATTGCTCCGGGCCTTCGGGTCCGGAACCACACCGCCAGCAGATCTCAAAACTGGCGTCGTTTTCCTCGCCGCAGCTCCCGCAATGCCAGGTCCCCTGGCTCTTTCGCTGATAATCCTGCAAGAACGTTCGCGCCCGCTGCCAGTCTTTTTCCTGCACCAGCAGGGTGACCTGGGCCACGTCCATGGGCAGCTCACCGAGCGCCCCCGCCAGGGCCTCTCCCTGAAGCTTTACCGCCATGCCACGGCTTTCCAATGCCCCCTTGAGGGTATGTGCCTCCAGGCTATGAGCCGCCTGATATACCGGTATCCAGTCGTTCATTCATTCCCTTCCGAACAGGCAATAGAAAAAGGGGGTGACATCATGTCACCCCCTTTTGGGTTGTCGTATGGTTAATCCTTAAACCAAGTTGCTCCCTGCAATCCCTGACAATACCTTTTCCTTAAGGTGATCCTCTTACCGTTCCGTCGGCGTGTCCTTTTGGTCATCCTGACCGCAGTTCATCCTGAGCTGCTAGACTGTCTCCGTCCTGGGAGGTGTCCCTTACCGCATCCTGCGGGGTTCCTTTCGCCTTTCCTGGCAGCCGGTCCATCCTGACCAACTTCCTTGCTCCTTGCCCTTCTAACTATAGGGAACTTTCATTTTGCCTCAAGCAGCCACACCGCCGAAAAAAGCCCGGTGTCACCATCGACAATATGAAAAACAAATACAACATACTGTTTATAAAAACAAAATTAAAAACACCCTGGCCTTGGTCCGCAAACGAAAACGCCTTTTCCCACAATCAAAGTGAGAGATCTCGCACACGAGGCCAGGGCATTATCGTTACGCGTTGGGCAGGTAACAAAACGGTGGCGCCCCCGTTGCGGCTTCCTTAGGATTAACTTGTCTATTAAGGGAGGTTTTATGAACAAACTGGAATTACCGTCGGCACTGGTGGAACCACAATGGCTGACCCGGCATTTGAATCACCCCGACCTGGTGGTGCTGGATGCCAGCTGGCACATGCCCGCCAGCGGCCGTAATGGCGTTGAGGAATGGCAACAGCGGCGCATTCCCGGCGCCCGCTTCTTTGATTTCGACGGCCGTATCAAGGATCAGCATGCCAGCCTGCCTCATATGCTGCCCGACGAGACCTTGTTCTCGGCCGAGGTCTCGGCCCTGGGCATCGGCAACCATCAGGCCATAGTGATCTACGACAGCCTGGGTATCTTTGCCTCCCCCCGGGCCTGGTGGATGTTTCGCGCCATGGGCCATGACAGGGTAGCCGTACTCAACGGTGGCCTGCCCGCCTGGCAAAGTGAGGGACTGCCCCTGGAACAGGAAACGCCCGCCGCCATTGAACCCGGCCACTTCACCGCCCGGCGCCAGCCTCAATGGATTGCCGATGCCTCCGACGTGGAGCGGGCGTTGCAGGACAACGGCAGCCGAGTGCTGGACGCCCGCAGCCGCGAGCGTTTCAGCGGTGCCGCCGCCGACCCCCGCCCCGGCGTACGCCCCGGCCATATGCCCGGCGCCGCTTGCCTGCCCTTTAACGAGCTGCTTGAACAGGGCCGCCTGCTGCCGGCCGACCGGCTGGCCGACACCTTCTCGCCGCTGGTAAAAGCCGAGCAAAGGCTGGTGTGCAGCTGCGGCTCCGGCGTGACCGCTGCCATTCTGGCCCTGGGGGCCGAGCTGGCCGGTTACGACCAGATCGCCGTGTATGACGGCTCCTGGGCCGAATGGGGGGGCTCGGCCCACCTGCCGGTGGAGCAGGACGCCTGAAACAAAAAACCCGCCAAAATGGCGGGTTTTTACGCTTGAGCGCGAAGCTTACTTTTCGGCTTCGGCCTTGGGGGCCGGACGCTCGGCCACACCCAGCTTGATCGCCAGCCAGATCACCAGTACCAGGGTGATCATCACCGACAGGTAGTTGGTGCCCATTTCCGGGAACTGGGTACGCAGAAAGGCAGAGTAACCAAACACGCCGATCAGAAAGCTCAACAGGGCACACACCGGGGTGTCGCCTTCCATGGGAACGCTCAGATATTCCTGATACAGCATATGCGCAGCCAGCACCAGCGAGATAATGGGGAAAATGGAAAACGCCAGCTCACTCACGCTCAGGGTAGCCAGGGTGGCATTGCCACACAGGCCCACAAGCAGCGCCAGCAATATGGGTTTACGGCGAATGTTCTTGTTTCCAGACATAGTGATCCTTCCTGATTTAAGGCCTATAGCCGTTTTGCCTTGTTGTATGCATCTGCGCCCTTGGCGATCATGCGCAGTTGCAGAATCATGCGTTCCGCCAGCACGGCACGCTCCTGTTCGTTCATGTCCAGCGCATCGGCGCCGGCACTGAACACTATGGTGACCATGGCCTGAGCCTGGGCCTCGGCATAGCCACGGCTGGTTTTCTGCTTTTCTTCCAGGTAGTCGGTCAATTCGGCGGTGAAATGCTGAATTTCCCGCGCCACCGCCTGCCGAAAAGCCGCCGAGGTGCCCGACCGTTCCCGCAACAACAGCCGGAACACATCGGGGCTGCCGTCGATAAATTCCATAAAGGTCTTTACCGAAATCTGAATCACGCTGCCGCCATCGGCAATGCGCTGGCGCGCCTGACGCATGAGCTGACGCAGGGTCAGTCCGCCTTCATCCACCAGGGTCAGACCCAGCTCCTCCATGTCCTTGAAATGACGATAAAAGGAGGTGGGCGCCAGCCCGGCTTCCCGGGCCACTTCCCGCAGGCTCAGGCTGGAAAAACTGCGCTCGGCACTCAACTGGCGAAAGGCAGCGTCAATCAGAGACCGTCGGGTCTTCTCTTTCTGTTCTGCGCGAACGCCCACGGCACACCATGCTTAAAACGTTAATGACGGAATCATACCCTGTTGCGCCGAAGCGGTCAGCCCCGATGGGGCAATTTGTGATTGGCCGCATTCGGACGTCCGTTTTCGCCACCGCGGCCGACCGGCAACTGCCCCGTTGCATGGCCGTTTGAGCCCTATCTTTTACCCTTGAACGGGCCCTTACCCCTATCGCCTTCTGAACATTCCGGTTTTCTTTGACAAAAACTCTGCAAAATTCCATAGTCTTCGCCATTTTATATCGAAGCAAACTGTACATTAATATTTACAGCATCAGGAGCAAGCGAACGTGAACGCAAGGGCGCAATTCAGCAGCAAGCTGGGATTCGTGATGGCCGCCGCCGGCTCGGCCATCGGCGTGGGCAATATCTGGGGCTTTCCCACTCAGGCGGCCAGCAACGGCGGCGGTGCCTTTCTGCTGATGTATCTGCTGATGATACTGCTGCTGGGCTACCCCATGCTGGTGGCCGAAATCACCATAGGCCGTCACGGCCAGGCCGGCCCTTTTCACGCCCTGCAAAAGCTTACCAAGGGCCCCGGCCGGGCCATTGCCGGCCTGGTAGGGCTGGCGGCGGTACTCACCGTCAGCCTGATCTTCACCTTTTACGCCATTGTCTCGGGCTGGTTTATCGCCTACGCCCTGGAGCCGGTCGCCGGCCTGCTGGGACAGGATGCCGCCGCCACCTGGCTCACCGGCTTTTCCACCGCTCGCAACCTGGTGTTTACCCTGGCCTTCGCCCTGCTCAGCCTTTATGTCGTGAGCCGAGGGCTGGAGCAGGGTATTGAAAAGTGGTCGAGCCGGCTGATGCCACTGCTGCTGCTGATGCTGGTGCTGCTCACCGGCTATATGCTGACCCAGCCCGGGGCCGGCGAGGGCCTACGTGCCTATCTGGTGCCCGACTTCTCTCGCGTGCTGAACCGAGACGTGCTGATCGGCGCCCTGGGCCAGAGCTTCTTCTCCCTGTCGCTGGGGGCGGCGGTGATGATGCTGTACGGCTCCTACCTCAGCCGTCAGTCCAGCATTCCGGCACTGGCGGCCCAGGTGACCCTGCTCGACACCAGCGTGGCCTTCCTTGCCGGCCTGCTGATTTTGCCGGCCATGTATGTGGCCCAGCACAACGGCGTGGCCATTTTCGCCGAAGACGGCAGCCTGCTGAGCTCCGACACCCTGGTGTTCTCGGTGCTGCCGGCACTGTTCGAAACCATGGGCCAGGCCCAGTACCTGATCGCCTTTGCCTTTTTCGTACTGATGATAGTGGCGGCGCTGACCTCTTCCATCTCCATGCTGGAAGCGCCGGTGTCGCTGGCCATTGAGAGCACCGGCCTGTCACGACTCAAGGCCACCTGGCTGATGACCGCCCTGTGCACCCTGGTAAGCGTGATCATCGTGTTCAACTTCGGCAGCCTGTTTGGCCTGGTGATCACCCTGACCACCCAGTACGCCCAACCCCTGGTAAGCCTGTGCATCACCATTTACGCCGGCTGGGTGTGGCAGCGCAACAAGGTGCTGGCCGAACTCAAGTCCGGCTGCCCCGATGTGGAGCAGGGCCTGTTCTGGAAAATCTGGCCCTGGTACGTGCGCTTTGTGTGCCCGGTGCTGGTGCTGGTGGTGATCATTCAGTCCATCGGCGGCTGAACGCCCTGCACTCCCCAAACACAAAAGGGCCGCAATGCGGCCCTTTTGTGTTGTTGACTGATAATTCGGTGCAAATACGAAGCACCAGCAGGGTTACCCCCACCGACACGCTTCAAGCCCCTCCCCGGGACGCTCGGCAAATGTATCTGACCGCCATGGATGGCGGGAATGCCGAAAATGCAGGAGCAATCATTCGGCCATGGCATTTGACGGTCGGTTACGGCAATCCCTGCTGTTGCTCCGCTTAATATAAGCGCCGCATGTTAAACAGCGTCTGGCAACTCGGTGCCGAACAAGGAGGACAAAGGGTATCTGCTTTGCCGCACTCTCTGCGCCAAGGATGGCGCAGTGAAGCCTACATGGATGTATTCACGGCGTGTCGGCAAAGTAGTGCGCTTTGGCCGACGGTATTGCACGGCCAAACCGTGTACTAAAAAGCAAAAGGGCCGCTATGCGGCCCTTTGTGTTTTTCTCTTGCAGGTAAATCAGCGCGTGACTTCGTCGTCCGGGGCATGTAGGCCGGCGGCCAGGTGACTGCCCTGCTCTTCATCGGCCAGCGCCAGCAGAAAGGCGTATTCCCGGGCCAGCTCGTGATAAGACTCAAAGCGGCCGGACTTGCCGCCGTGACCGCTGTCCATGTCGCAGTGCAGCAACAGCAGGTTGTCGTCGGTCTTCATCTCGCGCAGCTTGGCCACCCATTTGGCCGGCTCCCAGTACTGCACCTGGGAGTCGTGCAGGCCGGTGGTCACCAGCATGTTGGGATAGGCCTGAGGCTGCACCTGATCGTAAGGGCTGTACGACTTCATGTAGTGGTAATAGTCGGCGTCGTTGGGGTTGCCCCACTCGCCGTATTCGCCGGTAGTGAGCGGAATCGACTCATCCAGCATGGTGGTAACCACGTCCACAAAAGGCACCGCCGCCACCACGCCCTTGTACAGCTCGGGAGCCATGTTAACCACGGCGCCCACCAGCAGGCCACCGGCGCTGCCGCCCGAGGCAAACACCCTGTCCTTGTCGCCATAACCCTGTTGCACCAGGGATTGGGTCACATCAATAAAGTCGTGAAAGGTGTTCTGCTTGCTCATCAGCCGGCCCTGATCGTACCAGTCCCGGCCCAGCTCCTCGCCGCCACGTACATGGGCAATGGCATAGACAAAGCCCCGGTCGAGCAGGCTCAGACGCGCGCTGCTGAAGTCCGGATCCATGCTGGCGCCGTAGGAGCCGTAGGCATACACCAGCAGCGGGTTGCTGCCGTTGTGCTGAAACTTGTCGGCCCGGTACACCAGCGACACCGGCACTTTGGCGCCGTCCCGGGCGGTCACCCAGACCCGTTCGCTGCGGTAGTCGTCGGCATTGAAATGCTCACCCACATACTGCTGCTTGAGCTCGCGCCGCTCCTGGGTATCCATGTTCACTTCATAGATGGTGACCGGTCGGGTCATGGAGGAATAGCCGTAGCGCAGCCAAGGGGTGTCGGCCTCGGGGTTGGTACCCATCCAGCTCACATAGGCCGGATCGTCAAACTGGATCTGGCGCTCGCTGCCGTCGTTGCGGTTGATCTGACGCAGGTGCAGCAGGCCTTCGCGGCGCTCTTCCAGCACCAACCAGTCGCGAAACAGGGCATAGCCTTCCAGCAGCACGTCATCCCGGGCGGGAATGACCGGCTGCCACTGCTCGGGGGCAGTGGCCTCGTCGGTCACATAGAGGCCAAAGTTGGCACCGTCCTTGTTGGAACGTACGTAAAGCCGCCCCTGATAATGCTCCAGATCGTATTCATGGCCGTGCTGGCGGGCCATAAACAGCTCGGGCTCGGCGTCGGGCTGGTCGGCAGGGATCATGCGCACTTCGCTGGCGTCGGTATTCCAGGCGCCGATGAAAATCACCTCGCCGGAGCGGCTCTTGTAAAGGCTGGTGTAGAAGCTGCTGTCCGCTTCTTCGTGCACCAGCACGTCTTCACTCTGCGCAGTGCCAAGCCGGTGGCGGTACACCTGAAACGGCAACAGGGTACTGTCGTCCTGTTTCACGTAAAACAGGGTTTTGCCGTCTTTGGCCCACACCAGGTTGCCGGAGGTGTTTTCCAGCACTTCGGGGTAAAGTTCACCGGTTTCCAGCGACTTGAAGCGGATCTGATACTGGCGCCGGGACAAAAAGTCTTCCGAAAACGCCAGGGTTTGCTGATCCGGGCTGACCGCCATCTGGCCCTGGCCGTAATAGGCCTGGCCTTCGGCCCGCTGGTTGCCGTCGAGCAACACTTCCACTCGCTCCGGGTTGCTCTCGGGGTAACGCTCGGCAATGCCGTACTCCTGGCCTTGCTGATAACGGGTGCGGTACCACCAGCCCTGCTTCAGGTAAGGCACGCTGTTGTCGTCCTGGCGAATACGCGCCACCATTTCCTGAAACAGTTTTTCCTGCAGCTCATCCAGCGGCGTGAGCACTTGCTCACTGTACTGATTTTCCTGCTCCAGATAGGCAATCACTTCGGGATCATCACGCTCGTCGTCGCGCATCCAGTGATAGTTGTCCACGCGCACGTCGTCGTGGTTGCTGAGCAGGTGGGGAATTTTTTTGGCGACTGGCGGTTTCACTTCCACGTCGGTTCCTTTGGCATAGGGTTTGGCACACGCCACCCATGCTAACATCAGGCAAAGCCTTACCCTATTACGCACACGTCACTCCTTTTCGGTCCGCACAAAAAACGACCAAATCATATCTACAGAATACGCCGCCAGCCAGAAAAACCGGTGAAAAATGCCAAATAAAACGGAAAGGAAATTCAAATGAAGCCGCGTTATGCGGCTTTTTCAGGGGAAGTGATCACTTACGTTGCCAGCGACCATCGGCCAGCTGCACATACTGGCCGCTGGGGGTACGCTCAATATTGAGCTGGCCGGCGCGGGCCTGCACCACCGCCAGGCTGGTGCCGGTCTTGCGGGCGATGTCCCGGTAGCTTTCCAGCCGCTTGCGGTTAATGTCGCTGGCAACGGCGTTAACCTGGCCGCCGCCCTGCACCACGCCCACCAGGCCGTTGAGTTGTTCACCGATAAGTCCCTGCCGTTTGGCCTGCTGCAGATCCAGCGCCCAGGCCGACAGGCTCAGGGTTGCCGCCAAAATCATAGCCAACCATCGCATATCAACCTCCTCAGAACAGCTCCTGCTCTTGCTCAAACAGTTTTTCCAGCTCCCGGTCCACCCGCACGCGAATCTCGTGATCCACCTTGACGTTCAGGTTTACCGTGATCGGCTTGTCGGGTACCACGACCTCCACCCTGGGAGTGCAGGCCGCCAGCCACAGGCTCCAGAACACCAGGATTGCTACTCTCATTCGTTGCTTCCCCCTTGCAGCCCGGCCGGCAGCCGCTCGCTCAGTTGCTCGGCAAAACGCAGGCTCGTCAGCAACTGTAACAGGTTTTCCTCGTGCCGGTAATTGAAGTTGACCGGGTGCAGGCGCTCGCCCACCGGCGCCTGGCCCCGCAACCGGCTCACGATAACCGCATCCCCCTTCGGGGTCATGGCCAGTTCGGCCTCCAGCCGGTGGTAACGCAAATCCTTTAGCATACCCAGGGTCAGGGCGAGGGACAGGTTGTCCTCGGCGGCACCAAGCAGGGTGTCGGCGGCCTGGTAGGACACCCAGCCGTCATCGCCCCACAACCGGCCATTCTCCACGCTGAAACGGCCGTCAAACACAAAGGGCAGCCGGCCATGCAGGTCGCCGTCGCCGGTCAGTCCCGGCAACGCCGCCAGGCTCAGCAACTGCGCCAGGGAGATGTCCTGCAAATGCAGCTCACCCCGGGAGTGTGCTCCCAGTTTCATCGGAGACAACGCCAGCCGCCCGTCCAATACACGCCCGGTGAGTCCCGCCAGCCAGAACGCATTGTTGCGCCAGTCCAGGGCGGCGTGAATATTCGTGACCGGCACCCCGGTGTTGAGCTCACCGATGGTCAGGCCACTGCCCGGACTCAACACCAACCCCTGGCGCCGCCACCCCAGACCCAGTTGTCCGGTCACGCCCTGCGCCCGCACCTCGCCCAGCCCCAGATCACCGTCACTCAGGGCCAGATCCAGGGTCACCGGCCGAGTGGCATCCAGCAGGTTGCCGGCCCGGCCCGACAACGTCAGTTCACCGCCGCTGACTGTGGCCACCGGCAGGTTCAGCCAGCCCTGCAGCCAGCCGGTCACCGCCGCCAGCGGCAGTGACTGTTCGGGCAACTGCAGGGCCAGGCCGCCCTGACGCCGCCAGTAACCGCTTACTTTCACTTGCGGGTTCAGCCGCAAGGTCAGCTCACCTTGTTGATGATCGGTCAGGCTCAGCTCCAGCCGGCCACCGGGAAGGCCTTGCTGCTGCCAACGGCCGTCTCGCCAGCTCAGGGTCCAGTGGCCAACGCCAGTCAGGGGAAGGGCCCGAGTCGGACGCAGGCTCAGGTCGCGCAGCCGCCCTTGAGGCCAGGACAGCTTCGACAGGCTCAGGCGGGAAGCGGGCTGCCAGTACCAGCCCTGCTCACCCTGCGCCAGCCGCCCCCGCAGTCGCAGTTGGCCCGCGAACGGCGCCGGCAGCGCCGTGCTCGCGTTCAGTTGCAGGTCCTGCCCGGGCTTCCACTCGCCTTCCATGGCCACCAGCCCGGTCAGGGCCGGCAACAGCAGCGAACCCGGCAGGGTGCCCCGCCAGCGCCAGCCGCCATCCCGGGGCGTCAGCAACAGGGTCAGCTCACCGCCGCCGGTCTGCCAGTCAATGTGCATGCCGGCCTCATCGCGGCGCAACCGGGCTGGCCCGGTCAGCTCGCCCTGAGGCAGGTACAGCACCAGACGTTCAATGGCAAAATCGACCGGCGGCAGGGTCAGCAGCAACGACAGGGCATCCCGCTCCCCTTCCGTGCCCTGATTACCACTGCGGGAACAGGTGAGATCCAGACTGAGCCGCGCCAGCCGGCCGGAAATGCCGCCGTCGCGCCAGTGCAGTTCAAAGCCCTGGGCCCGCTCCCGCGGACAGGCGGGCACATGAGCACGCTCCAGGCGGGCACTCAGCTCCAGCCAGGACGGCAGCACCTGCGCGCCCCCCGACACCGGCCAGAGCAACAGGGCGGCCATCAAGCCGCAAACAATGCCCCTCATGGCAAAAATCCACTTGCGCCGCTTGGCACAGGTTTTAAGCTGAAGCCAGTGACAGGGAGGAAGCCATCATGGACACCTTTGTGCTCTGGGCCATTATCATCATCGCCTTCGTGGTGATTGGCCGGCAGCTGTACCGGCGTTTCTACGACCATATTCAGCCTCAACACAGCCTCAAGGTAGTGATCACCGGCAAACAGATGCGGGAATTCATGGGCCGCACCCGCCAGGAAAACACCGAGATGCCGCCGCCCCGGGTGAATTACTATGTCAGTTTTCGACCCCAGAGTGGCGGCCGGGAGCGGGAGTTTCAGGTTAGCGAGCACCTCTATGAGCGGCTTGAGCCCGACAGCACCGGTACCCTGGTGATCCAGGGCCGGCGCTTTATCGCCTTTGAGCCGGACGACGTTATCCTGGATAACGACTGAATACCGCGGTCTCGCCCTGACGGTCAATGCTCAGCACCTCGTAGGGGGAGCCGGGAATGTCCATGCCCGGCGCACTCTGGGGCATGCCGGGAATGGTCAGGCCATGCACCTCGGGGCGTTGTTGCAGCAGCCGTTTCACATCCGCCGCCGGCACATGGCCCTCGATGACATAGCCACCCACATGGGCGGTATGGCAGGAAGCCAGTTCCTGTTTGACCCCGGCCCGCACCTTGACGGCTCCCATGTGCTCGGTGTCAATGCTGTTGACCTCAAAGCCGGCCTCGCGCATGTGCTCCACCCAGCCTTCGCAGCAACCGCAGGTGGGCGACTTGTACACGGTCACCGGGCCGGTAACTGCCATGACCGGGGTGGCCAGCAGCAGGGTCAGACTCAGCAGGCTGTTTTTCATCATGATTTCTCCTGGTCGCGCAACCATATTGTGCAATCACTCCAGACTACCAAATCACGCCGGCAGCGTCCCGGCCCTTGGTATTCAGGCCGGCGCCAAACGGTTATGCTAGCCGCCCTGATAACAACATAACTCTGGAGTCACCATGTCCTATCTTGCCGTCAAGCACGCGCACATGATGTTCGCCCTTATCAGCATTGTGCTGTTTATGCTGCGGGCCTGGCTGGCCGTGCCGTCCCCGGCTCGGGTCAGCAACAAGCTGCTGAAGATTCTGCCCCATATCGTCGACACCCTGCTGCTGCTGTGCGGCATCTGGCTGGCGGTGCAGATCAATCAGGCGCCCTTTGGCAACAGCCCCTGGCTGACCGCCAAGGTGGTGGGCCTGGTGCTGTATATTGTGGTCGGCACCATCGCCATTAAACGCGGCAAGACCCGGCAGCAACGGCTGGCGGCGGCGCTGGCTTCCATCGCCATCTTTGCCTATATCTACGGCGTCGCCGTGAGTAAGTCACCCCTGTCCTGGCTGGCACTGTAATACCCCGCGCCCGACGTTATCCTTATTTTCTAACGTCGGGCGCCGTGGGCCATACCGGAAACACCGGAAAGTCGCCCGGCGCCAGCCAGCTCCAGCCCGCTTCCTGATACAGGGCGTTGACGGAGCGCGGATCCAGCATCAGCGCCGCCAGCGGCGCCAGGGGCTGATCCATGGGCACCAGCAAATCCCCCGGCCCCAGCCTCACCGATCCGGCTTGAGAAGCCACCTGTACCCGCCACTTTTCACGCACACCGGTTCGGCGTTCGATGGGGGGCAGCAACGCCTCGATGAGCAGGCGCTCGGCACGCACCACTTGCGGCGCACTCAGGGTGCTGAAACGAATATGGTGATGATGCAGCCAGCGCGCCATGCGCTCCCGCTCCCGGGTCACCGCATAGGCCGGCGGCAGCGTCACCGGCTCGCCGGCCATGATGCGGTTTTGATTGATAAAGGCATGAAAACGGCGCTCGCCGTCGGTCATCCGTACCAGCGGCAACCACAGCTCAGGCTGTTCGGGGTTGCGTTCAAAGCGCATATCCATCCACAGGGTACGGCCATTCTCGGCCTGCGAGCGCCAGCCGGTGCGCGCCCGACGTGTCAGGGGCACCAGTCGTGAAGCCTCGTCGGCGGTCAGCCGCAACAGGGTCAGCAGGGCCAGGTGCTGCTTGCGCACCCGCTCGGCAATATTGCGCGGCGTGGCATAACTTCCGGCCTTGTGATCCAGCCGGCTTTCGATCAGCACAGATACCCGCCCCTGCAGGGCGGCGTAATTGCGCAGGTTGGTAATGCCCAGTCCGCCCCGGGCCACCCCCTGCCCCAGGCGCGTGATCTCGCCCCGGTAGGGCGCGGCTTCAAGCCCTTCCAGAGTCACCCGCCGTATCAGCGCCGGCAGCAAGTGGTGCTCGGTGTAGTCGCGCAGGGGGTCGTCGATGTTGGGGTTGTTGCCGACTTCGAACTGGGTTTCCACGTCGGTCAGCCAGCCCTGCTCCCGAGTGAGCTGGCGCTTCCAGATGCCGGACTCATGAGAGTCATAAACCAGATCCGGGTCAAAACGGTGCAGGGCATTGACCAGCAAGCGGGTTTCGCCGGCGGCCAGAGCCACATAATCGATATTGGTGTTGTCATCGTTGGCATTGTGGCGGCGGGACAGATCCCGCCCGTCCGGGTTGGCCATGGCCACCAGCACCAGGTTCAGTCGTGCCAGCAGCCCGTCGTGCTCACCGCTCAGCAGCTCCCGGGCCAGCTGCTGCACCGCCTCCGCCCCCGCCGGCTCGTTACCGTGCTGGGCCGCCAGCACCATTACCGTGGCCTTGCCCGGCTCGGGCCGCTGCGCCTGCAAAAAGGCCGGCGACGACGACACCAGCAGGGCGTCAATGGGCCGGCCGCCGGCGGAATCCCCCAGGGGCACCAGTCGAGCCTGTTCATGGCCGTCGGCCAGCGCCACAAGGTACTGACGAATGTCGCGACTGTCGGGCAACACCATAAATTCGCTTTTTTCAAAGGGGGTTGGCGCGACCGGCACGCCCCACACCAGGCTTGCCCACAGCGCCATCAGGACGGTCAGACACCTCATGACGACTCCGTAAAGGCTCAGTTATTTCAGTAAGTTATAGAACCATTCCAAGCGTTTCCACAAGGCCGTCATCACGTCAGAAACAGTCCCGAAAACCCCATGTGTGGAAAAATGGCGACACTCCATCACGAAAAGGTTGCGTCAGAACTTGTCACACCCTGTGCCTAGGATACAATCATCCCAAGCAAGAGGGCATAACCATGAGTAAGAAACTGCTGAGACAACTGACCCTGGCGCGCTGTGTTCCCTATCGTCCATACAAGCTGACCGCGCGCCAGCTGCAAGAGAAACTGGAAGAAGAAGGAATTCAGGTCAGCCTGCGGACCGTGCAGCGGGATCTGGAAGAAATGTCGGGCATGGGCCTGTTTGATCTGACTTCGGATGATCGCAGCAAACCCCATGGCTGGTGTTTTGAACGCAATGGTTTGAACGACTTCGCCAACTTTATGCCGCTGGGCCTGGCCATGGCGCTCAAAACCTGGAACGACCAGGCCGCCGACCTGCTGCCGGCCAGCGTGTTGACCGAACTCAACCCGATCATCGACAAGGCCACCCAGGTCATCAACGACAGCCAGAGCGAGCTGGCCAGCCGCTGGATGGAAAACGTGGTGCAACTGCCCAAGCCATTCCCGGGCAGCCCGGAAATGCGCCGCGCCACCACCATTCGCGACGCCCTGTGGCGGGGCCGCAAGTTTGGCGCCGAGATCAAACGGGTGATCAAGGGCCGCACCGTCTGGCTGCGCTACGAGCAGGTCAACCCGCTCGGCATCGTCACCCGCAAGGATGGCCCCATGCTGCTGTGCACGGTGTCGGACATGGATCCCAAGATTTACGGCATTCCCTTTGAGCACATCAAGGACGTGGAGCTGAGCAGCCGCCCGGTGACCCAGCCGCGGGAGTTCAGCGTACACAAGCTGATTCGTGAAAAAGGCTATCAGGAAGAGGCGGATACCATTCATTTTGTGGGCCGCATTACCAATCCGGGCCGGTCGCTGCTGGAAGACACCATTCCGGGCCACAATCCCCGATTGACCCGTTACGACAAGCAAAGCATGATGGTGGAAACCGACGTCAAAGATTCGCCCGAATTTCGTCGCTGGCTCACCGACATGGCAGGCAAGGTAGAGATACTGGCACCGGAATCCCTGAAAACCGCCAAGTAACGGTATTCACACTGATAGCAAGGGCTGACTGGTTCAGCCCTTTTGTTTTTCCACGGAGTACAGGATGAACGAGATCCTTTTTGAACCCGCCGAGCCCGACTGCGACACCATTCGCATCAGCGTGGTGGGTGTGGGTGGCTGCGGTGGCAACACCGTTAACCTGCTGGCCGACCACAGCCTGCCGTCCCATGTCAGCACCATGGCGATGAACACCGACGCCAAGGCCCTGCAGCAAAGCCGGGTGGAAACCCTGCAGCTGGGCCGGGAACTGACCCGGGGCCTGGGCGCCGGCGCCGAGGCGGAAGTGGGACGACGTGCCGCCGAAGAGAGCGAGGCCGACATTCGCGCCCGCCTGCAGGGTGCCGACCTGTGCTTTATTACCGCCGGCATGGGCGGCGGCACCGGCACCGGCGCGGCCCCCGTGGTGGCCCGGCTGGCCCGGGAGATGAACATCATGACGGTGGCCATCGTCACCCGTCCCTTTGGCTTTGAGGGCAAAAAACGCGCCCTGATGGCCGAACAGGGTCTCGACAACCTGGCCGAACACACCGACGCCCTGCTGGTACTGCCCAACGACTACCTGCTCAAGGTGCTGGGCGCACGCACTCCGCTGCTCAAGGCCTTTTCCGAAAGCAGCAAGGTGATTCAGAACGCGGTGCGCGGCCTGGCCGACATCATTGGCCAGACCGGTCTTATCAACATCGACTTTGCCGACGTGCGCACCATCATGAGCCAGCAGGGCAAGGCGGTCATGGGCATCGGCCTGGCCAGGGGCGAAAACAAGGTGGAAGAAGCCACCCTGCAGGCCCTGAACAACCCGCTACTGGAAAAGGTGGAGCTGGGCCGGGCCCGGGGCGTGCTGCTCAACGTGGTGGCCTCGGCCGACATCGGCCTCGACGATTTTCAGAAGATCGGCGACCGGGTGGCCGAGTGTGTGGGCGAAGACGCCACCGTGGTCTCCGGCATCACCCTGGATCCGGAGCTGACCGACAGTATTCAGGTCACCATGATCGCCACCGGCATTCAGCCGGCCAAGGAAAGCATCGCCCCGGTGCAGTCGCCCAAGCCGGCGCAGCCGACGCGCCAGGACGGACCCGAGCCGGAAGGCCTCGATATTCCCGCCTTTCTGCGCCAGCGCCAGCAGTAAATGCCGGCGGCACACACCACAAAAAAAGGCCGACGCAAGCGTCGGCCTTTTTGCTGGCTGACCGTCAGGCTCAGCCGAACACGTTCAGACACCAGGTAATGGCGGGGATGGCCACGATGTCGATCAGCACGGCTCCGCACAAGGGCGCCACGATAAAGGCCTTGTGGGAGAACACTCGGTAGCGGTCGCACACCGCGCCCATGTTGGCCACGGCATTGGGGGTGGCGCCCAGACCATGGCCCACAAAACCGGCACAAAGCACGGCGGCGTCGTAGTTGCCCCCCATCAGGCGGAACATCACAAAATAGGCCAGCACAATAATGGCCAGGGTCTGCACCGCCAGAATGACCAGCAGTGACCCGCCCAGATCCGCCAGCTGCCACAACTTCAGCGACATCATCGCCATGGTCAGGAAAATGCCGAGGCAGAAATCCCCCACCACGTTGTTGGCACTGTCGGACAGCGGCAGCACCCGCACCACTTCGTTGAGGTTGCGAATCACGATGGCCACAAACATGGCGCCCACGTAAGACGGCAGAATAATGTCGAGGTGCTCGCGCAGGTTACCGCTCAGCCACAGGCCGGCCACCATGGTGCACAGCACCACGGCCACGCTCTTGAGCAGCAGGGTGCCGGTCACCGGTTCGCGGCTCGGCTTTTCCGACTCTTTCAGCTTTTCCAGCTCGTGTACCTGCTCGGCCTCAATGGCCACGTTGTGGCGCTTGATCAGCAACCGGGCCACCGGGGCGCCCAGCAGGCCGCCGGCCACCATGCCAAAGGTGGCCGCCGCCAGCGCCGCGGTGGTGGCACCGGTCACGCCCAGGGCCTCGGCCTCGGGACCAAAGGCGGCAGCGGCGCCAAAGCCGCCTTCCAGCGACACCGCACCGGCCATCAGGCCCAGCAGCGGGTGTTCACCCAGGGCGGAAGCAATGCCGATGCCGATGCCGTTCTGCATCAGCGCCAGCAGCCAGCAGGCCACCAAATACACGCCCAGCACCTTGCCGCCCTTTTTCAGCAGTGCCAGGCTGCCGCCCAGGCCCACGGTGGCGAAAAAGGCGATCATCAGCGGGCTTTGCAGCGCCAGATCGAATTTAAACTCCACCTGGGCCCAGTCCCGGGCCAGCCAGGCGAACACGGCAAAGCCAAAGCCGCCAATCACCGGCGCCGGCACACACAGCTGGTGCAGCACCGGAATGCGCCGTTGCAGGTACATGCCCAGCATCAGCAGCAGCGCGGCCAGGGTGGTCGTGGTCATCACGTCAAAGGTCATCACGTTCATAAAACTTCCCTATAGATACAGCTTGAGGGGCCTGTCAGCCGGCCAGGCGGGCCAACAGGCGCGCGGCCACACGGGCCGTGAGTGAATGGTGATCCCGTGCCGGATTGAGCTCGGCAATATCGGCCATCATCACCTTGTTGCTGGCCTTGATGCGCTCCAGCGCAGCTTCCAGCAGGCCCATGTCCATGCCCCGCACCGCCGGCGCGCTTACGCCGGGGGCCAGGCTGGCGGGCAATACGTCCAGGCAAATGGTCAGGTAGATAACATCCACCTCGGCCAGCGCCTGATCCAGTGCGTCAAACAAGGGCACCGGGTTCCAGCCGTTCAGCTGCTCATCCAGCACAATGCGGGTGTTCAGCTGTTCGGCGCGGTCAAACAGCGCCGCCGTGTTGTGGCAACGGCTGACGCCAATACAGGTGTAATGAAAGGGCGTGCCCAGCTGCTCGCACAGCAGGGCACACTGGTTAAAGGGCGTGCCGGAGCTGGCCCGGGCGGAACGACGCAGATCCAGATGGGCATCAAAGTTAATGATGCCGACCCGGGGCTGGCTGCCCCTGTCCTGCAGGTGGCGCATCAGGCCGGTAAAGCTGCCAAAGGCAATCTCGTGCCCGCCCCCAAGGCCAATCACTCGGTGGCCGCTGTTGAGCAGGCGGGCCACCTGTTCGGCATAGAGCGACTGGGCCAGTTCCAGCTCGTCCTCGTGGCAGAACACGTCACCACCATCATAGAGCGGCAGCTCACCGTGCCAGGACAGATTGGCGGCGGCGGTGCGCAGCGCTTTGGGTCCCATGGCGGCGCCGGGGTTGCCCTGGTTACGGCGCACGCCGGCGTCGCTGCAAAAGCCAAGCAGCGCCACCCCGGCCGCCGACGGCCCGGTCAGCGACTGCACCTGCTGGTGCCAGCGCCGGGCCAGCGGGCCCTCTTCGGCGTCAACCCGGCCCTGCCACAGATTCATGTCGGCGATCTTGTAGGTGGTTTGCTTCATCTTGACTCCTGCACTCTTGTTCAATAACTCATGGCGCCCAGACGCTGGGCCGCCTCACAGGTCCAGCGAATCCACTGGGCGGCGGCGGGACCCACTCGCTCCGCCGGCGCCATCAGGCTGATGCCGCCAAGCAGTTGCTCCCGGCTGCTCAGCACCGGGGCACTGACGCCCCAGATGTTGGGATCCATCTCCCCTTCGGACACCGCATAGCCCTGGGCGTGAATGTGCCGCAGCTCGGATTCCAGCTCCTGGCGCGGCGTGAGCGCCAGACCGGCCAGTGCCGCCTCACGCAGGCCCTCGTCGGCAAAGGCCAGCAGCGCCTTGGCGCTGGCGCCGCGCAACAACGGCTGGGACTGCCCCTTCTGGTAGCAGCAACGCAGCGCCTGGGAGCTGTCGATCATTTCCACGCACAAGGCGCGCCGGCCGGACACCATCATCAGCGCCGCACTTTCGCCGGTGCGCACCGCCAGCTCGCTAAGCAGGGGCCGGGCCCAGGTCAGTACGCTGTTATGCTGCTCAAAGCCCGCCGCCAGCTGCACCGCCATGGGCCCGGGGGCGTAATGGCCACTGTGGCGCTCCTGCACCATGGACCAGCGGCTGAGTGCCGCCAGATAGCGGTAGGTGCTCGACAACGGCAAACCGGTCTGCTCTGCCAGCTCGCGGGCCGTGATCGGCTCGGGCGCCACGGCCAGGGCCGACAGCAGGGCGAAAACCTTGTCCTGGGATGATGTTTTTTCCGGCATGTGTCCTCCTGGGGGGCGCGACCTTCGCTCGAAAAGCGAGCTAAGTAAATCTCGATTCTCACAATGTGATAAATAAACGCAATTTAAATGCACTTATTCCACGAATGTGAAAAAAATGACACATTTTTCTCAGGGGAAAAGAGGTGACCGGAGCGGCGGAAAGGGTAAAAAACGGACAGAAAAAAGGGCAGGCCAAACGGCCTGCCCTGACATGAAGAATATCAGCGGATTGTGCGGGTCACCAACCCGTACAACTGAAACTTCGAAAGCAATCTAGGGTCTCGAACAGCATTTAATCGCCAAAACGCCTCGGTTCCCAGCCTTTCATTTTCAATGTTTGATATCGCTCGCGTTATTGCCTGCCAGCCCGGTAAAAGCGTGAAGATTCTCACATCACGGTACGATATCCACCCACACCAGTCGGTGATCCGAGCCCATGGCCCGGCGCGCCGGGCGCCCGTTGCCCCGCCAGAACCAACCGGCCTCATCCTGCTCCGGAGCGGGCCAGAGCACACCGCTGGCACTGGCTTCCACTCCGGCCCCGGGCAGCACATAGTCCAGCCGCAGGCCGTGCACATGGGTCCATAGCCGGGCCGGCCCCCGGCGCACGTCAACGGGGCGCAGCCGGCGCGCCCCCGCCGAGGCAGGCCGCAGCCGGCCCCGGCTGACCGTCTGGTTCAGCGCCGCATCCGCCAGCAGGGCGCGGATCTTTGCGCGAAAGCCGTTGCCGTCCTGCGGATCGGCATTCAGATCCCCCAGCAACACAAAATCGGCGCCGGGTGCCAGGCCGCCGGCACGACCGTGATCGTCCACCAGATAATCCCCCTTGCCCGGGCGAATATAGTCGTGCCACAGCCTGAGCTCATCGTGGTTGCGGCAGCTGTTGCGTCGCTCCGGGCCCTCATCGATGGGGGGTGTCGGGTGGCAGGCCAGCAGGTGCAACACGCGGCCGCCGGGAAGGCACACCGGCAGATCCACATGGTTCTTTGACGACAACGGCAGAAAGTTCAGCACCGAGGCTGGGTAAAAGGGTCGGCCGTCGATTTGAGGCAGGCGAGCGCCGGGCATGTTCGTCCATAAAAAACGGCGAAAGGTACGCAGTTTGTCGGTTAACAGCGGCAAACGCGACAAAATGGCAAAACCGTACTGACCGTGAAAGGCGCCAAAACCCAGGCCGTCCCCAGGCAGCTCGGGCGCCGGGCCGCCGTCGAGTGCCCGCGGCCCGGCCAGGCCGGTGTTGACCGGTGCCAGATAGCGGTAGGGGTAGTCAATGCCGCGCTCTCCCGCCGCCAGGTAGTGACGCACGAAGGCCTGCAGGTGGCGGTCGTCGGTGCCCTCGCCATCGTGATCAAACTCGTTCAGCAGCAGAATATCGGGCCGAACCCCCTGTACCATGGCGGCCAGGTGGCGCAACTGAGGGCTTCCGGCCCCGGCGATCTCCGCCGCCAGGGCGCCGGGCGAAGCCCGGTCCAGGGCCATGTTGAAGGTGGCAATTCGTATTTTTTGCACTCGGGGTTATTGCCTTTGTCGCTTAAAATGTCATCATTTTGTTTTGAACGTTTTCAGGGAAGAAAACCATGTTTGGCATACTAGCGGCAACCTCTGCCGCGCTGTTTGTATTGCTTTATCTGCTGCGCCGGCGACAGGAAAGTTTCTGTATTTCCATTCACGGCATGCGCCTGCAGGTGAAACGGGGCGCACCGCCCCAGGCGCTGCTGAGCCACTGCCGGCGCGTGGCCGACGACGCCCGCACGCTCAAAGGCACGGTGCGCGGCATTCGCCGCGGCAACGGCGTGGTGTTGATGTGCTCCCGCAGCATTCCCGCTTCCTACCGGCAGGACATTCGCCTGTTCTGGCAAAAACAGCCGCATTCGAGCGAACCAAAGGGCCAGTTATGAGTCCCATCCTTGACTTGTTTTCCGTTTCCCGCTTTGCTGGACATATTCCCTTATCAAGAGATTGCATGATGAAGAAACTCAGCCCGCTTCTGCTATGCGCCCTGCTGGCCGCCTGCGCCGGCAAGCCCGCCTCCGATACCGACGCCGATACCGCCAAGACCACGGAGGCGGCCGAACAGGAACAGCAGGTCACCCCCAAGGGTGAGTTTGCACAGATCGATGTCAGCCGTTCCCGGGAAGCGATGGACGAGATCGCCGACGGCAAGGCCGACACCATCAACAAGATACTGCAAAGCCCCAACGACTATGCGCCGCCGGTGCTGTATCTGATGTCGGCCATCATGTTCGACAACGACTATCAGGATCAGGGCACCTTCTGGTATTACGCCGCCCAGCTGCGCGCCCGCAGCGACGCCAACAAGTCCGGGGATGAAACCACCCACGCCGCCGTTACCCGGCTCAACCAGCAGTTTGGCGTGCGCATCGGCCCCCACTCCCTGGAAAACCCGACTCGGCTGCGCTCCATCGTGACCCAGGTGCTGAAATGGGACAGCGAACAGAGCCGCGGCTATGATCCGCGCTGGATAGCTTTGCAGGGCCGGGATGTCACCACCGAAACCCAGGTGAACTTCGCGCCCCGGGAAAAGTGGCAGGAAATCGACGCCCTCACCCGCAACCAGTTCCGTCAGGGACTGGAGCAGGCCCTGACCCAGATTAGTGCCCGCCAGGGTGAACAGGCCCAGTAAGTCATTACCCACGTCCTTTTCCATACTGACATCCCGGTCTTTACCGGGATGTTTTATTTTGGCACTCTCCGTCGCAGTGAATGGTCATACCAACACGTCCGTTAATGGCGCGGCACAGTCAGCTGGAGAATCCTCGAATGAGCACAGAAACACTTCCCCCCGTCCGTGTATGGGACTGGTCGGTTCGCCTGTTTCACTGGAGCATGCCGGTGCTGCTGGCACTGCTGTGGTATTACGCCGGCGAAGACATGGACAAGCACATGCTGTTTGCCCAGCTGCTGCTGGGGCTGCTGCTCTACCGGGTGATCTGGGGCTTTGTGGGCACCCCCTACGCCCGCTTTAACCACTTTCTCTATCACCCGCGCCATGTGCTGGCCTATGTGCGCGCCAGCCTGCGCCCGCAAAAACCCGTCTACCTCAGCCACAATCCCCTGGGCGGCGTCATGGTGCTGGTCTTGCTGGGCGGCCTGCTGCTGCAGGGTGGCACCGGGCTCTTTGCCACCGACGACATCTTTTACACCGGCCCGCTCTACGACTACGTCACCGGAGACACCGCCGAGCAAATGACCCGCTGGCACAAGCGCTGGTTCTACTGGGGACTGCTGGCGCTGGTAGGGCTGCACGTGCTGGCGGTGCTGCTGTATAGGCTACGGGGTGAAAACCTGGTGGGCCCCATGATCACCGGCCGCAAGCAGGCCCCCGCCGACAGGGTGGCCGACCACCTGCGGCATGAAGCACGCTTTCCCTGGGTGCGCTTTGTGCTCACCGCCGGTGTCGCCTGGGGCGCGGTGACGGCGTTATTTCAGCTGTAAATAAAAAACGCCGGGGCAAGCCCCGGCGTTTTTTATTGGCCAGACGACAGCGCCTTAGTCTTTACGGTAGTTGTCGTGGCAGCCCTTGCAGGTTTTGAACAGCTGGCCGGCGGCCTGACGAGCCTGAGCCTGATCAAAGCCCTCCTCACCGGACACCTGCACCAGGTTCTTCAGGGCGTCACCAAAGTCCTTGCCCTTGGCCTGCATGCCTTCCATATCGTCCCAGGCCTTGGGCAGCAGGTTGCTCTCCTTTACCTCGCGGGTTTCGGGAAAGTAGGTTTCACCCAGCAGGCTGGCGGCATTGCTCATGTTAATCGCGCGCTGGTGCAGGGCGGCGGCGTCAAAGTCGATGTCACCCTTGGCCATGCCACCAATCACACCCGCCTGGGCGGCCATCACCTGGTACAGGGACTGGCGGTACTTGACCGCGTCTTCGGGCTTGAACAGATCGGCCTGGGCGAAGACCGAGCTGGCAAACAGGCCGGTTGCGGCCACCATCAGTGCTTTTTTCAACATTGCTGTGCTCCTGAAGAAAAAGGAATAACAAGGTGCTCAAAAGGCACCCTTTTTAGTAGGCATTCAACGGTATCTCACCCGTTCGCCGGGATCTAGCGCAAGTTACCGAAAATAACCGAATCGCGGCTCGCCCGTGATGCCTACCACGGCAAATGCGTCTTCACTCCCGGCCAGCTCTGCAATACTGAAATACAGGGCAAATCAGCCCCGTCATTCGGTAACAAGGAGCCCAACATGTATCAGCACATCATGATTCCGGTGGATCTGGCCCACGTGGAGCGGCTACACACGGCACTGCAAACCGGTGCCGACCTGGCCCGGCTTTACGACGCGACGGTCTGCTATGTGGGCGTGTCGTCCAACGCCCCGTCCGAGGTGGCCCACAATCCTCGGGAATTTGAGCGCAAGCTGCAGGCCTTTGCCACCGATCAGGCGGCCCGGCACCAGCTGCCCAAGGTCAGCAGCGCCGCCTGCATCAGCAAGGATCCCGCCGTCGACCTGGATCGCACCCTGCTCAAGGCGGTGAAAGACAGCGGCGCCGATCTGGTGATCATGGCTTCCCACGTTCCCGGCCTGGCCGAGCATCTGTTTGCCTCCAACGCAGGTTACGTGGCCAACCATGCCGAGGTGTCGGTACTGGTGGTGCGCTAAGGCGCGCCACCGGTAAACATAACGACACTAATCAAATTTGATGGCTTCAGCCGGCACGCGCCCGAGATCAACACACTACTAAACAACCACTTATATTATCCCTCGAGTTGAAAGATCACGCTTTTAGTCCTTATCGCTTGATCATTACAACCCTAACCTTTAGGCTACTCACAATTAATTGAACGTTCAATTAATGAGTGGCGAGCACTATCGCAACACGCAACAGTGAACAACGGCAGCGTTCGGGCAGGCAGACAGCCCGCATGCCATCTGCTTCGAGGAGTTTTCAGACCAGCCAGAGCATCCATTCAGTTTTTACCTATCGCAATCGCGGCATGTGCCATCGACCGGGCGATAGTTAAGACCTGATCTGCGCCTCACTGCGCAGATGGAAGCTCCTTTTGTGTATCAACAACAGGAGAAAACACAGTGTCTTTGATGAATAAGGAAATAACCGGAGGCGAGCAACAATGACCACATTGCTGTCAGCAGGGATTCTGCTTACCTTCGCCGCCATTGCCCTGATCCTTTACCGCTGGGGCAATATTCGCTGCATCGGCGTCACCCCGGTGCGCACCTTCACCTTTATCGCCATTCTTTTTACCTCCGGCCTGGACGTGGGACTGATCATGTTCCCGTTGACCGAGTTCGCCGGCTACGCCGATCTGGCCGCCAGCCCGGAATATGGCTTCAGCAACCCGCTGGCCATTGAGTTCGGTTTCTGGGGCTTTCTGATCTGGGGCTTCTACTTTCTCACCTGCTTCTATTTCTGTGTGATCGAGCCGCGGGTGGGCTTCTTTGAGCTGGCGCCGGTCAAGTTCATCAACAACATGGTGATCATCGGCACCTGCGCCTTTACCGCCTTTTTGCTGCTGAGCAACCTGCCCTGGTACATGCCGGACATGGGCGACGGCAGCAGTGTGGTAGGCGGCTTCTACCTGATCGTGCTGCTGGTCATCGCCGCCGCGGTGTATTCCAGCACCAGCCTGCGCTACGTCAAAATTCTCAGCCTGGGCACCAGCTGGCTGTTTATCGCCCTGATTGCTGCCATGTGGGGCAGTGCCTTTATCGGCACCGGCAATGCCCTGGGCGAGTTTGTCGGCACCTTTGCCCTGCTGGGGGACTATTTCGGCAACCTGCACCGCTTTGTTCTGCCCATCAATGACTATCACGAGTTCTATTTGTACTGGTGGTTCTCCTGGAGCATCATGATCGGCCAGTTTACCGCCCGGTTTGTGGGTGGCCTGCGCACCTGGCAACTGCTGGCGGCCATGCTGGTCTTTCCGTCCCTGGCCATCGCCACCTGGTTCAGCGTGCTCTATTACTTCCACCTGAACGAGCTGAGCACCGCCGGCTTCTTCAACTGGGCCATGGTGGTGGTGGGAATCTCCATGGTGATCAACTCGCTGGACTCGCTGATAAGACTCTATACCGACAACCTCAACCTGTCGGTGTCCCGGCTGGGCAAGGTGCGCTACTTCGCCGGCAACCTGGTGGCGCTGGCCGGCCTGACCCTGCTGTTCCGGCTCGATTTCCTGGAGATTCAGTGGGTGGGCGCCCTGGTGATCGGGCTGTTCTTTGCCTGTGCCGGCTATATGCTGCTGTACAAGCGTGCCGATGTGCTGGCCATTGCGGGCTCCCCCGCCGCCAACCGCATCGATTACAGCAAACTCGAGTGGGCGAACTGATTATCGCCATTCCCCTGGATGGTCTTGCCCGAGTAACAAAACGGCATCCCGGGGTGCCGTTTTGTTATTCGGAATCCGGTGACCGGGTGCACTGCGCCAGCAGCCGGACAAAGAAGTCGTTGCCCTTGCGCCGGGCAAACTGAATATTGCGCTCGGGAATGGACTCGGGATCGTCATAGTCTGCCAGGGCTGTTTCCATGCTGGCTTCACGAATAATATGCAGGGTGGGATAAGGCGAGCGGTTGGTGTAGTTGGCAGCGTCATCCTGAGGCTCACCATCAAAACAATAGTCGGGATGAAAGCTGGCGAGCTGATATTCTCCCTCAAGCCCCTGATCGAACAGCAAGTCGTTGGCCAGATCGACCAGATCCAGATAGGCATAAAACCCCTCAAATCCCCGGGGCAGGATCACCAGGGTGGTTTCCACCTCCGGCTGTTCATCCAGCAGCCTGCACTCTGCCAGCAGTGCCTGCAGCACCATGGCCGGTTTGTGCTCTTCCACCACCACATAGCGAATACTGGCGCGCTCCACCTCCCGCCGGGCAAAGGGGCAGAGGTTGTATTTCATGATCACCTGCTTCACCCAGTTTTCGGTGTGCGCCATGTACTGCGCGTGTTTTGACTGTTCCGGCATGACTCGTTTCTCTTCTGTTGCGGTTAATCGGCGCTAAACACCAGTTCCCCATAATAACCGATGGCGGTGCCGCCGCCGTTGTCGGCGTCGGTCATGATGGCCACCGCCTCAAGGTAGCGAAAGTCCTTGCCGAACAGCCGGCGCAGATCGTCCCTGAGGTTGCGTTTTTCCCGCACCCAGCCCGGGTCTGTCCCCTGTCGAAGCGCCAGCATCATGGCCTTGTCGCCGGTAAAGGGATTGGGCCAGTGCCGGCCCGCCGCAACCTCCCGGGTCCACACATAACTGATGGCCTTGCTGCTGAGCCGGGTCCAGCCATCGCGCACCACCACATAAACCCGCAACGCAAAATCGTCGCCGGCCTTGCCGCGCTCGTTGGCGGTGCCCGAAAACCGCTCCACCCGCCATTGCCAGCTGAGCCAGGGGGTAGCCTGCAGATCGATACGCCCTTCGTAAAACAGGCCCGAGGCCGCGCCCCGGCTCTCGGCCCGAAGCACCTGCCGCCCCAGCCCGGCATCCGGCGCCAGCCGGTAAGCGGTGCTGCCCTCAAAGCGTTTTTGTTTCCAGCCCAGCATATCGGCCGGGGTAAAGGTCAGCGCCTGCGCCGGTATGGCAACCAGCAAGGACAACAATATGGCAAACAGACGAGGGCGCATGGCGATTTCCGCAAAAAGGATCTTCTGCCAGTATAGGTATTACTCCCAGCGCGCCCACCACAGCGCCACCGGCAGCAGCAGGTTGGCCAGCACGGTGAACCAGAACACCGCCTGAAACGAGGGCTTGCGCGACTTGTGCCGAAGCAGGTGGCGGGCCAGCCAGGCACCGGGCCAGCCCCCAAGCAATGCCAGCCCGTGCAGGGTGCGCTCACGCACCCGCCACTGCCCCAGCCGGGCGGCGCGTTTGTCCCACCAGTAAACCCCAAAGGTGACCAGGCTGAGCACCAGATACCACAGCGCCAGCCCGGCATAGACCCGAATCATGTGTTTCTCCTGTGTGCATTGCCTTTTATAGACAACCAGTCTAAATTATGTCCCATGAATGCTTCCACCCCCAAACGCCGGGGCCGGCCTCCCAGGCAGCCCCGCGATAATCCCGACACCCGCGACGCCCTGATCCGTTGCGGCGTGGCGGTGCTGACCGAGCAGGGCTTTGTCTCTACCGGCATCGACGGCGTGCTGAAGCAGGTGGGGGTGCCCAAAGGCTCCTTTTACCACTATTTCGACAGCAAGGAAGCCTTTGGCCGTGCGATCATGGAGCGCTACGCCGCCTATTTCGCCGCCAAGCTGGACCGCTGGCTGCTGGATGACGACACCCCGCCCCTGAAGCGCATTGACCACTTTATGCAGGACGCCATGGCCGGCATGGCCCGCCACCATTTTCGGCGCGGCTGCCTGGTGGGCAACCTGTGCCAGGAAGTGACCATTTTGCCGGACAGCTACCGCGAGCAGCTGCAGGCCATACTGCAAAGCTGGGAACAACGGCTGGCGGCCTGCCTGCGACTGGCCGCCGAACGGGGCGATCTGGCCGCCGACGCCGACTGCGACCGACTGGCGGAATTGTTCTGGATTGGCTGGGAAGGGGCCGTGCAACGGGCCCGCATAGTACAAAGCGATGCCCCCATGGCGCTGTTCGGCCAGGAGTTTCTGGCCCGGCTGCCACGTTGAGCGTTTTTTAACACCCATTTATAGACGATTGGTCTAAATGAAAGGAGCACACCATGTTTAACGCCATTCTGCTCACCCAGGCTGACGACAAGGCCACTCACGCCGCCCTGACGCCCCTGCCCTGCGACGATTTGCCCGAGGGCGAGGTGCTGGTGCGGGTGGAATGGAGCACCCTCAATTACAAGGACGCCCTGGCCATTACCGGCAAAGGCCCCATAGTACGGCGCTTTCCCATGGTGCCCGGCGTGGATCTGGCCGGCGTGGTGGAACACAGCAACAGTGACCAGTGGCGCCCCGGCGACCATGTGCTGGTGAACGGCTGGGGCGTGGGCGAGCAGCACTGGGGTGGCCTGGCCCAGCGGGCTCGAATGCAGGCGGGCTGGCTGACCCGGCTGCCGACAGACCTCAGCGGCCGCCAGGCCATGGCCATTGGCACCGCCGGCTACACCGCCATGCTGTGCCTGATGGCGCTGGAACGTCACGGCCTGACCCCGGAGCAGGGCGAGGTACTGGTCACCGGCGCCAACGGTGGCGTGGGCAGCCTGGCCATCATGCTGCTGGCGCAGCGGGGTTATCGAGTCGTGGCCTCGACCGGCCGCATGGAAGAAAAGGACTACCTCACCGCCCTGGGCGCGGCCGAGGTCATGCACAGAGACGAACTCTCCGCCCCCGGCAAACCCCTGGCCAAGGCCCGCTGGGCCGCCGTGGTGGACTCGGTGGGCAGCCACACCCTGGCCAATGCCTGCGCCCAGACTCGGGAAGACGGCCTGGTGGCCGCCTGTGGCCTGGCCCAGGGCATGGATTTTCCGGCGACCGTGGCGCCCTTTATTCTGCGCGGCGTGACCCTGCTCGGCATTAACAGCGTGACCCGGCCCCAGGGCGAGCGGGAGCAGGCCTGGACCCGGCTGGCGCAAGAGCTGAACACCGACCGGCTGGAGCAAAACACGCGGGAAATTGGCCTGAGCGAAGCCATTGACGCCGCGCATGCGTTGCTGGCCGGCCGGGTGCGTGGCCGGCTGGTGGTGGACGTGAACCGTTAAGCCGTTGCCGGATCAGAAGGTGCCGTCAGACAACAGCTGCGGGTTGCTCACCAGGTTGCGCACGCCGTGGGCGTGATCCTCGTTAAAGTCGTTCTGCCGGCACCACTCGCCCACAGAGGCAATGTTGACCTTGAGCACCTCGGGGCGCACGCCCCAGGTCACCTGAAAGGGTGAGCCCTTCTCGTTGTAGGCCGGGCCCGTGGTGGAACCGGCATACTGCACCGGCGTGCCGGTGTTAGCGGGAATATTCAGGCCCTGATGGCGGCCCTGGCGCACGCCGTGGGCGGCCAGCTCGCCAAAGTCGGCGGCGCCGGCGTCGTTCACCAGCACATAGACCTGGGCCTCCACCCGCAGTTGCGGATTTTGCCCGGCCTGGCTCAGGCAGGCGGCCAGGGTGGGGCCGGGAGTAACCTGGGCGCTGGAATGCACATAGTGCACCTCTATGGTGTCGCCGGGGTAAAGGCTGCCATGACGGCCGGGGCAGATGTCGCCCTGCACCGGCGCCAGCTCCCGCTCGCTCAGGGTGCCCGAATAACGATAGCCGCCCTGATAACCGCGACCGTCACCGTTGCCGGCAAAGCGGGTGAACTGCCCGCCCTTGTGCTCGGCGTTCTTGTGAAAGTGAATATTGCACAGGTTCATTCGGCTGGCCGGCGGCGCCGGACTGAAGACGACGGGGTTGCTGCCTTTGAGCCGATCGATGTCTCGAGGAGATTGCGGGCCAAAACCCTGACCGGTGGTGTTTTGCGACAAGCGCTGACGTTGTTGCTCGATTACCGTGTCGGAAACCGGCTGTTCGAGGGTATCGGCCATCACGGCCACGGGGGTGACCACGCCAGTGGCCAGGGCGAAAAGCGTCGCTGCCTTCATGTTCTTCCCTGTGTGGAATGAATGAGACTCGAATGCTAACCACCCTCGCCGACCTGTCAAGCCGGCCCGGGCCGCGGTAACGGGCTGTTATCCCGTCAGAATCCCGCTAAAATGCATTTCTTTTCGCCTACGCCGATCCTGAATGTTACCCGTGCCGCGCCTTCATCAGCCCGTTTGCCGTGCCGCCGCCTGGCTGGCGCTGCTGGCGACCCTGATGATCTATGCGGCGCCGCTGGTTTCCCAGCGACTGGTGGCAACGTCGCCTCATCATTCGGCGCACCATTCATCCCATCATGACGCCGGTCATCACGGCCACCATGCCCCGGCCACCGACCACCATGCCGGTCACGAGGCTTGCGGCTACTGCACCCTGCTGGGCCAGCTGTGGTGGTGTGTCGTCCGGCCTGCCGCCGCCGCCGTGGCACCCGCGACCGTGCCCCCGGCCCTGTACGAGCCGGCCACGCCGCCGCTGGCGCGGGGGCACGCCCCCTTTCAGCCCCGCGCCCCGCCACCGAGTTGATGCTCTTGCTTATGTCCGCGCCCACCGGCACGGCAATCTTTTTGACGGTGTTTCGCTGCGTCGAAACGCCCTTATGTTGGCGCGCGCCATGCTCGGCGGCGCCCCGCAAGGAATTCTTATGGCATCATCAACCCCAGCCCGGCAACGCTCAGGCAACGCGGCCCGGGCCACTGCCCTGACCGCCTTTCTGACCCGGCTGCATTTTTATATTGGCCTCTTCGTGGGCCCCTTTATTCTGGTGGCCGCCCTCACCGGCACCCTCTATGTGCTGACCCCCCAGCTGGAAAACCGGCTGTATGCCGATCAGCTCACCACAGACTCTACCGGCCCGCAGAGGCCACTGGCGGAGCAGATTGCCGCCGCCCAGGCCAGCCTGCATGGCGAGGAAACCCTGGCCAAGGTGCGCCCGGCACCGGCGCCCGGCACCACCACGAGAGTGATGTTCCATCAGCCCGGCCTGAACGACTATGAACACCTGGCGGTGTTTGTGGATCCGGTCACCCTTGAAGTAAAGGGAACCCTGGTCAGCTACGGCACCAGCGGCACCCTGCCCGCCCGCATTGTTCTCGACTATCTGCACCGCCACCTGATGCTGGGGGAAGCGGGCCGCATTTACAGCGAGCTGGCCGCCTCATGGCTGTGGATTGCCGCCCTGGGCGGCGTATGGATGTGGTGGCGCACCGGCCGGGGCGGTCGTGGTGCCGGCCGCAGCCCACGGCGCAGGCTGCGCCGCTGGCACAGCCTGACCGGACTGTGGCTTGTGGTGGGGCTGGTGTTCTTTTCGGCCACCGGGCTGACCTGGTCCAAATGGGCTGGCAGCAACATAGGCGCGCTGCGTGCCCAGATGGGCTGGGTCACCCCGTCATTGTCGGTGCAGCTCAACGGCACCGCCCCCGCGAATCACGCTCAGGGCGCACACGCCGGCCACGGCGATCACGGCACCCATGGTGCGCCCGCCATGCCCACCAGCCTGGCGCTCTGGGACCAGGTGCTGGCCAGCGCCCGGGCCGCCGGCATCGACGCCGGCAAGCTGGAAATCAGCCCCGCCGCCAATGCCGACAGCGCCTGGCAGGTCAAAGAGCTGGACCGCTCCTGGCCCACCCAGGTAGATGCGGTGGCGGTCGACCCGCGCGATATGAGCATTACCAGCCGGGCCGATTTTGCCGACTATTCGCTGGTGGCCAAGCTGATCCGCTGGGGCATAGACGCCCATATGGGCATTTTGTTCGGCCTGCCCAACCAGTTGCTGCTGGCGGCCTTTGGCGTGGCCCTTAGCGCCATGACGGTGCTCGGCTACTGGATGTGGTGGCGTCGCCGCCCCGCTCCCGGTGCCACTCAGGCCTTGCTGTGCCAAAGCTGGGCCCGCCTTGGCCTGCCCGCGCGCCTCGTTAGCCTGCTGCTGGCCCTGGCTCTGGGCTGGAGCCTGCCGCTGATGGGCGCCAGCCTGCTGCTGTTTGTGCTGATCGATCTGCTGCGCGCACGCACCGCCGAGGCCGCCACCGAACCCGCCTGACCACCTCACCCACGGCGGGCCCCGGCCCGCCGTTTTGCTAAGGCTCGCCCCGAAAGCGCTGCTGCTGTTGCAGCCGCCATAGCTGGGCGTAGCGCCCATCCTTTGCCAGCAACTGCTCATGGTTGCCCTGCTCGGCAATGCGTCCTTCCTGCATCACCAGAATATGATCGGCGTCCACTATGGTGGACAGCCGGTGGGCGATCACCAGGCTGCTCTGACCTTGAGATACCTCGCGAATGGCGCGCAAAATGCTGCGCTCGGAGCGGCTGTCCAGGGACGAGGTGGCCTCGTCAAACACCAGTATCGGCGGGCGCTTTAGAATGGTGCGGGCAATGGCCACCCGCTGCTTTTCGCCGCCGCTGAGTTTCAGCCCCCGCTCCCCCACCAGGGTGGCGCTGCCTTCGGGCAGGCTGGCGATAAAGTCACTCAGGTGCGCCAGGCGTATGGCCTCGTTCACCTCCTGCTCGCTGGCGTCGATGCGGCCATAACGAATGTTGTCGTAAATGGAGGCGTTAAACAGCACCGTATCTTGCGGCACGATGCCGATGGCCCGGCGCAGCGAAGCCTGGCTCACCTCACGAATGTCCTGACCGTCGATCAAAATGGCGCCCTCTCCCACCTCGTAAAAGCGAAACAGCAGCTTCACCAGGGTGGACTTTCCCGAGCCGCTGGCCCCCACCACCGCCAGCTTTTGCCGGGGCCTCAGGGTAAAGCTCAGCTCATGCAGAATCTGCCGGTCGGGGCGATAGCCAAAGCTGACGTTACGAAACTCGATTTCGCCCCGAGTGACCTTAAGCTCGGGCGCATTCTCCACATCATTGATTTGCGGCCGGCGGCGCAGCAGGGCAAACATGCGCTCAATGTTGGCCAGCGAGCCCTTCATCTCCCGGTACACAAAACCGAGAAAATTCAGCGGCAGAAACAGCTGCATCATAAAGGCGTTGATCAGCACAAAGTCGCCCAGGGTCATGGTGCCCGCCACCACCCGCTGGCCGGCCAGCACCATCATGGCGGTCATGGCCACGGCAATGATCAGCGCCTGGCCGCCGTTCAGGGCAAACAGGCTGAGCCGGTTGTTGCGCCGGGCCCGCTCCCACTCCGCAAGGTCTTGGTCGTAGCGGCCCGCCTCGTACTGCTCGTTGTTGAAGTATTTCACCGTTTCAAAGTTGAGCAGGCTGTCTACCGCCCGGCTGTGGGTTTGCGAGTCGGCCTTGTTGGCGGCGCGCACAAAGCCGGTGCGCCAGTCGGTGGCCACCACCGACCAGGCCACGTACGCCACCACGGCGCCAAGCGTGATCAGTGCAAACCACACCGAGTAGTTGATCAGCAGCAGCGCCGTGACCAGGCCGATCTCCAGCAAGGTAGGCACGATATTGAACACCATAAAGCGCAGCAAAAAGCCCACCCCGGTCACGCCCCGCTCTATGTCGCGCGACAGGCCGCCGGTGCTGCGGTTGAGGTGAAAGTCGAGCTCCAGCCGGTGCAGGTGGTTGAACACGCCGAGGCCAATGCGGCGCATGGCCCGCTCGGTAACCCGGCCAAACAGGGCATCGCGAATTTCGCCAAACAGCACGTTGGCAAAGCGCACCGTGCCGTAGGCCAGCAGCAACCCCAGGGGCAGCGCCACCACAGTGCTGACGGCGGTGTCCATGCCATCGACAATGTATTTGAGAATAAAGGGCAGGCCCACGCTGGCCAGCTTGGCCGCCACCAGGCAGCACAGCGCCAGGCCAATGCGGCCCTTGTAGGCCAGCAGGTAAGGAACAAGCGTTTTCAGGGTGCGAATATTGATGGTGGCGTCATCCATATCCGGGTGGTACGAGCCTCGGCGCATGGGTCAGTCAGTTGTGTGAAGAATACCCCTGAGCATACTCCCCTTTGGCGGAACGGGCCTGGCGCATCAGTGCCCCGGCGGTAAACGCCAGCGCCGGGCGCAGGGGCAGCCCCGCCGCCACCAGCCGCCGGGCCACCCAGGTGTTGCAGGTGTGCAACAGATGATAGGACTCCACCGAGGCATAAAAGCGGCCGCCGCCATAGCGCCCCGCGCCCACGTCCCTTAAATTGCCCGCCTCGTTGCGGGCAAAGGACGCCGCCACCTCGCCCAGCAGCCGCTCCATGCCGGCGGGGGGTACGCTCAGTTCCAGCACCGGCAGCCCGGCAAATGCCACCGCCGGTGACTGCGACAACGGCACCAGGTGCAGCACGGTATCCGTGGGCCAGAGCAGGGCCCGCAATGCCAGCCCGGCCCCCGCCCGCTCATGCTGATAAAACGCCCGATCACCCCAGCCCACTTCAATCAACCGGGCGGCAGGAAAGGCTGCTTTCAGTTCCGACAAATGCCGCTGCAATCCCACCGCCGGCAACACCAGCCCCACATGCCGGCCGTGATCCACCAGATACAAATCTTGCCCCCGCTCCTTCGCCGGCCGCCACTCACTCGCCGCACCGCAGCCGGTGCAGAGCAAGGCAAGCAGCAGTACAAGCCAAAGGTGCATAGTGAATTCTCAGGCGATGGGGATGATTCTTGAGTATTGCAGATAAAGAAAAGCAAAACGGGCCACGATGGGCCCGTTTTGCTTGATGAGTAACGTGTCAAACATCTGCGCGGCGCTTTGACTTGTTAGAACATATGACCTCGCCATGTTTCCTTCATTTCTTTATTTGAATGAGTCAATCTGACGTTAGGCGAGAACATTGTATGGCGCCCTTTTCAACTATAGCTCTAGCTCTGCTCCTTCTTTCCAATGGGCTGCACGCCCCATACGGACCGTGCGGCAAAAGAGTTCACTACTTCCGAGGGTCATCGGCAGGGTTGATATAGGTGATCCCCCATGGTCCCATCCCGTTGAGCTGCACGATCACCTCCTCATTAGTCCACGCGAAATGGTTCGTATTGGGTTGAATGATCATCAGGCTCCCCGGCCCCAAAGCTGAGGTCTTCTGAGGATCAAGCTTGTCGCCCATACCCATATGAAAGGTGCCAGACAGGACGGTGACCCTCTCGACGGCCGGGTGCATGTGGGCTGGAAGGCTATAGTTGGCGGGGAACTTGAGGCGCGCCGTAAAGGGAACCGCTTCGTTCATCGGCCCCTCAAGCACTGCGATCTTTGCGCCCGGTGGCAAGGAGGGAACATCGTTCCACTTGAGATCACTCGGGATGATCATTTGATGACCATCTGATTGCGCCCAACTCGCAGATACAGCGATAACAGAGCCGACCAGGATGACAGCTACGCTGTGGATCCAAGATTTCATGATGTTCTCCTTTTTGCACAGTACGTAGGGTCAATCATAGGATAGAGACACGGGCCTTGTTCCCGTTTATGCCCGCGCCTAATACCTGTTTACTGACCTGTCTCATTTATGCACATCCAAAGACACTTTATTAAATCTCAACCTATTGCCTCATCGATAAAAGGCAATGCGCAATAGCCAAGGATTGACGCGTTTCACATGAAACCACGCCATGCTTGCGTTAAGCTGGGGCTTTCTCGCGCCGGGGAGGAAGGCCGATGGAACCGCTACCGCAACAGTGCATTTATCGCCTGCAGCTTGGGGGGGAGAACGGGTTGCAGCCGCTGGCAGAAAGTGAGCCGGCGGCGGCGCCGGTATGGCTGCATCTGGACTATGAGCAGCCCGAAAGTGCCGGCTGGTTGCATACCACGCCGCTGATTCACGACAGCGCCCGGGACACCCTGCTGGGCCAGAGCAGCCGGCCCAAGCTGGTGCGCCAGGGCGATAACCTGCTGCTGACCCTGCGGGGCATCAACCACAACCAGGGCGACAGCCCGGAAGAGATGGTGGCGCTGCGCATTTACATCACGCCCCAGCTGATTATCAGCAGCCGGCACCGGCCCCTGCTATCGGAGCAGGACGTATACGAGCAGCTCGCCGACAGCGAGGGCCCGGTCACGCAAGGAGACTGGCTGGTGGAAATGTGCGACGCCCTCACCGACCGGGCCGGCGAGTTTGTGGAAAGCCTGCACGATCAAATTCTGGAGCTGGAAGAGCGCATTCTGGAGCGGGAAAGTCCGGCCCAGGGCCAGCTGGGCCGTATTCGTAAACAGTTGATTCTGGTGCGCCGTTACCTTTCTCCTCAGCGGGATCTGGTGGCGCGGCTGGCCAGCGAGAAAATCGGCTGGCTCAACGACGACGATCGCCGCCGCCTGCTCGATATTGCCGACCGGCTGAGGCGCTGGCTGGATGATCTCGACGCCGGTGTGGCGCGCACCGCGGTGCTGGCGGACGAGGTCAATAACCTGATGGCCGAGGCCACCAACCAGCGCGCCTATCAGATGTCGATCATGGCGCTGCTGTTTCTGCCCGCCAGCTTTCTTACCGGCCTGTTCGGCATCAACCTGGCCGGCATGCCGGGGGCCGATCACCCCGCCGCCTTCTGGATTTTCTGCCTGAGCCTGCTGGCCCTGGGCGGCGGCCTGGGGTTCTGGCTGCACCGCAATCGCTGGTGGTAAGTCAGCCCAGGGTAAGCACCCGGTCCGCCACCTTGTTCACCAGCGCCGCCTCGTGGCTCACCAGCAGCAGGGCGCAGCCCCGTTCCCGGGCCAGATCGGTCAGCAATTTGATGGTGTGCTGCTGGGTCACCAGATCCAGCCGCGAGGTGGGCTCGTCGGCAAACAGCAGCACCGGCTCCAGCAGCAGAATGCGCAGGATTGCCAGCCGCTGCAGCTCGCCCCCCGATACTTCCCGGGGCAGGCGATCCAGCAGATTCAGAGACAGCCCCAGGCGGGGCAGCAGCCGCTCCACTTCGGCCCAGTCCTTGCGGTGCAGTTTCACCAGATCCTGCAGGCCCTGGCCCAGGCGGCATTCCGGGGCAAAGGCGGCAGGCGGATCCTGATACAGCTTCTGGTAGCGGGTGCGAGGCAGGCTGGCATCGCGCCATACCGTGCCGGCGTCCGGCTCCAGCACGCCTAAGCAAATGCTGCCCAGGGTGCTCTTGCCGCAGCCGCTCGGGCCCACCACCCCCATGATCTCGCCGGCGTTCAGCTCAAAGGAAACATCACTGAACAGGCTGCGGCCGCCCCGGGACTTGGCCAGCCCTTCCACTTGCAGCACGCGCTCACCGGCGCCGGTTGGCGCCAGAGCCGGCCAGGCATCGGGCTCCGCCGCCAGCAGGGCCCGGCCATAGTCGCTCACCGGCGCCTTCAGCACGGCTTTCGCCGGGCCGGATTCCAGCACCTCGCCATTGCGCACTATCATCACCTCGCCGCCGAGCTGGCGGGCCACGGCAATGTCGTGGGTAATGGTGAGCAAGCCACCCCCCGCCTCAGCCACCTGCCTGAGCAGGCCGGTCACTTGATCCCGGCTGCCGGCGTCCAGGCCCTTGGTGGGCTCGTCGGCAATCACGATATCGGCGCCGCCGGTGCTGGCGGCGGCAAAGGCCAGCCGCTGCATCATACCCCCCGAGAGCTGGCCCGGCAGCCGATCAAGGGCATGACCCAGGCCAAGCCGGGTCAGATCCTCTTTGGCCAGCCGCCGGGCTTCAGGCCAGTCCCGGTCCGCCAGGTAGCGATAGCCCTCGGCCACCTGATCCACCGCCTTCATGGTGGGGTCCAGCGCCAGCCAGGGCTCCTGGGGCAGCATGGTGAGCCGGCGGCCCCACAGTTTGCGCCGCTCGGCGGCGGGCCGGCCGCTGAGTTCTTCGCCCCGCAGCCAGAGCCGGCCTTCCACCCGCAGCGCCGCCGGCAGGTTGCCCATAATGGCCTGGGCGATCAGGCTCTTGCCGGAGCCGGTTTCCCCCAGCAGGGTCAGCGGCCGTCCGGCGGTCAGGGTAAACGACAGCGGCCGCACTATGCCGGGCACCGCCAGTTGCTGTGCTTTCAGCAATTCGGTCATGGTTTGCGGCCTCCCGCCAGCAGGTTAAGGGCCAGCACCAGCAGAAACACCGCCGCTATGGGTTGCAGCAGTATCCAGGGGGCCTCGTGGTAATAGGGCAACAGCTCGGTCATCATCAGGCCCAGCTCGGCGGTGGGCGGGCGCAGCCCGACGCTGACAAAACCCAGGGCGGCAATGGCCAGAATGGCGGTGGCGGCGCCAAAGGCACCCAGGGTCAGCACCACGGGCGCCAGCGCCGGCCACAGGTGACGGCGCACTATATAGCCGGGGCCAAAGCCCAGCAGGCGCGAGGCCTCGATTTGCGGCGATGCCATCAGGGTACGGGTGGTCAGGCGCACCACGCGAAAATATTCAATCCACAGCACCAGGGCAATGCCCACATACAGGGTCCAGAAATTACCCGGCGCCAGGGCCACCAGCAGCAGCACCAGCAACAGCCCGGGCAGGGCCAGCAGGGTGTCGGCCAGCACGCCCAGCGCCCGGTCTACCCAGCCGCCGCGCCAGCCGGCAAGCACGCCCAGCAGCACGCCGGGCACGGCGGCGGTCACCACGCCCAGCAACGACAGGCCCAAAGACAACTGCACCGCCGAGCTCATGCGCGCCAGCATGCTGCGGCCCAGGTGATCGGTGCCAAACGGTTCGGCTGCTCCCGGCGCGGCCAAAATGCGACTGTAATTCTGCTTTACCGGATCCAGATCCATCACCAGCGGCAACACAAAGCCAAACAGGGCCAGGGCCAGCAACAGGCCGGAACCCCAGCGCTGACGGGTGTTCAGCCACCGGCGACCGCCGGCTTGGGCCGCCGGGGCAGTCAGGGTCGTAGCCTGAGTCATGCTTCTCTCCTTCTCGGATCGATACGGTGGCACAACAGGTCCACCAGGGCGTTCAGCAGCACGAACATCAGCCCCAGCACCAGGGCGGTGCCCTGGATCATGGGCACGTCCCGCGCCACGATGGCGTGCACCAGGGCATGGCCGATGCCGGGCCAGGCAAACAGGGTTTCCACCACCACCACGCCTTCGATCAGATACACCAGTTGCATGGCCTGATGGGCCAGCACCGGCACCGCCACGTTACGCAGGCCATGGCGCATAAACACTCGGCCCTCGCTCAGCCCCTTGGTGCGGCCAAAGGCGTAATAGGCGGAGCCGGCCACGCCCTGCATGGCGTTGCGGCTCACTCGGCAGGCCACCGCCGCCAGCCCCAGGGCCAGGGTCAGCGCCGGCAGCAGGGTGTGGGCGGCGGTGCCATGGCCGGCGGCGGGCAGCCAGCCCAGCTGCACCGCCAGCAACATCACCAGCAAAATGCCGATCACAAACTGAGGCAGGGCCCGCAGCACGGTGGCCAGCACCAGGGTCAGCCGGTCCAGCCGGCCGCCGGGCCTGAGCCCGGCGAGCAGGCCAAGGGGCGGCCCCAGCAACAGCGACAGGCCCACCGCGGCCACGGCCAGGGTGAAGGAGTGGCCCAGCTGGTGACGCAATTCCTCAATGACAGGGTCGCCACTCACCAGGGAGTTGCCCAAATCGAGTCGCAGCAGATCCCACAGCCACTGGCCCAGGGCCTGCCAGGCGGGCAGGCCCAGTCCCAGCTCGGCCTGCACCGCGGCGGCGGCGGCGGCATTCACATGGTCATAACCATAACGGCCGGCGGCAATGCGAAAAGCCATGTCGCCGGGTAGCGCCTGGGTGAGCACAAAGGTCAGCACGCCCACCATCAGCGCCACCAGCACCGCCTGCATCAGCCGATAGCTTAATACCGGAATCACTGGGCCCACCTCATGTCGCTCACGCGATAGCTACGCTCAAAGGGATCCATGCTGAAGCCCTCAACCTGCCTGGATACGGCGGCGGTCTGCTGATACCAGGCCACGGGAATCACCGGCAGCTGCTCATGCAAAATGGTGGCGGCTTCACGGCGCAATGCGGCGGTATCCTGGTCCTGGGTGGCGGTCAGCAGTTGCTGCAAAATCTCGCCCAGGCGCTCGGAGTGCCAGTTCATCGCGCCCCAGTCGCCGCCGTTCGGTCCAAAGTCCTGCAGCAGGGTGCCCAGAGGATCGGGCACCAGGGCAAAGTTGCGGGCCATCAGCCCCAGCTCCAGGGTGCCGTCCCGATGACCGGCGGGTATTTCACTGGAGTTGGCCACGTTCACCGCCAGCTCCACCCCCAGCTCCCGCCACTGATCCTGAATGGCGGTGGCCAGCAGGGGCAGCTCGGGCCGGTCGGAGAAGGTGGTCAGGGTCAGTTTAAAGGGCGTGCCGTTGCGGCTGAGCATGCCCTTGTCGTTCGCCTGCCAGCCCAGCCCGGCAAGCAGGGCCCTGGCCTGTTGCAGATCCCGCTCGGCACCGCTCACCTGGCTCAGGTGCCAGTCGGTCATGGACGGCGGAAACAGCTGGCCGGCACCGGCCTCGGGGGTGCGCAGCAGGGCCACCGCCATGCCGGTGCGCTCCAGCGCCAGACTCAGGGCCCGGCGCGCCTCGGGCTCGGCCAAAAAGGGATGCCCGGCGTTTACCTTCAGGGTCACGGTGCGGGGAATGGCCACGGCCTGCACGGCGAGTTTGGCATTACGCTGCAGCCGGGCTCGGCTTGCCGGATCCAGGGTAAACACGACATCGGCATCGCCGCTTTCGGCCATCAGTGCCCGGGTTTCGCCCCGGCCGGCGGCCAGGTAGCTGAGCCGTTCAATGGCCGGGGTTTCACCCCAGTAATCCTGAAAGACTCCGGCGGTCAGCTTTTGCGGCATTTGCAGCTGTTCAATGCGGTAGGGGCCGGTGCCAATGACCTGGGTGGCTTCGCCCGCCTCGTTGTAGGACGCCGGCGCCAGTATCTGCACCGAGCTGTGCGCCAGCAGGGCCGGCAGCGGCGCAAAGGGACTGCGCAGCCGCACCACCACCTCGTTGCCTTCGGCGGCAATGGCCGCCACCGGCGCCTGGCTCAGCATGCCCGGTTTGGCCAGGGCCAGTTTCAACGCCTGCACGGCCACCTCGGCGGTCAGCGGGCTGCCGTCGTGAAACTGTACGCCCGGGCGCAGGCGAAAGCGCCAGGTCAGCCGGTCTTCAGACAGTGTCCAGATTTCGGCCAGGCCGGCCTCGGGCTCGCCCCGATCGTCGACCTCTACCAGGGTCTCGCTGATCTGCAGCCGAGTGTAAACATAACCGGCCTTGGCGGGGTCAGTGCTGCCAATCTCCCAGGGCGCGACGATGTCGAGCACGCCTTCGGTGGCATGAGAAACGGCGGTAACGGCCAGCAGGCCGGCACCGAGCAGGATCGAACGGGGTTGCATCATGGGGGCTACCTGAAACGGAAGGGTGAACAATCAATATGGTTACAATATAACATCACATTTTACCTTTGCCGCCCAGCCCGAGTGCAAGCATTTGTTATTCGCCGGGGTCATTTTTTGTCAGTAACCTTACGCCATGCCCGTGCTGATTCCTGAAAGGAGAGTCGAATGAAGAAATTGTTCTGTGGCCTGTGCGGCCTGCTGCTGTGTCACACAGCCTCCGCCACCGAGCCCGATACCGCCGCCCTTTATCAGCACCAGCTGCCCCGGCTGCATTCCAGCGAACTTCTCGATATGAGCCAGTTTGCCGGCCAGCCGCTGCTGGTGGTGAACACCGCCAGCCACTGCGGCTTTACCGGCCAGTTTGAAGGCCTTGAGGCCCTGTATCAGCAATATAAGGATCAGGGATTAAAGGTGGTGGGCTTTCCGTCCAACGACTTCAAGCAGGAAGCCAAAAGCGAGGCCGAAGCGGCAGAGATGTGCTTTGTGAATTACGGCGTCACCTTTGACATGGCGGCACCGGTAAGCGTGAAGGGCGACCAGGCTCACCCCATTTTCAAGGAGATCACGCGCCAGAGTGGCAAGCAGCCCCGCTGGAACTTTTACAAGTTCGTGATTGATCGGAGCGGCCGGGTGACCGAGGTGTTTTCCAGCATTACCGGGCCCGAGAACAAGCGGCTGCAGGCCGCCATCGAAAAGGTATTGTAACCGGTGCAAACGCAGCAATGCCGACCCGAGGGCCGGCATTGCATTATTATTGGCGGCAATCTCGCCGCCCCAAGGGATCTGGCAGATGCCAGTGAGGCTCAGGGAGTCACGGCGCCTTCCGCCACCTCGTCCAGCGGCCCCTGGCCGGACTGCATGGCTCCAATCTCTTCATTCAGGCCCTTGTAGGTGGAATAACACATCAGCAGCATCAGCACCGACAGGGGCAAGGCGGTGGCCACCAGGGCGGACTGCAGTCCCGACAGGCCGCCGGTCATGATCAGCACGGCGGAAATGCCCGCAATCACCACGCCCCAGATCACCTTGGTCACGCTGGACGGGTTGGGGTTACCGTTCTCACTGACCATGCCCAGCACAAAGACGGCGGAGTTGGCCGAGGTCACAAAGAACACCAGTACCAGCACCATGGCCAGAATGCTGAGCAGGGTTCCCATCGGGAAGTAATCCAGGAACTTGAACAGCGCCGAGGTCACGTCGGTTTTCACCGCCTCGGCCAGGGCCACTTCACCCAGGTTCTGAATAATGTGAATGGCGGAGCCGCCCATCACGGCAAACCAGACAAAGGAGCCCAGGGCCGGAATAAATACCGCACCCATCATGAATTCCTTAATGGTTCTGCCTTTTGAAATGCGGGCCACAAAACTGCCCACCAGGGGAGCCCAGGCAATCCACCAGCCAAAATAGAACAGGGTCCAGCTGGCAATCCAGGTGCCGTCACTGTAGGGCTCGGTTCTGAACGACATGCTGATAAAGTTCTGAACGTAATCGCCAACCCCCTGGAACAGGATTTTGAAAATGGTCTGGGTCGGTCCCATCAGAATGACAAAGCCGAGCAGCGCAAAGGCCAGCAGCATGTTCAGGTTGGACAAATGCTTGATGGCGCCCTGCAGACCGGAAATGGTCGAGGCGATATAGACCACGGTCACAATGCCGATAATGACAACCTGGGTGGAAATGTTAACTGGCAGTTCCCAGAGCGCATTCATGCCGCTGTTCACCTGCAAAGTGCCAAAGCCCAGGGACGTTGCAATTCCGATCACAATGGAAAGAATAACAATAATATCAATCCACTTGCCCATGGGCCCCTTGATTCGATCACCGATTAACGGATGAAAGACCGAACTGAGTGAAGACGGCAGTTTTTTCCTGAATTGAAAAAAGGCCAGAGACACCCCCACCAGGGCATAACAGGCCCAGGCGGAAACGCCCCAGTGCAGATAAACATATTGCATGGCGGTTTTGGCCGCCTGCTCGCTATACCCTTCACCGACAGGGGGATCGATGTAATAGGAAACCGGCTCGGCAATGCCCCAGAACACAAGACTGATACCAATGGAGGCACTGAACAGCATGCCAATCCAGGTCGCAGTATTATATTCTGGGCGATCGTGGTCATCACCCAGGCGGATATTTCCGAATTTTGATACGCCCAAATACATGCAAAATGCAAAGAAAATAAACACACAACCAAGAATGAACCAGCCCAGGTTATTGTAAATAAAACCTAAAGATCCATTCGAAAACGACTCCAGCTTCTCAGGTATAAAAATTCCAGTACTTATCAACATAAGACTAAGAATTAACGATATATAAAATACCGATTTCTTATTTTTCATCATGATACGACCTCTCCATTTTCCTCACTCCATATGCTCCCACGGGTACGCCGCCGCACCGCGTAAACGACACCGAAGGTTGACAAAAGATAGCGATGGAGACAGTGTGCGTCAACAAAAAATTAACCGAAAGAAAACAACACAAAAACACATAAACCACTGTTTTATAAATAAAAACCAAAAATAAGTGTTAACTTGGTTAATTTTTTCAAAGATTCCCATTGACTAACAAGAGGATGGAGACCTAACATCCGCATAAAACGTCAACCCATAGTTTACACTGGGAGCAAAAGAAGCCATGAGCAATGCAAGCAAAGTCATTTCCATCAAGGACCACAGCGATATCGACAACGCCTGGACCATACCCGCCCGTTACTACACTTCGGACGACGTCTTTGAGTTTGAAAAGGAAAAAATCTTTGCAAACTCATGGGTTTGTGTTGCCCATTGCAGTGAAGTGGCCGACAAGAACGCCTATATCACCCGTGAGCTGATCGGCGAGAGCCTGGTTATTGTGCGGGGCCGGGACGGCGTGCTGCGCGGCTTCTACAATGTTTGCCCCCACCGTGGTCATCAACTGCTGAGCGGTGAGTCGGGCAAGGCCAAAAACGTGATCACCTGCCCCTACCACGCCTGGGCCTTTAAGCTGGATGGCCAGCTGGCCCACGCCAACAACTGCGAAAACGTCAACAACTTCGAAGCGGATGCCATGAGCCTGAGCAGCTTCCACGTGGTTGAGCACGCCGGCTTTATCTACGTCAACCTGACCCGGGGCGAGCCCCAACCCATCGAGGAACAGCTGCCCGGCCTGGCCGAGAAAATGGAAGAAGCCTGTGCCGTCATCAGGGATCTGAAGCTGGCGGCCCGCTTTGTCAGCCATACTCCGGCCAACTGGAAGACCATCGTCGACAACTATATCGAGTGCTATCACTGCCCGACCAACCATGTCAGCTTTGCCAGCTCGGTAGACGTGAACGTGTATGACCATCAACTGCATGACAACTGGACCGTGCAGATCGGCAAGGCCAAGCCGTCCGAATCTTCCTACCAGTTCGACAGTTCACTGGTAGATCCGCGCTTCTCCGGCTTCTGGATCTGGCCCAGCACCATGTTCAACATGCCCCCGGGTGGCGACTTCATGACGGTGATCTACGAGTTTCCGATCAGCGCCGGCGAGACCCTGCAGCATTACGACATTTACTTCCTGAACGAAGAGCTGACCGAATACCAGAAAAACCTGGTCGACTGGTATCGCGATGTATTCCGCCCGGAAGATCTGCGCCTGGTCGAGAGCGTACAGCGCGGCCTCAAGTCCCGGGGTTACCGGGGTCAGGGCCGCATCATGGCCGACCGCCAGCGCAGCGGCATCAGTGAGCACGGTGTGGCCCACTTCCACAAGCTGGTTGCCGGTGCACATCAGGACTGACGGCACGCCTTCCCCATCAAGGAGCATTACAAGATGAATATTCTCAGCAATCAGGACCTGTTCCGGCAGGCCTGCTACGTCAACGGTCAGTGGATTGATGGCGACAACGGCATTGCCGTGACCAACCCGGCCGACCAGTCGGTGCTGGGCACCGTGCCCAGCCTCTCCGTGGAGCAGGTGAACGACGCCATTGTGCAGGCCCATGCCGCCATGGCCGGCTGGAGCGCACGGACCGCCAAGGAGCGCGCCAAGATTTTGCAGCGCTGGTTTGAACTGATCGAAGCCAATATCGACGATCTGGGCACCATCATGACCCTGGAGCAGGGCAAGCCGCTGCAGGAGGCCAAGGGCGAGATCCGCTATGCGGCGTCCTTTATCGAGTGGTTCGCCGAAGAAGGCAAGCGTGTCTACGGCGAGACCATTCCGCAGACCGTCAGCACCAATCGCCTGTCTACCATCAAGCAGCCTATCGGTGTGTGCAGCGCCATCACGCCCTGGAACTTTCCAGCCGCCATGATCACCCGCAAGGCCGCGCCCGCCCTGGCGGCAGGCTGCAGCATCATCATCAAGCCGGCCTCGGAAACGCCGTTCACCGCCCTGGCCCTGGCCGAACTGGCCGCCCAGGCGGGCATTCCCGCCGGCATTTTCAACGTGATCACCGGCGATGCCCGCACCCTGGGTGAACCCCTGACCAAGCATGAGCTGATCAGCAAGTTTTCCTTTACCGGCTCCACCCAGGTTGGCCGCAAGCTTTATGAGCAGTGCGCCTCAACCATCAAGAAAACCTCCCTTGAGCTCGGCGGCAACGCGCCCTTTATCGTGTTTGACGACGCCGATATCGACAAGGCCGTGGCCAGCGGCATGCTGGCGAAATTCCGTAACGGCGGCCAGACCTGCGTTTGTGTTAACCGCTTTTACGTGCACGACGCCGTTTATGACGAGTTCCTGGAAAAATTCACCGCCAGGGTCGCCGAACTGCGGGTGGGCAACGGGCTGGAGCAAAACACCGATATCGGCCCCATGATCACTCGGCGTGCCATTGAGGGCATGAATGTGCTGCTGGAAGATGCCCTGGCCAAGGGCGCCCGCCTGGTGGATCTCGGCACCGAAATCGAGGAGCAGGGCAACTACATCAACCCGAAGATCCTGGTTGATGTGGATGACTCCATGGACATAGTGCACGAAGAAATCTTCGGCCCCATTGCCACCCTGATCCGTTTCACCGATGAAGACGAAGTGCTGAACCGGGCCAATGACACCATTTTTGGCCTGGCCGCCTACTTCTTCTCTCAGGATGTGCGCCGGGTATACCGCGTGGCAGAGCGACTGGAAAGCGGCATGGTCGGCATCAATACCGGCATGATTTCCAATGAAGTCGCGCCCTTTGGCGGGGTCAAGCAGTCCGGCCTGGGTAAGGAAGGCTCCCGATACGGCATTGAGGACTACCTGAAAGTGAAGTACCTCTGTATCGACATCGCCTGATTTGAAATAAAGCGAGTACCGTTATGCACCAGCAAAAAATTGCCGTCAGCGTCAGCAAGATCGAACGACTGAGCCCCAACATCAAGATGTTTGAATTTACCGCCAAGGATACTCCCCTGAGTACCTTTCGTGCCGGTAGCCATGTCACCGTACACATGGATGAGGTGGGGATCAGACGCGCCTACTCGCTGATCAGCGACCCTGATCGTCCCGAGCACTACCGCATTTCGGTGCTGCGGGATGAAAGCTCCAAGGGAGGTTCCGCCTACATGCACGACAGCGTGGCGGAAGGGGATGAACTGTTCCTGTCACCGGCAGAGAACTTCTTTCCGCTGGTTCATGACAATACCTGCAAGCATGTGCTGGTTGCCGGCGGCATCGGCATCACGCCCTTCCTGTCCTACCTCTATGAGCTGGAACAGGCGGACATGGAGTTTGAGCTGCATTACTGCTTTCGCGATGGCGCCAATGCCGCCTATGTGAATCATCTGCGCGAGCGCATTGGTGATCGGCTGCATGTGTATGACAACGCCCAGGATCAGCACCTGTCGGTGGAGCAACTGGTGGCGCGCCAGGGCAAGAACACTCATCTCTATGTGTGTGGTCCCCAGCCGCTGATCAACGCGGTGATTGAGCACGGCAATGCCCTGCTGGGAGAAGAACAGACCCACTTCGAGAACTTTGGCGAAGTGGCCAGCAACGGCGACTCCTTTGAGGTGCACTTTCAGCGTTCCGGCTTCACCCTGGAGGTGGGCGAGAACATGTCCATCCTGCAGGCCATCGAGGCCGACAAGCGTATCGCGATTGACTGCATGTGCCGCAACGGCGTGTGTGGCACCTGCGAAACCGCCATTCTGGAAGGGGAAGCCGATCACCGCGATCACTACCTGGACGACGATGAACGCGCCTCTCAGCAGACCATGATGATCTGTGTCTCACGGGCCCGCAGCAAACGCCTGGTGCTGGATCTCTGATATTAATTGGCGCCCTGCCCGGGGCGCCATTATTTGGCCGCCCGGCCCGCTTCCTGCTCGAACTCGAACATCAGAAACGACTGCTGATCATCGTCCAGGTGGTGGTGTGCGGTGACCTCCCAGCCCTGAAACTGCAGCCGGCCCTTTCCGGTTTCGCACACTCGCTCCAGCCATGCCTTGTTGTTCATCACCAGCTGATACAACAACCGTTGCAGCTCCAGATAATCCAGACTGTCGGCCTGCCCCTGGCGGTTACTGACCAGGATCTCGCCGGCCTTGTCGGTAAACACCACAGGGTGATCCATGTGCGCCAGCAGCACATCAAAATACTGCTTCATCTTGCGCAGGCGCAGCTCGTTATTCTTGCGCTCGGTGTTGTCGAGGCTGATGCCCAGCAGCTTGGTGACCTTGCCGTTGGGCCCCTTGACCCCGGTGGCCCGGGAAGTGATCCAGCGATGCTGGCCATGACGCTCGATTTTAAAGTCCATTTCATGGGCGCCACCTTCACGAATAATCCTGGAGTAGCCGTTCACCAGTTTGTCGCGGGCCTCATCGTTCATCAGGGCCCAGAAGTCATCGTTGGTGTTCAGGCGCACGCCATAAACGGCTTCCACATTGTCGGAGTATTGCAGCTCATCCGTCAGCAGGTCCCACTCCCAGGTGACGATTTCGGCCGATTCCTGCAGGTGTAACTCGGTGATATTGCTGACCCGGGTCTGTCCGGTATCGGCTTGCTGCTGGCCCTGCTCCGGCTGGACGTTGGTATATTCCCCGTACTTCAGCCAGATCTTGTCGACCTCCAGATGGCTGGCCAGGCGGTCGAGGTTGCCTTCATCGATCATGCCCCCCTTGGTCCACTTGTTGACCGCGGTACGGGAGACCCCCAGGGCCTCGGCCAGCCTGAGCTGGCTCATTTTCTTTTGTTTCAGCAGGGCCAGCAGGCGTTTTCCAAATTCATTGGTGCTCGTCATTTATCTTTGTTTACCTTGTGTTTGTTCGTCCTGACCCTTCCATTGCATGTTGTCCGCCAGGTACGTTTCCAGGCTCTCGATAAACACGCGCAGGTTGGCGCTGGTTCTGACACTGCGGGTATATACCGCATACACATCGGCGGTCTGATACCACGCCGGCAGCACCCGGACCAGCAGCCCCTGTTCCAGCTCCTTCGCCACGCTCCAGATGGAGCGCAGCAATATGCCTTCACCGTTCAGGCACCATTGTTTGGCCACGTCGCCGTTATTGACACTCAGGCTGCTGTTGGGAGAGACCGTCATGCGCTCTTCTCCGCGCTCTATTTTCCAGGCGGCCGGGGCCTGATTGCGCTCGCGAATGCAGATGCAGGTATGCTGCCGCTCCAGCTCCTTGGGATGCTCGGGCCGGCCGTGCCGGGCCAGGTAGTCGGGCGAGGCACAAAGGATCCTGATGTTGTTGGCGAGGCGCCGTGCAATGTGCTGCTCCGGCAGGGTGCCGCCGATGCACAGATCCAGATCCATGCGTTCACCGATGAGGTCCACCGGCCTGTCGACCAGGGTCAGATCAATGCCCAGTTGTGGATAGCGCGCGCGCAGCGACAGAATAAAGGGGTTGAGGTATGCCGCCCCAAAGCCGGTGCTGCAGCTGATGCGCAGCACACCGCTAATCTCTTCACGACAGGCACCCAGTGCGGCCTTCATGTGCGCCAGCTGCTGCAGCAGCTGTTCGCCGGTGCCGAGCACGATTTCCCCTTCCGGGGTCAGACTGATGGCGCGGGCAGAGCGAAAGAACAGCACCAGCCCCAGGTTTTCCTCCAGCAGCTTGATGCGTTTGGACACATAGGCCGGAGACACCATCAACTGCTCCGCCGCGCGGGCAAAACTCATCAGGCGGGCGGCGGTGACAAACACCCTGATGTCTTCCAGGGCGGGCAGCTTGTCCATAAACCGTAAACCCAAAGATTACATTTCGTGCCTACATCTTATCAGAGCAGATCATAAACTGGTTGCCTAAATTCTCACTTTGAACAGCCAGGGGTAATCATGGGAACACATTTCAATATCGCCGTCATTCCCGGCGACGGCATCGGCAAGGAAGTCATTCCCGAAGGCCTGAAGGTACTGCAGGCCGCCGCCGGCAAGCACGGCATCAGCATGGAGTTCACCCATTTCGACTGGTCGTGCGAGACCTACCACAGCACCGGCAAAATGATGCCGGACGACGGCCTGGAGCAGCTCAGCAAGTTCGATGCCATTTTCCTGGGGGCGGTTGGCTTTCCCGGCGTGCCCGACCATATCTCCCTGTGGGGCCTGTTGCTGCCGATTCGCCGCGCCTTCAACCAGTATGTCAACCTGCGTCCGGTGCGCCTGTTTGAAGGGCTGCAGTCACCGCTGGCCAACAAACAGCCCGGTGACATCGACTTTTATGTGGTACGCGAAAACGTAGAGGGCGAATACTCCGCCATCGGCGGCATTCAGTATGAAGGCACCGAGGACGAGGTGGTTTCCCAGCAAAGCATCTTTACCCGCAAGGGCACGGACCGCATTCTGAAATATGCCTTTGAGCTGGCCCGCTCCCGGGACAAGAAACACCTCAGCTCGGCCACCAAGTCCAACGGCCTGTTTCATTCCATGCCCTACTGGGACAGCCGGGTGGCGGCCATGGCGAAAGACTACCCCGACCTTAAGGTGGACCAGTTCCATATCGACATCTTCACCGCCAACCTGGTGAGAATGCCGGAATTCTACGACGTGATTGTGGGCTCCAACCTGTTCGGGGATATTTTGTCCGATCTGGGTCCCGCCTGCACCGGCACCATTGCCATTGCGCCGTCCGCCAATATCAACCCGGAGAAAACCTTTCCCTCCATGTTTGAGCCGGTGCACGGCTCGGCCCCCGATATTGCCGGCCAGAACATCGCCAACCCCATCGGCACCATCTGGGCAGCGGCCATGATGATGCAGCACCTGGGCAGCCAGGCCATGCACGACACCATCATGAGCGCGGTGGAAGCCGCCATTCGCGACCGACTCTCCCTGACCCGGGACATGGGCGGCACGGCCAGCACCCAGGAGCTTGGCCAGGCGGTCACCGACCTGATCCTCGCCCAGTAACCGGCGCGGTAACGGACACAAAAAAAGGGAGCACCGACGTGCTCCCTTGTTGATCAGTCACCGGTTCAGGCGGCGAGCGGAGTGATGCGCACCTGGGCGATGCGGAAGTCTTCCACTTCCGTGACCTCAAAGCGCAGATCCTCGTGCTCAAACACGGCACCGGCTTCCGGCAGCTGACCGGCCAGCGCCAGCAGCATGCCCGCCAGGGTGGCGTATTCGTCATCCGGATCCACCAATCCCTTGCGTGACAGTACCTGCTCCAGGTAGTGCAGATCGGTACTGCCCTTGACCAGCCAGCCGTTGTCTTCCACCAGCACTTCCGGATCCTCGTCTTCGTCGAGAAACTCGCCGACAATGGCTTCCAGCAGGTCGTGGGGCGTGACCAGACCCTGCACGGTGCCGAACTCATCGTTCACCAGCACCATGTTGCCGCGGGCGTCGCGCAGCACGTTGAGCAGTCGGATCACGCTGATGCTGTCGGGCACGATAATGGGCGCGCCGCCTTCCGCCAGCTCCGCCAGGGTCTTGCCAGCCTTCAGGCCGGCCATCAGATCCTTGGCCCGCACCACGCCCAGCAGGTTGTCGAGCTCGCCGTCGCACACCGGGAACTGGCTGTGGGACGAAGCCATCAGCTCCGCCACCTGCTCTTCCCGCGTGTCGTTCACGTCCAGCCAGACGATGTCGGAGCGGGGCGTCATCACGGTGCGAATGGAGCGCTCGGCCAGCGACAGCACGCCGCTTATCATATTGCGCTCTTCTTCCACAAAGCCCTGCTGCTCGGTTTGCTGGGGCGCTTCTTCAGACTCGTCTTCGGCCTTCAGCTTGCCCCCCATCAGCCGGAAAATGGCGTCTGTGGTGCGTTCCCGCAGGGGCCGGTGGGCTTCCTGGCGGACCTTGTTGCGCTGGGCCAGCTGGTTAAAGAACTCGATAAGAATCGAGAAGCCAATGGCCGCATACAGATAACCCTTGGGAATGTGGAAGCCAAAGCCTTCCGCCACCAGGCTGAAACCGATCATCAGCAGGAAGCTCAGGCACAGCACCACGACCGTGGGGTGGGCGTTGACGAAGTCGGTCAGGGATTTGGATGCCGCCAGCATCACCGCCATGGCGACCACCACGGCGATCATCATCACCGCCAGGTTATCGACCATGCCCACGGCGGTAATAATGGAGTCGAGCGAAAACACCGCATCCAGCACCAGGATCTGGGCAATCACCACGCCAAAGCCGGCATAGACATTGCTTTTCTCCTCTTCCTGCATGTTGCCTTCCAGCCGCTCGTGCAGCTCGGAGGTGGCCTTGAACAGCAGGAACAGACCACCGGCCATGAGAATGAGGTCCCGCCCCGAGAAGCTGAAGCTGCCCAGGGTCACCAGCGGTGTGGTCAGCGTCACCAGCCAGGACACCACACTCAACAGGCCCAGGCGCATCACCAGCGCCAGGGTCAGGCCTATCACCCGTGCTTTTTCCCGCTGATGAGGCGGCAGTTTTTTCACCAGAATGGCAATAAATACCAGGTTGTCGATACCCAGTACGATTTCAAGAATAACCAGTGTCAGCAAACCCGCCCACACGGACGGATCCATCAGGAATTCCATGTTTTACCTCGTTGAGAGAATGTGGTTAAGCGGATCAGCGAATCACGCGCGCCAGGCCGGAAACGTGAGTATAGTCACGGCAGCGAGCGGGTCGGAACAAAACGGCGGACGCCGGAAAAAGCGGGGAAAGGCAGGAAAATGAGTGATTAACAGCGTGTTGCAAGCAACTTCGCGAGCAGTCCATATAGTACACCGGCGTTTGGCCGGACCTCTTGGTTAAAATGAGCGCATATCATAATCGGAAAACGCCCGCTGGCAATAGTATTTCGATTATCTGCTCGGCCGGGGGCTGAGCCCGGGATCACCCCCCTGGACCGCCCCGTTCGCAGCCTGCTCCCGAATCCAATCGCAAAAGACCTGCACCGCCGTCGACGGCTGGGGATGATGGAACAGCCAGTACGCCCGCTGTTCATTCACCGGCTGATCGAACAAGGTCAGCAGGGTGCCCTGAAGCAGTTCGTCCTCGATCAGCCGGAGCGGACACAAGGCTACTCCCTGACCGGTAATGGCAGCGGCGCTGAGCAGGTTGAATTCCTGGTAAATGCCGCCGTCGCTCAGGGTAGCCGGATTGAGCCCGTGGTGCCGAAACCACTGCTGCCAGGGCTGGTGGGAATGATCGTGCAGCAGTTCCCAGTGCAGCAAGTCCACCGGCTGACGGGCTTCCCCCACTCGATCCAGATACAAGGGGCTGGCCACCGGATAGGTGGCCCCGGAAAACAACCGCTGCCCCTCGGCCTGTGCCGGCGGCTCGCCATCCAGCCAGTTGATCAGCACATCGGCCTCGGCATCGATGGGAGCATAGAGGTAATCGGCATACTGAATGCTAATGGACAGCTCCGGGTAGCGCTCGCGAAAGCCACTCAGGCGCGGGATCAGCCAGCGCACCGCCACAGAGGGCAGGCAGCGCACCCGCAATCGCTGCCCCTGTTCCTTACTCAACAGGCCATCCACCGCCTGGTCGAGCAGGCGAAACCCTTCACGCAACCCTTCCGCCAGCCGCCGCCCTTCGGCGGTCGGCACCACGCCGCGTCCGCTGCGGGCCACCAGGGCGACTCCCAGGCTGTCTTCCAGCCGGCGCAGCTGGTGGCTGACTGCCGACTGGGTAATGCTCAAGGCCTGAGCCGCCGCCCTCAGGCTGCCGGTCGAGACGATGGCATCAAAGGCTTTCAGGGAAGACAGGCTGGGGCGCACCATAAAACATGACTTAAATTCATATAATGATCGAATTTATATCACTTTTAGATAATTAAAAACATATATAACCTCGTTCTCATCAGGTTTTGCGCCAGGGGTGGCGCCCCGGCCATGCCCCGGTCACACCGATCTCAATCAGGGAAGAAACAACGAGGTATCTCTATGGACACGGCAGTGCTGGTCTCTTTCGGACTCTATTTGCTGATGATGCTCGGCATCGGATTTTACTTCTATCGGGCCACTAAGAACCTGTCTGACTACATATTGGGCGGCCGTAACCTGCCCCCTAGCGTGGCGGCACTCAGTGCCGGCGCCTCGGACCTGAGCGGCTGGGCCCTGATGGGCCTGCCCGGCGCCATCTTCTCCCAGGGCCTGGGTCAGGCCTGGATCGCCATCTGGACCGTGATCGGCATCTACCTGAACTGGACCCTGATTGCCGAACGGCTGCGGGTGTTCACCGAGGCTGCCGGCAACGCCCTGACCCTACCCGACTACCTGGAAAGCCGTTTCGATGATCGCAACCGCATACTGCGTACCCTGTCGTCCCTGGTCATGCTGTTGTTCTTCACGTTTTATGTGTCGGCCGGCATGGTCGGCGGCGCCGTGCTGTTTGAAAGCCTGTTCGAGATCGACTACCACACAGCCCTGTGGGCCGGTGCCCTGATCATAGTCTCCTACACCTTTCTCGGCGGCTTTCTCGCCGCCTCCTGGACCGATCTGGTGCAGGGCATCATGATGGCCCTGGCGCTGCTGTCAGTAGCAGTGATGACCTGGCTCAACCTGCCCGTCGACACCAAGTTGCCGGCCCAGGCTCCCGCCATGAAGGGCTTCTGGGACGATATCAGCCTGATAGGCATGATTTCTCTGGCCGGCTGGGCCATCGGTTACTGCGGTCAGCCCCACGTGGTGGTGCGCTTTATGGCGGTACGCAAACGTGAAGACATCGCCGTGTCCCGTCGCATCGCCTTGGGCTGGTCCGTGATCACCATGGGCTCCGCGGTGGCGGTCGGCGTGTTCGGCTTTCAGTGGTTCGGCGGCAACCTGGACAACAGCGAACGAGTGTTTCTCGATCTGGCCCATCTGATGCTTAACCCCTGGGTCGCCGGCTTCGTACTGGCCGGGGTGCTGGCCGCCATCATGAGCACCATAGATTCCCAGTTGCTGGTCTGCTCCAGCGCCCTGTCCGAAGATCTGTACCGTGGCTTTATGCGGCCTCAAGCCAGCCAGCAGGAACTGGTCTGGGTTGGCCGACTGAGTGTAGCGGCGGTGGCCGTGATCGCCGGCATCATGGCTACGGATCGAGACAGCAGCATTCTGGAGCTGGTCGCCTACGCCTGGGGCGGTTTCGGTGCTGCCTTTGGCCCGGTCATTCTGCTGTCTTTGTTCTGGCGCAGCATGAGCCGCAACGGCGCCATCGCCGGCCTGCTCACCGGCGCCCTGGTGGTGGCCCTGTGGAAGCCGCTGAGCGGCGGCCCGGCCGGCATCTTCGACATCTTTGAGGTGGTTCCCGGCTTCTTCGCTTCACTGCTGGCCATAGTGGTGGTCAGCCGCCTGGGTGGCGCCGAACGCGAACAGCGCCGCTTTGACACCCTACTGCAGGCCCTGGGCAACCGTGCCACTCCGGCCGCCGTGACCACCAGCCACTAATTCATCATCAACAGGAGTCAGCCAACATGGCCAAAGTACCCGCAGCCTATCAGGCAACCAAGGGATCCATACTGGATGTGGATAAAGCCTTCTACGACCGGCTCACCGCCGCCAACACCGAGCGCACCCTGCTCGAAACGGTTACCGTACCGATGCGCGACGGCCAGGCCTGGGTGGTGCCCGCCGGTCACGTATTTCGCATCAAGGTGACCGAAGGCCCTCAGGTAGGGGATTTCAATATGTGGAACCTGCACAACCCTCGCGAGCGGATGTGGGCTTCGCGCACCCGCCAGCTGCAGCGTGCCCACGTCAGCACCTATGATCGGCTGTGGTCCACCCTGCCCTATCTGAGACCCATGGCTACCATCATCGACGACAGCCTGGCCGACTACGGTGTCGACGAAGACGGCGGCCGAGTACATGACCTGCTGGGTACCCGCTGCGATCCCTATGTGAACCGCCTGCTCACCGGCGAGGACTTTGACTTCCACTGCCACTCCAACCTGGTACGGGCGGTACAGCCTTACGGCCTTACCGAACTGGACGTGCACGACGTGCTCAACGTGTTCCAGTGCACCGGCCTGAACGACGACGACCAGTACTTCATGAAGGCCTGTCCGGCCCAAAAGGGAGACTACCTGGAGTTCTTCGCCGAAATCGACCTGCTGTGCGCCATGTCCTGCTGCCCGGGCGGAGATCTGTCCATCGACCTGTGGGGACCGGAAGCACGCGACCCGCTGGAAACCTGTAACCCGCTGGACGTGGAGATCTATGCAGTCGAGCCCGCGTTGCTGGCGGACTGGTCATCACCCCAACCTGCCCCCTACAAGGGCAACCATGGCATGCATCTGCAGCGGGTTGACTGGCCGGCGCTGAAAAAAGCCTGCTGCTAAGCGGGGTGCCCGGCCTGGCCGGGCACAGTAAGATAGGCAGAGTAACCATCACGGAGAGAGTGGCCGCCATGCCAAAACTACTGCTGAATGCCGATATGGGGGAGAGCCTCGGCCCCTGGAAAATGGGAATGGACGAGGCGGTGATGCCCTTTGTCGATCTGGCCAACGTGGCCTGTGGCTTTCACGCCGCCGACCCGGACACCATGCGCCGTACCGTGCGCCTGGCCCTGAAGCATAAGGTGAACGTGGGCGCCCATCCCGCCTACCCGGATCTGGTAGGGTTTGGCCGCCGCTCCCTGGCCTGTTCTCCCACCGAAGTGGAAAACATGGTGCTCTACCAACTGGGGGCACTTAACGCCATCTGCCGGGCCGAGGGCACACAAGTGCATTACGTCAAACCCCACGGCGCCCTCTACAACGACATGATGCGTGATCACGACCGGCTGGCGGCGGTAATGCGCGCCGTGGCCGCCTTTGACGCCGGCCTGCCGCTGATGCTGATGGCCACCGCCGACCCTCGTCCGGCCCGGGAGCTGGCCGACCAGCATGGTGTTACCCTCTGGTTTGAAGCCTTCGCCGACCGGGCCTACGACGCCGATGGCTTTCTGGTGCCGCGCAGTCAGGCCGGCGCCGTGCATCACGATGCCAAAGTGATCGTCGAGCAAGCCCGGCGCATTGCCCAGGGCGAAACACTGGTCGCCAGCGACGGCAGCGCGCTGCGCCTCGTTGCCGATACCCTGTGCGTGCACGGCGACAACCCGGAGTCTATCGCCGCCATTCAGGCCATTCGCCAGGCACTGGAGTCGCTGTCGTGAGTGCCCTGCCCCGGCTGGAGAATGCCGGCATGGACGCCTGGCTGGTGCGCCTGTTCGATCATATCGACGAGCGCAACATGGGCTGGATCACCGCCCTGGTGCGTGCCTGCGAACAGGCCTTTGGCCCCCGGCTGATTGACCTCATTCCTTCATACACCACGGTGCTGGTGCAGTTCGATGCCCTGATCCTGGACCATGCCGAGGCTCGCCGCCTGCTGGCGGACATTCTGGCCCGGTTGCGTCCGGATCAGGATGAAGGAGAGGTCCCGATCAAGGAGCTGCCGGTGTGGTATCACCCCAGCGTGGGCCCCGACATGGCCCGGCTGGAACAAAGCACCGGTCTGGATGCGACCCGGCTTATCGCCCTGCACAGTGAGCACACCTACCGAGTGTTTGCCCTTGGCTTCGCCCCCGGGTTTGCCTTTATGGGCTCGGTGCCGCCAGCGCTGGAACTGCCCCGGCTCGATACGCCGCGCCGGCGAGTGCCGGCGGGCAGCGTGGCCATTGCCGGCCGCCAGACTTCCGCCTACCCCCAGGCCTCACCCGGCGGCTGGAATTTGCTCGGCCGCACCAGCGCCCGCCTGTTCGATCCGGCCAGCGAAGCACTCAGCCTGCTGCAGGTGGGTGATCGGGTACGCTTTACCCCGGTCGGCAAGGCCGAATTCGAACGGCTGGGCGGCGACACCACCCCCATGGAGGAGCGTTAAATGAGCGCGGGATTCATCACCATCAACCGCCCCGGCCCCCTGACCACGGTGCAGGACGCCGGTCGCTTTGGCATACGCCGGCTGGGTATTACTCAGGGCGGCCCGGCCGATCTGCACGCCTGGGCCTGGGCCAACTGGCTGGTGGGCAATCCCTGGGGCAGTGCCGCCGTCGAGATCACCCTGGGCGGGCTGGAGCTGACTGCCGAGCATGACTGCCTGCTGGCACTGACCGGTGCCGACATGCAGGCCAGCCGCAACGGCGAGCCCCAGCCCGGCTGGCAATCCTTTACCCTCAAGGCCGGCCAGCGGCTCAGCCTGGACATGTGCCGGCAGGGTGTGCGCGGCTATCTGGCGGTGGCCGGCGGTTTCGTTGCCGAGCCGGTGCTGGGCAGCGCCGCCTGCGTGGTACGCGACGGCCTCGGTGGTCACAGAGGGGACGGCAGCAAGCTGGCCGAAGGGGACAGGCTGGCCTTCGCCGGCGGCGGTCAGGCCCGCCCCCTGCCGGTGAACGCACTGCCCGATTACGCCGAGCCCGTGGTGCTCGGACTGATCCCCGGCGCCCAGATTGCCGAATTTGACGGCGCCAGCCTGTTTGAGGCCTTTAACCGGCCCTGGCAGGTCGACACCCGGGCCGATCGCATGGGCGTGCGCCTGCTTGGCCCGACCCTGAAGTGCAAGCTGACCTCCATGGTGTCGGAAGGCATCAGCCTGGGAGCGGTGCAGGTGCCCCCCGACGGCCAGCCCATCGCACTGCTCAATGACCGACAAACCATTGGCGGCTACCCCCGCCTCGGCACCCTCAGCCCGCTGGCCTGTGCCCGCCTGGCCCAGTGCCCGCCGGGCAGCGAGCTGCGCCTGCGCGCCATCAGTCAGGAGCAGGCACTACGCGACTACCGCCGTTTCCGCACCCGGTTCAACTGAACGCTGTACTGGCCTGCAGATCTGGATCCCCACTCGGATCTTGCGGGGATCCGAGTGCAAGGATCCTTATTGCAGTGCAACATGAGATCCTCGATCTCGAAGGGTAGCCAGCCCGGCAACAAAAAAAAGCTCGCTTCCTAAGCGGGCTTTTTCCTGCCGGGCCAGGCCTCAGTCGACCTTGTCGAAACGCTTGTTCTCAATAAAGTCGAGGGACATAAAGCTTTCCAGCGAGTCGTCCTTGATCTCCAGCCAGCTGGCCGGCAGGCGGGTCGCCATGGTGCCGGTTACGGTAGAGCGATAGCACTGCTCGCGAAAGTTCATGATGCCGGCCTGCTTGTCCTGCTGCCACTCCTTGAGCAAGGCGGCCTGATCTTCCACCCTGAATTCGGGGTAGTCGGTGGGGCCGAGCAGATCGCGAATGTAGCTGGCCTGAAAGTCGATGGCGTCGCAGCAGCCACCCAGCCGCTCATGGCGATCCAGCCAGTGGGCCATGTCCTGGCGGCGCTCCTCCGCTTCCGGCAGGGTAATTTTGCCGAGGATCACATCGCGAGCATACCAGGCCTGGGCGTCGAACATGTTGAAGGTGAAATACTGATCCTGCATGCCCAGATAGATCATCTTCGGGTTGTGCTGGTAGAAAATACCCTTGTACAGGTTGTCCGGATACAGGCAGTTATGGGTCTTGAGCCGCAGCGCGTCCGGCAGAAACGGAAAGTGAAACAGGTAGCCGGTGCACATGATGATGGCGTCAAACTCCTTGGTGGAGCCGTCGGCAAAATAGCCGGTGTTGCCATCGAAGTGGGCCAGCAGCGGCCGTTCTTCCATGCCCTCTGGCCAGTCAAAGCCCAGCGGGTTGCTGCGATAGCTGATGGTCACCGATTTGGCGCCGTACTTGTAGCACTGGGAGCCGATGTCTTCCGCCGAGTAGCTGGCACCCACCAGCAGCACGTTCTTGTCCTTGAATTCCAAGGCGTCACGGAAGTCATGGGCATGCAGCACTCGGCCCGGGAACTGCTCCACGCCTTCAAAGTAAGGCATGTTGGGGGTGGAGAAGTGGCCGGTGGCCACCACCACATAGTCGAATTCGTCGCTTTCCTGCTCACCGGTCTTGTGGTTCATCACGGTGACGGTGAACTTGCCGGTGCGGTCGTCATGGCTGACCCAACGCACCGGACACTCAAAACGGACGTATTTGGAAATGGCCTGCTTGTCGATACGACCCATGATGTAGTCTTTCAGCACGGCCCGCGGCGGGTAGGAAGGAATGGCCCGGCCAAAGTGCTCGTCAAAGGAATAGTCGGCAAACTCCAGACACTCTTTCGGGCCATTGGACCACAAATACCGATACATGCTGCCATGAACCGGCTCGCCGTTCTTATCCAGTCCCGTGCGCCATGTGTAGTTCCACATGCCGCCGATATCACTTTGCTTTTCAAAACAAACGATTTCCGGCAGGTTCTGCACCCCTGCCCTGCGAGCCGCTTCAAACGCTCTCAACTGTGCCAGACCACTGGGTCCGGCGCCCAAAATCGCGATTTTTTGCTTGCTCACACGTGCACTCCTTTGTTGCAAAAACCTTGCAATACTAAAGGAATTTTTCGTTTTTTTACAAACAAATACGAATATATAGAGTAAAAGTACCCATCAACACGAAACAGTTGCACACTAATTTTTTATGTTAACAGGCTGCGTGACACCGACATATCACCCGCGCTACTCACCCATATGGGAAATCAGCATGGCCGCCGCCGATCTCGGGCAGGGAGCGGCGCAGATGGCCGACACCAGCGCCACACCATGCACGCCAGTTTTTGAAACTTCGCGTAAATTGCCGGCATGAATACCACCAATGGCCACAATGGGATGAGAACTTTGCGTCAGCGCCCGGCTCAGCCCATTCAACCCCCATTCCTTGATCAGGTTGGTTTTGGTGGGCGTGGCAAAGATGGCGCTCAGGCCCAGATAATCCACCGGCAGTGATTCGGCTTCTAATAACTGGCCGTCGCTTTCCACCGACAGTCCCAACAGCCGATCCGGCCCCAGCAGGCGCCGGGCGTAAGCCGCGGGCATATCGGACTGTCCCAGGTGCACGCCGTCGGCGTTGACCGCCAGCGCCACGTCCACCCGGTCGTTGATGATCAGCGGCACACCGGTACCCCTGAGCACGTCTTGCACCGCCTCGGCCCGTTCGATAAAGGCGCGCACATCACCGTGTTTTTCCCGCACCTGCACCAGGGTCACGCCGCCGGCCACCGCTTCGCCGACCACATGTTGCAGACGGTCAACGGAAAGCTGTTCGTCGGTAACCAGATATAAGCGATAGGGGTTCATGGGGTGTTCACCGCAATATTCAGGCGCTTGTCCAGGGTCTCGGCATCCAGACGGTAAAGGGTGTCGAGCAGATTCAGCTGCAGGCTGCCCGGGCCCGGCGACTGGCCGCCGGCCACCTCACCCGCAACCCCCATCACCGCCGCCGCGGCCACCCCCGAGGCCTCGCCCACGGCGGCAAAGGCGCCGGTGAGCGCCGACAGGGTGCAGCCCATGCCGGTGACAAAGGGCATCATGGTATTGCCATTACGCAGCCTGATTTCGCTTTTTTCATGAATAATGATGTCGGTTTCACCGGAGATCACCACACTGGCCTCATAATGATCCGCCAGGTAATGCCCCGCCGCCAGCGCCGACTCCACCCTATCCAGGCCGTCCACCCCCCTGCCCTGTGACGAATCGCCGGCCAGGGCGATGATCTCGGAGGCATTGGCACGAATAATCAGCCGCTCGGCCAGTGCAGCCAGCCGGCGTGAGGTATGGGTGCGCAGGCTGCTGGCACCGCAACCCACCGGATCCAGCACCACCGGCTTGCCGTGCCGGTTGGCCAGCTCCACCGCCAGCACCATGCGTTCAATCCAGCTGCTGTCCAGGGTGCCGATATTAATCACCACGGCGCCCACCAGGGGCACCAGCTCCGCCAGCTCTTCCCGGGAGTGGGCCATTATCGGCGAGGCCCCCAGCGCCAGCAGGCCGTTGGCGCTGTTGTTCATCACCACAAAATTAGTGATGTTCAGCACCAGCGGCTTTTGCACCCGCACCGCCTTGAGCGCGGTAATGATTTGTTTGGTGTTCATGGTGCCCCTTGCACATGTTCATGTTTATGGCCAGATGCTACCGGATAGCACGTAAAACATGAACGTTGCCCCGCAGTTACCAGCGCACGGGATAACGCCGGCCGGTGCTGCGGTGAAACACCAGGCCACCCAGGATGATGATAACGGCCCCTAACGCCACCGGCGACCACAGAAAGTCCCAGCCCTGACCGCTCAGCATCACGATCAGCGGATTGGCACCCGCCGGCGGATGGGTGGTGTGGGTCAGCAGCATCAGGCTGACAGCCAGTCCCACCGCCAGCCCCAGTGACCAGGGCTGCACGCCGAGGCCGTTCAGCACGATCAGTCCCACCAGGGTGGTGAGCAGATGGCCGAAAAAAATGTTCCGGGGCTGGGCCAGGGGACTGTCGGGCAGGCCGAACAGAATCACCATGGTGGCGCCAAAAGGTGCCATCAGCCACAGTCCGCTGGACTGCAGGCCATCCAGCCCGGCCAGGGTGGTGATGCACAACATGGCCCCCAATCCCGCCACCATGGCCGGATAACGCCCGATAAACCGAAAAAAACCGTTGTCGTTGCTGCTCATTGCTCTGTTCCTTGAATGAAAGTAGACCAGTCTGTCTACACCCGCTCAATGTAGACAGACTGGTCTACCCCTGTCAATATGTCATCAACAACGGGAGAACCACATGGATAAGCGCCAGCAGCTCGTAACCACCGCCTTTGACCTGTTCTACCGGCAGGGCATTCATGCCGTGGGCATCAATCAGATATTGCAGGAGTCGGGCATTGCCAAAAAAACCCTGTATCACCATTTTTCCGGCAAGGAGGCGCTGGTAGCCGCCGTGATTGCCTACCGGGATAGCGTGTTTCTGGAATGGTTAGAGGGGCGCCTGGAGCGGCGTGGGCCCGGCCCTGAGGGCGTGATTGAAGCCCTGTTCACGGCACTGGATGACTGGATCAACGACAGAACAGTCGCCCTGACGGCATTTCATGGCTGCTTTTTTATCAATACCTGTGCCGAGTACGGCGATCCCGGCCATGAGCTGCACCGGCAGTGTGCCCGGCACAAAACAGCGGTCACGGGAATGCTGACATCCTGTTTATTGAAGGCGGGCCTGGAGGCGAGCGCCGCCAAGAAGCAGGCCCGAACCCTGAGCCTGCTGAAGGAAGGCGCCATCGTGCAGGCGCAGGTGCAGGGCGACAAGCAGGCCGCCCTGCAGGCCAGGGCACTCGCCCTGCGGCTGATGGCGACCTGATTCGGCTCAGCCGAAACGCCGGGAGCGGCGGTTGACCTCGTCTATCTGGGTGTTGAGGGTACAGTAGTCGTAGAGGTAACCGACAAGGAACAGGCCGCCGGTAAGGAACCAGATAATGGCGGTGATCCACTTGCCCATATAGAGCCGGTGCAGACCAAAGAAACCGAGAAAGGTCATCAGTATCCAGGTGATGCTGTAGTCCTTGGGGCCGGTGGCAAAGCGCTGATCGGCGGCCCTGTCCAAAGACGGGATCAGGAAGAGGTCCACAATCCAGCCGATAAAAAACAGGCCTAGGGTAAAGAAGTAGATGGTGCCGCTGACGGGACGGCCGTAGTAAAAGCGGTGGGCGCCCATGAACCCGAAGATCCACAGAATGTAGCCGATCACCTTGCTGTGCGTGTTGTTCATGCTGCCTCGGGGTGGGTGATAAAAACGACCATTCTAGACGTTGCCGTGGGCAACTGCCACGCCTGTGGGCATAGCGGCGACCCGGTTCGTCGTGACCTGAATATGAATATGTTGTGGTTCGCTGCGCTCATCACAACCTACTGATCAGGACGTGCGTTTAAATTTTGCGCACAACCGAAAATACAGAGCTGTTTGCGGCATGGACCCCCGCCTTCGCGGGGGTGACGATATTTCATTGGAATCTGTGGGCTGACAAAACCTTGGCTGCAGCAGTAGTAGGTTGGAATGAGCGCAGCGAATTCCAACACCAAAGGCGGCTGCGGAATGTTGGGATTCGCTGCGCTCATCGCCAACCTACGGCAAGATTTGCGCTGCCGGTCGGCTTTAAGCTTCAGCGGCTGGCAGAATAGCTGTTGTCCCAGTCCTTCCACACCGGCTGCAGGCCGGTGGCGGCAATGGCCCTGGCCACTTCGGCAGGGCTGCGGTCGTCGTCGATTTCGAACTGCTCCAGCTCTTCCTTGACGTTGTCCACATAGCCGCCGGGCTGGGTCTTGGAGCCGGCGCTGATGCTGGTGACTCCGAGGGGGATCACCTTGTCGCGGAATTCCTGAGCTTCCCGGGTAGACAGGCTCAGCTCCAGCTCGCCGTCGAGCATGCGATAGGCGCAGATCAACTGCACCAGCTGGCGGTCGGTCATGATCGACTTGGGCTGCAGGCCACCGGTGCAGGGCCGCAGGCGCGGGAAGGACACCGAATAACGGGTCTTCCAGTAGTGCTTCTGCAGATAGCGCAGGTGCGCCGCCACATAGAAGCTGTCGGCCCGCCAGTCTTCCAGCCCGAACAGGGCGCCCAGGCCGATCTTGTCTATACCGGCCTTGCCCAGGCGATCCGGGGTTTCCAGGCGCCAGCGAAAGTCCTTCTTCTTGCCGCGAATATGGTGCTCGTCATAGGTCAGGTGCTGGTAGGTTTCCTGATACACCATGACGCTGTCGAGGCCGTACTGGCGCAGCTCGGCGTACTCTTCCTGAGACAGCGGCTGCACTTCCATCATCACATAGCTGAAATGGCGTTTGACGATGGGCAGCATCTGCTTGAAGTAGTCCAGGCCCACCTTGCCCTCGTGCTCGCCGGTCACCAGCAGCACGGTATCGAAGCCCATGGCCTTGATGGCCAGGCATTCCTGCTCGATTTCCTCGGCGCTCAGGGTCTTGCGCTTGAGCCGGTTGCTCATGGAGAAACCGCAATAGGTGCAGTCGTTGGCGCACAGGTTGGACAGATACAGCGGAATATAAAAGCCCACGGTATTGCCGAAGCGCTGCCGGGTCAGGCGGTAGGACTGCTGCGCCATTTGTTCGAGGTAGGGCTCGGCCGCCGGCGAGATCAGCGCCATAAAGTCGTTCAGATCCCGCTTGGGTTTGGCCAGCGCCCGCTCCACGTCCCTGGGCTGCTTGCCGTAAATGCTCATCTTGACGTCATCCCAGTCCATGGATGACCAGACATCGAAGAAACTCATAAGGTCTCCAGGAAGGCGGTCAGCGGGCTGGAGGCCTGGGCCTGCCGGCTTTGTCCGGCCAGACCGGCTTCATAGCCCATGCGACCGGCGATCACCGCCCGGCGGAAGGCGTCGCCCATGGCAATCGGGTCGCCGGCCACGGCGATGGCGGTGTTCACCAGCACGGCGTCGGCGCCCAGCTCCATGGCGTAGGCGGCATGGCTGGGGGCGCCGATGCCGGCGTCCACCACCACGGGCACCGTGGACTGCTCGATGATGATTTCCAGGAAGTCATGGGTCACCAGGCCCTTGTTGGAGCCGATGGGCGCACCCAGGGGCATGACGGCGGCACAGCCCACTTCTTCCAGCCGCTTGCACAACACGGGATCGGCGCCGCAATAGGGCAGCACCACAAAACCTTCCTGCACCAGCCGCTCGGCGGCTTTCAGGGTCTCGATGGGGTCGGGCAGCAGGTATTTGGGATCCGGGTGGATCTCCAGCTTCAGCCAGTTGGTACCCAGGGCTTCCCGGGCCAGACGGGCGGCAAACAACGCTTCGTCCGCATCCTTGGCGCCGGAGGTGTTGGGCAGCAGGTTCACGCCCAGCTTCAAGAGCGGCGGCAGAATGTCGTCGCTGTGGTTGTTCAGGTCCACCCGCTTCAGCGCCATGGTCACCAGCTGGGAGCCGGAGGCTTGCAGGGCGTCCTGCATCAGGCGGCCGTTGGCAAACTTGCCGGTGCCGGTAAACAGGCGGGATTCAAAGGTTTTATCGGCAATTTTCAGACTCATGTCAGCCTCCGGCAATGGCGTGGAACAGGGTAATGTTGTCGTTGGGGGCCAGTTGGCGTTCGGCCCACAGGCTGCGCGCCACCACTTCACGGTTAAGCGCCACCGCCACCCCGGGCTTGTCCTGCTCCAGCTCGGCCAGCAGTTGCGCCAGGGTGGTGCCCTCGGTCAGGGGATGTTGTTCGTCGTTGAGAATAATATGCATGGTGTTAGTTCCCCTTGGGTCCACATACCGGACAGGCCGGATCCTTGGGCACTCGAAGGCCGTGCCAGCGGTGGGCCTTGGCGTCAAACAGCTTGAGCTCACCCCAGGGCACGGTGCCGGTGCCGGTTAAATACTTGATGGCTTCCAGTGCCTGCAACAGGCCGATGGTGCCCACCACGGGGCCAATGACACCGGCATTGCTGCAGGTCAGCCGTTCTTCCATTTCAGGGCCATACAGGCAGCGATAGCATCCATGGTCGCGGGACGGATCCAGCGCCAGCAGCTGGCCTTCAAAGCGAATGGCCGCGCCCACCAGCAAGGGTTTGCCCTGGGCATAGCAGGTGGCGTTCAGGGCCTGGCGTACCGTCATGTTGTCGGTACAGTCCAGCACCAGATCCACCTCACCCACAAAGCCGGCCAGGCTGTGCTCGTCCATCTTCTGATTCACCGCCACCAGCTCGACCTCGGGATTGAGCTTTTGCAGCTTTTCCCGAGCCACCTCGGCCTTGGCCATTTTCAGGCTGTCGGTGTCATACAGGGTCTGGCGTTGCAGGTTGCTGACCTCAATCTGATCGAAGTCGGCCAGCCACAGGGTGCCCACCCCGGCCGCCGCCAGATACTGGGAGGCGGGCGAGCCCAGCCCGCCCAGACCGACGATGAGCACGGAGGCGTTTTTCAGCTTGAGTTGGCCTTCCTCACCCACCTCTTCCAGCAACAGGTGCCGGCTGTATCGCATGAATTCGCTATCGCTGAGCATGTTTAGCCCTCCACCATGTGCAGCAGTTCCCGGGTCGCCGCGTCCGGATCGGCCGCCTCGGTAATGGCGGTAACCAGGGCAATGCTGCCCACGCCGGTTTGTGCCACCAGCGGTACCCGATCCTTGCTGATGCCGCCAATGGCCACCAGCGGAAACTCGCCCTGCATCAGCGCCACATAGCGGTGCAGCCGCTCCAGGCCCTGCGGACGAGACGGCATGTCCTTGGTCTTGGTGGGGAAGATATGCCCCAGCGCCAGGTAGGACGGCTTCAGCTCCCGGGCCCGCAGCATTTCGTAATAGCCGTGGGTGGAGAGCCCCAGCTTGAGGCCGGCGGCGCGAATGGCCTCCAGATCCGCGACTTCGATGTCTTCCTGACCCAGGTGCACGCCGTAGGCGCCGTGCTCAATGGCCAGCCGCCAGTAGTCGTTGATAAACAGCCGGGCGTTATAACGCCGGCCCAGCTCGACGGCGGCGCAAATGTCTTCCGCCACCTCGGCATCGGCCTTGTCCTTGATGCGCAACTGCAGGGTGCGAACACCTTGTTTCAAGAGCCGCTCCAGCCAGGCCACGGTGGTCACCACCGGGTACAGACCCAGCTTGTGAGTGTCCATGGCGGCAAAGGCGGCCTGCGGATGCGGACCACTGATGCCCAGCCGCTCGGCCAGCTTGCTGCCGGGCATGACCACGGTGGGGAAGTCGTCGAGGTTGGTGGGCCAGCCCAGGTGGGCCACCGGGCCGGCACCGGCGCCAATGGCTTCGGCGGCTTTCAGGCCCTGGTTGACGTAGGCCTTGGCCAACACCAGGGCGTCTTCAATCGGGTAATCCTGGGCCACGGCGGTGGCAATGGCCGACGACAGGGTGCAGCCGGTGCCATGACCGTGCCGAGTATCCAGGCGCGGGCTGGCCAGCCAGATTTCCCGCTCGCCGTCGCTGTAAAAGTCGATGGACTGATCCCCGGTCCAGCCGAGGTGGCCACCCTTGACCAGCACGGCGCCCGCGCCCATTTCCCGCAGGGCGGCGGCGCCGGCCCGCAGGCGCTCGGGCGAGTCGGGCGCGATGCCCGACAGGGCTTCCAGCTCCACGGCGTTGGGGGTGATCAGATCCACTTCCGGCAGCAGGTGTGCCTTGATCGCCGGCAGCAGGTTGGGCTCGGCCATGGACTGGCCGGTGCTGGCAATGGCCACCGGATCCAGCACCACCCAGGGCTGCCACTGGCGGCGGTATTCCTTGAGGTAGCGCGCCAGCACCTCGGCACGCAGGCCACCGGGCAGCAGGCCAATCTTGATGGCGGCGGCCTGCATGTCGGTGGAGAGGGATACCAGCTGGCTGGTAAAAGCCTGCATCAGTACCGGCTCCACCATGGACACCGATACCGAATTCTGGGCGGTGATGGCGGAGATCACCGAGCAGCCGTGGCCGCCCAGTGCATGAATGGTGTGCAGATCGGCCTGAATGCCGGCCCCGCCGCCCGAGTCGGAACCGGCTATGGTCCAGACGATGGGTTTTGTCATAGAGATTCTCGCTCCAGTTTATCGGCCTGGTGATACAACTCACCGCCGCGTTTCTTGAATTCTTCCGACATTTTCGCCATGCCGGCCTGCACCAGTTCGGGCTGGCCGTCCATGCCCACCAGCTGCACCTGAATGTTGTTTTCCAGGCTGGCGGCATAATCGCGCACGTCCTGGGTGATCTTCATGGAGCAGAACTTGGGTCCGCACATGGAACAGAAGTGCGCCACCTTGCCCGACTCCTGGGGCAGGGTTTCGTCGTGATATTCCCGGGCGGTGTCCGGGTCCAGCGCCAGGTTGAACTGATCGTGCCAGCGGAACTCGAAGCGCGCCTTGGACATGGCGTTGTCGCGGATTTGCGCACCCGGGTGGCCCTTGGCCAGGTCGGCGGCATGGGCGGCGATCTTGTAGGTGATCAGGCCCTGTTTCACGTCTTCCTTGTTGGGCAGGCCCAGGTGCTCCTTGGGAGTAACGTAACAGAGCATGGCGCAGCCATACCAGCCGATCAGCGCGGCGCCGATGCCGGAGGTAAAGTGGTCGTAACCCGGGGCGATGTCGGTGGTCAGCGGGCCAAGCGTATAGAAAGGCGCTTCGTGGCAGTGCTCGAGCTGCTCTTCCATGTTGCGCTTGATCATGTGCATGGGAATATGGCCGGGGCCTTCGATGATCACCTGCACGTCGTATTCCCAGGCGATCTTGGTGAGCTCACCAAGCGTGTGCAGCTCGGCAAACTGGGCCTCGTCGTTGGCGTCGGCGATGGAGCCCGGGCGCATGCCATCACCCAGGGACAGGGACACATCGTAGGCGGCGCAGATTTCACAGATCTCGCGGAAGTTCTCGTACAGGAAGCTTTCCTTGTGGTGAGTGAGGCACCACTTGGCCATGATGGAGCCGCCGCGGGACACGATGCCGGTGACGCGCTTGGCGGTCATGGGCACATAGCGCAGCAGCACGCCGGCGTGAATGGTGAAATAGTCCACGCCCTGCTCGGCCTGTTCGATCAGGGTGTCGCGGAACACCTCCCAGGTCAGGTCTTCGGCCACGCCGTTGACCTTTTCCAGCGCCTGGTAGATGGGCACGGTACCGATGGGCACCGGGCTGTTGCGCAGGATCCACTCACGGGTTTCGTGAATGTAGCGGCCGGTGGACAGGTCCATCACGGTGTCGGCGCCCCAGCGGGTGGACCACACCAGTTTCTCCACTTCTTCCTCGATGGAGGAGGTCACCGCCGAGTTGCCGATGTTGGCGTTGATCTTCACCAGAAAGTTGCGGCCGATGATCATGGGCTCGGCTTCCGGGTGGTTGATGTTGGCGGGAATGATGGCGCGGCCTTCGGCCACTTCCTTGCGCACAAATTCGGGGGTGATGTTTTCCGGCAGGTTGGCGCCAAAGCTCTCACCCGGATGCTGCTTGCGCAGCAGCTCGTCCCGCACCCGCTCGCGGCCCATGTTTTCGCGAATGGCGATGTATTCCATCTCGGGGGTGATAATGCCTTTGCGGGCATAGTGCATCTGGGTTACGCACTGGCCCAGCTTGGCCTTGCGGGGCTTGGGCAGGTGCTCAAAGCGCAGGTGATCCAGGCCGTCATCGGCCATGCGCTGCTGGGTGAAATGGGAGGTGGCGTTTTCCAGCTCCTCGGTGTCGTTGCGTTCCAGAATCCACTGGTGGCGCAGCTGGGGCAGACCCTGGCGCACATCGATTTCGGACTCGGGATCGCCGTAGGCACCGGAGGTGTCGTACACCGGCACCGGCGCATTGGGCTCGAAAATGGGGTTTTCTTCGCTGCCGCCCTTGAAGCTGTCGGCCAGGGCGATTTCACGCATGGCGACCTTCAGGTCCGGGCGTGAGCCTTCAAGATAAATACGGGATGAGTTCGGAAAGGGTTCGCCCTTCAGGTTGTGAATGTATTCCTGGGCCTGGCTGCGAACTTCACGACGGTTTACTTTTTTTGACATAGCGATCTCACTTTTGCGTCCATTTGGTGAAATGCTTGTCGGGAGTGTTGATAAAGAACTGCCTACATCCGGTGGCACATTCTTTACTTGCTTCCCTTCGCAGGTATTAGCCTGATCAGGTTCAACGGATCCCGCTTTCGCGGTCTCAGCCCATAAGGGCACTCCGACAAGATGGTCGCAGTATAACCAGACCGAGTTCACAAAAGCAAAGGACTTGTCCCCCTTGCGCCACAGCCGAAAAAGCAGCGATCGCAAACTTTTTGGCATGGCCTGTCGCACTGCCAGGAATACTGTTGCCGGTCGCGCCGGCGTGTTACCTTTATATAAAAGTAATTATTCGGAAGCCACGCCCATGCCCATTTCGGTTTATCGCTATGCCCTGCCGCTGACCAAGGAAAAGCAGATTGACGGCGTTGCCGTGCGCCGTCGCCACGGTTTTTACGTGAATATTGACGGCCACTGGGGCGAGGTGGCGCCGCCGGTGACCGCCGAATTGGCAGACACCGAAGCCGAACTGCTGGCCGCCTGCGAGCGGCTGACGCAAGGCCTTGAACACCAGGCCACTCAAGCCTGGGTTCGCTTTGGTCTGGGCTGCGTGCTCACGCCTCCCACCGCGGCGGCCGCCCCCAGCCTGCCGCTGCTGGAAGGTGAGCGGGAACCCATTATTCGCGCCTGGCGTTGCCGCCGAGTGCATCCCACTCGAGCCTGGCTGACCCTGAGCGGCGATGTGCAGTTTGATGCCGGCCTGGTGCGCGAACTGACCCTGCTGGTGCCCGGCCTGAAACTGACGCTGGACGCCGGCGGCCGACTGAGCGAAACGCAGTTGTCCGGCCTGTGGCAGCGCATTGACGGCGGCGCCATTGACTGGATTCTGGATCCGGGCCTCGATGACGCCCACACGCGGACACTGGCCCGGCAACACGGCTGGCCGGTGGCGCTCAGCGCCGACCGCTGCGGCGGCCGGGTGCCGGCGCCCTTTGAGGGGCTGCGTGCCCTGGTGCTGCGCCCCTCTCTGCTGGGCGAGCCCGCCCTGTGCCGGCAACTGGCCGACGGTGCTCGAGCACAGGGGCTGGACGTGATGCTGGCGGGCAACCTGGAAAGCGGCCTGGGCCACCGGCACATTGCGCAACTGGCGGGGGAACTGACGCCGAACAGCCCGGCCCAGCTCGACAGCCTGCGCTATTTGCTGCACAGCGGCGTGAACGCCCAGGGGCAGCCGGAAGCGCAAAATACCACCCTGGTATATGGCCCGGGTTGTTGATAAATGCACCAAAAAATACGCACCAAAATAGTGCAAAAGACAAGGTGTTCTTGGCAATTCGAGGGTAAATACGTATAGTCAGGCCGATATTTCGACAGGTTCCCAACACATGTTTCAAGACAACCCCCTGCTGGCCCAGCTCAAGCAACAAATCCGCGACACCCTTCCCACCAAGGAAGGCATGGTCAAAGGCACCTCCAAAGGCTTCGGCTTTCTCGAAGTCAGTGACAAGGAAAGCTATTTCATTCCGCCGCCGCACATGAAAAAGGTGATGCACGGCGATCGCATCACCGCCGTGCTGCGCACCGAAAACGACAAGGAACTGGTGGAGCCAGAGACCCTTCTGGAGCCTGGCCTGACCCGCTTTGTGGCCCGGGTGAAGTGGTTCCGTGACCGGCTCAATATTGTGCCCGATCACCCGCTGATGAAAGACGCCATCAAGGCCCGCACCATCAAGGGGATGAACGAAAAGAACCTGAAGGAAGGCGACTGGATCCTGGCCGATCTCAAGCGCCACGCCCTGAAAGACAACGGCTTTTTCGCCGAAGTGGTAGAGCTGATCGCCGGCGTGGACGATCCCATCGCCCCCTGGTGGGTGGTGCTGGCCCGCAACAGCCTGGCCAACCAGGCACCCCAGGACAGGGAACAGTGGGAACTGCTGGAAGACACCCTGCCCCGTCAGAACCTGACCGAAGTGCCCTTTTTCACCATCGACAGCGAGTCCACCCAGGACATGGACGATGCCCTCAGCGTGAAAAAGCTGGACAACGGTGGCTGGGAGCTGCTGGTGGCCATTGCCGATCCCACCGCCTATGTGTCCCACGACAGCGAGCTGGACAAGATCGCCGCCGAGCGCGCCTTTACCGTTTACCTGCCGGGTCGCAACATTCCCATGTTGCCGCGCACCCTGGCCGACGAGCTGTGCTCGCTGAAGGAAGGGGAAGACCGCCACGCCCTGTGCGCCCGCATTCACATTGATGCCGACGGCAAGGTGGCCGACGACGCCGAATTCTTTGCCGCCCGCATTCGCTCCCACGCCCGTCTGGCCTACAACAAGGTCTCCGACTGGGTGGAAGGCAGCGGCGACTGGCAGCCCGAAAGCGAAGTGATTGCCGAGCAGTTGCGCGAGCTGACCGCGCTGACCCGCGCCCGCAACGGCTGGCGCAGCACCCATGCCATCGTGTTCCCGGATCGCCCCGATTTCCGCTTTGAACTGGACGAGGCCAGCAATGTGGTGGCCATTCACGCCGATCATCGCCGCATTGCCAACCAGATGGTGGAAGAGTGCATGATCGCCGCCAACCTGGCCTGCGGCAACTGGCTGACCAAGCACTGTGGCACCGGTGTATTTAACGTGCACGCCGGCTTTGACGAAGAGAAGCTGGCCCAGCTGCAGGAGCTGCTGAAAGAGCACGAGGCCCCGGTAGACCCTGAACAGCTGACCACCCTGGAAGGCTTCTGCGAGCTGCGCCGCTGGCTGGACGCCCGCGACACCAGCTATCTGGACAACCGAGTGCGCCGCTTTCAGTCTTTCGCCGCCATGAGCGTGACCCCGGGCGAGCACTACGGTCTGGGCCTGGACGCCTACGCCACCTGGACTTCCCCCATCCGTAAATATGGCGACATCATCAACCACCGGCTGATCAAGGCCATACTGGCCGAGAAGGCCCACGACGCCCATGCCCCCAATGCCGAGCTGGCGGTGCACCTGTCGGAGCAGCGCCGCATGCACCGCCGTGCCGAGCGCGACATTGCCGACTGGCTGTATGTGCGCTACCTGCAGCCGGCGGTGGCCAACGGCCACGCCTTTGATGCCGAAATCATCGACATCGGCCGGGGCGGCGTGAAACTGCGCCTGCAGGAAAACGGCGCCGTGGTATTCATGCCTTCTTCCCTGATCCTGCCCAACCGGGATCGGCTGGAATGCAGCTGGGACGACGGCCGCGTTTACCTCGACAAGCAACCGGTATACGAACTGGGCCAGCACATTCAGGTGATCCTGACCGAGGCCATTGAGGACACTCGCTCCCTGATCGCCAAACCGGCCATTCCGCTGGTACCGGAAAAGCAGGAAAAGCCCGCTTCCTGAAGGTGATAACCCAAGACCGAAAAGGCCTGCGAATGCAGGCCTTTTTTATACTCGTTAGGGGGCCGGCCTCACACCAGGGCCACCTTGGTCACGGCTTACTTTAACGCTGCCCCCGCAGCCTGCGGCCATGGAAGACATAACCGATCAGGTTCAGCAGTACCTGGGCTGCCAACACACTGGTGGTGCCGGTATGATCGTAATCGGGCGCCACTTCGCACAGATCTATGCCGACCACTTCACCGGAAAACGCCACACCCTGCAGGACTTCCATGACTTCGTAATAGGTAAAGCCGCCATGGCTTGGTGTGCCAGTGCCCGGGGCGATAGAAGGATCAAAACCGTCAATATCGATGGTGATGTAATAATTCACCCCTTTGGGGATCAGATCCAGTACACCCTGTACCCCCAGCCGGCGAACATCCCGCACCGACAATATGGTCGAGCCCGCGTCCTGCGCCGCCTTGTGGTCGGTCCGGTTGGAAGAGGACACGTTGCGAATGCCAAGCTGGGTCATGCCAGTGATAAAGGATTGCTCCACCGCCCGACGCATGGGGTTGCCATGACCAAAACGCACGCCGTGGCGTTCATCAACAAAATCCAGGTGAGCATCAATCTGAATAATGTGAATGGGGCCTCGACCTTCAAAGGCGCGGATGCAAGGGGCGTTGACCGAGTGATCCCCGCCCACGGTGACCGGCAGGGCGCCGGATTCGAGGATTTTGCGCACACCATACTCAATGTTGGCATGGCTCTTTTCGGTATTGGTATGCACCATATCTGCATCGCCAATATCAACGATTTTTACCCCTTCCAGGTACATGGTGTCTTCTTCATAGCTATAAGCGCCACCATGACCAAAGGAAAACAGGGTAGACGCTTCCCGCACGGCGCGCGGGCCCATACGTGCACCGGAACGCCACTGGGTGCCGCAGTCAAAGGGAGCGCCCATAAAAGCCACATCCGCCTTCAGGCTGTCCCAGTCTTCACAAATAGGGCTCTTGGCAAAGGTACAAAATCCGACGAAGGGCAGATTAAGGCGCCCCTTCTCATAGCTGTTTTCACTCATGATCCGTTTCCTCGCTGGTGTCCGCCCGAGCCGGGCCGGCAACTTAACATCCCGGTTAAAAAACCATCTGCTTGGTTCCGCCAGCGAGTATGACAAAGCCAATTCCATCAAAAAATATAAATTTTAATATGCTTACTTTATATAAAATAAAGTTAATTACCGTCCGCCGATCTGCAGTCCCAAGCTACTGACCAGATCGTCCACAAACACCCGGACCACCTCATGGGGCGCCGGTATGGTTCGCATCGCCAGACAGAATTCGGAGTGCCAGCGCAGCTCAGGTAACGCCAATTCCTTCATTTCACCACTGGCCACCCAGGATTCGGCAAAGTGCACCGGCAGAAAGCCGAGAAACCGGCCACTACGGATCAGCATGGCCTGTGCTTCCATGTTGGAGACAAATGCCGCCCCCAGGTAAGGCCGTATCAGGGGCATTTCTGCCTGCTGCACGTAGGTCCGACTGGAAATGGGGTAACTGCCCACCCGCTCCAGCGATAACCCCGCCGAATCCACCTCGTATAACGGATGGCGCCGGCCGCAGTAAAACCGGTGCTCCTCGGTGTACAGGGGTTGATAGCTCAAGGCCGGGTGCCGCTTCTGAAAGGGCCCTACGGCCAGATGCAAATTGCCGTTGAGCAACTCGCGCTCAAGTTCTTCCGGCGGCAACACCGCCAACCTCAAGGACACCTGGCTACTGCGCTCAAAAAACCGGTGAATGGCGTCGGGCATGGGCACCTCGGTATTGGTGATGGTGTTGTCCACCAGGCCCACCCTCAGGGTACCGGTCAGCATATTGCGCAACGAGCCCAACTCCGCCTCCAGATCCGAAAAGCTGTTGAGCATTTCCCGGCATCGCCGGTATACCACCTCCCCCTTTTCCGTCAGGCCAAACCCACTTCGTCCCCGGTGACAAATCGAAAACCCCAGCCGCACCTCGAAGTCTCGAATATGGGTACTGATCGCGGGCTGACTCATGCCCAATACCGACTCGGCACCCACAAAACCGCCGTACTCCACCACGGCACAAAACGTCTGCATATGTTTTACCGAATACATGAAACCACGCCCCGGAGTTACATTAAATTTAAAAAAGTATACATATTAATATTCGTATTTTTGGATAAATATCCATCTGCAATACTGGCCTCGAGAAGAACGGAATCACCTTCGGCCTGAAAGGCCGAACTCACTCAATAGCAGGAGATGATGCTATGAAAGCCACGCAAACGACACTTCATACCCTGGCCCTGAGCACCCTGCTCACCCTGGCACCCGCCCTGGTACAGGCCGAAGAGTGGAAGTTCGCCATTGAAGAGATTCCAGGCTCCATCATGGATGCCTATGCCCAGGAGTTTAAAAAACGGATTGAGGACCAGACTCAGGGCGATGTCAGTGTGCGCATCTACCATCTTGGCTCGCTCGGCACCCCCACCGAACTGGTGGAGCTGGCAGCCGATGGCATCATCCAGTTCACCAACGTGTCGGTGGGCAACCTGGGCACCATAGTGCCCGAATCACAAATCTTCCTGCTGCCCTATGCCTTCCCGTCCGACTCGACTGCCATGGCCAGCTTCCTCGACAGCAGCCCCCTCATTCATCAGGAACTGGCCCAGGACTACCGGCAGCGCGGGCTGGAGCCACTCGGTTTTTATTCCCAGGGGCCTCAGGTATGGACCACTAACAAGCCCATTCGTACCCCCGACGACCTCGATAATTTCAAGATGCGGGTCATGGTGTCACCCATCCTGCTGAAGTCCTATGCCGATCTCGGCGCCAGCCCCACTCCAGTCCCCTTTGGCGAAGTCTATGGCGCCCTGCAGCTCAAACAGGTGGATGGTCAGGTCAATCCCATTCCGGCCATAGAGGAAATGAAGTTCTACGAAGTGACCGACTACCTGATCTGGGCTGGCGAGCAGGAACTGGTAACCAATGTGCTGGCAGGCAGCGACTGGTTCGAATCCCTCAACTCCGAGCGCCAGCAGCTGGTTAAACAGACCATGGCCGGACTGCAGGGCTATATTCAAGACGTCGTAACCAATTACAACCAGGAAAAACTGGAGCGTATTCAACAGGCCAAACCCGGTATTGAGCTGATCAGGCTGACCGAGGAAGAGCGTGCTTCTTTCAAGTCCCGCACCGGGCAGACCCATGAGGCCTATACAGAGATCACCGGTCAGCGCGGCCAGCACCTGCTTGAGCAACTGCAGGCAGAACTGACCACGCTCTGATACCACCATACCGCCCTGAGAAGGGCGGTTTTGCTTTGTGCCAGTACGAGATCACCTCTATGTCACGCATTATTACGCTGCTCAAATCCCTGGACCGGCTGACGGAAAAAGCCGAGGCCCTTATCCTGGCCGGCGCGATACTGATCATGGCGGTCAATACCATCGCCAACGTGTTCGGCCGTTATGTATTTTCCCAAAGCCTGTATTTCACCGAGGAGTTAAACGAGTTTCTTATTGTCGCCATTACCTTTGTCGGCCTGGGCTACATCACCCGCAAGGGGCGCCATATCAGAATGTCTGCCATCTATGACGTCATGCCGCCGCTGGCGCGCAAGGCAACCATGATTGTCATCGCCTTATGTAGCGCCATCATCATGTTTTTGCTGGCCTGGTACGCTTACGGCTATATCGATCGCCTGGCCGCCCGAGGCCGGGTCACGCCGGCCCTGCAGATACCCCTGTATCTCACCTATATCTGGGTTGTCGCCGGACTCGTCTTGGCCGGGCTGCAGTATGTGCTGACCATCATCAAAAACCTGAGCCACAACAGCCAGGTCTACCTGTCGCTGACCGTAATCGACGAATACCAGGATCCGGAGCTGGAACAATTGCAGCAACAACTCAAGTCCCCCACCCGCCCGGGCCACTTTGAGAAGGAGCTCCAATCATGACGTTAATGATGCTGAGTATAATGCTGCTGCTGTTGCTGACCGGGTTTCCCATGATGATGCCGCTGCTGGTAGCGGCGGTGATGGCGTTACTGATCTACCTGCCGGATCTGACCCCCCACGTACTGGTTCAGCAGATGATCGGCGGGGTCAAGCCAGGGGCACTTATCGCCGTGCCCCTGTTCATCCTCGCCGCCGACATCATTACCCGAGGGCATTCGGCCGACCGCCTGGTGGATGTGGTGATGCGTTTTATGGGCCATCTTCGTGGTGGCATGGCCATTTCCGTCACCTCCGCCTGCGCATTGTTTGGCGCCGTGTGCGGGTCCACCCAGGCCACCGTGGTCGCCGTTGGGGGGGCCATGCGCCCACGCATGCTCAAATCCGGCTACCACGACAACTTCACCATGGGCTTGATCGTCAACGCCGCCGATCTGGCCTACCTGATCCCACCGTCCATTGGCATGATCATTTACGGCGTCATTTCCGGCACCTCCATTTCGGCCCTGTTTCTGGCCGGCATTGGTCCAGGGCTGCTGGTCATCTCCCTGTTCAGCCTGTATTGCGTCTGGTACGCCCATCGCCATCAGATTCCGGTGGAGCCCAAAGCCAGCTGGGGTGAACGCCTGTTTGCACTGCAGCGTGCCACCTGGCCCATCGGCTTTCCGGTGATCGTGGTCGGCGGCATTTACGGCGGTATCTTCAGCCCCACCGAATCGGCGGCCATCTGCGTGCTTTATGCGCTCGTGCTGGAATGGCTGGTGTTCCGTTCGATCAAACTGAAGGACATCTACGACATTGCCCTGTCTACCGGCGCCATTACCGCCGTGGTGTTTATCCTGATTGCCGCCGGGGCTGCATTTTCCTGGATACTGTCGTTTGCCCAAATTCCCCAGCAGCTTATCGCCGCCCTGGGTCTGGAGCAGGCCAGTTCACTCACGGTATTACTGGCCATCAATATAGCCTTTTTCCTGGGCTGCATGTTTGTGGACTCGATTGTGGTAATCCTGATCATGGTGCCCATCTTCGCCCCGCTCATCGCCAGCAGCGGACTGGACCCGGTGCTGGTCGGCGTGTTGATCACCCTGCAGGTGGCCATTGGCGCCGCCACGCCGCCCTTTGGCTGTAACATCTTTACCGCCGTGGCCATTTTCCAGCGACCCTTTATCGAGGTGGTCCGCGGCGTACCCGTGTTCCTGCTGCTGTTACTGCTGGTCACCGCCTTGCTGATTCCCTTCCCGCAAATCGCCCTGTTCCTGCCGAAGCTGGCGGCGGGCTGACCCAACAGTGAAGCCGACGGGATTAAGCAGAGCCCCCTTCTTGATCGATAGGCTGGTTATCAAGCACAGTATAGAAATGCCACAACGGAAAAGGCCTGCAATTGCAGGCCTTTCTTTTTATTGGTTTTGTTCAGCTATCAGCCGAGATGCTTAAGCAGCAATTCGGCAAACTGTGCCGGCACTTCCACCGAGGGCACATGACCCGTTTTTTCCAGAATCACCGGTTCGCCGGCGCCGGCACACCGGGCCAGATTACGCAGGGTCTCGGGCGGCGTGGCCACATCCTCCCGCCCCCCCAGCAGCAGCAGGGGCACGTCATGGCCCTGCAGTTGTTCACTGAAATCGGCATCGCCGAGCATGTCACACAGCAGGGCGTAGCTGTTGGCGTCACCCCGGCCCATGATGGTGTTCCAGCCGGCCAGCAGGGCGGGCTGGGCCGCCAGGGCGGCCGGGCCAAACCAGCGCGGCACTATGTCCACCGCCATGGTGGCCAGTCCCAGGGTTCGTACCGAATCGGCCCGGGTTTGCCAGGCCTCACGGGTGCCGATCACCGCGCCGGTGTTGGTGAGGGTGGCGGACAGCAGGCGGTCGGCATGGGCACACAGCAGTTGCTGGCCGATCACGCCACCGATGGAGGTGCCGGCAAAATGGAAGCGTTCGGCACCCGCTACATCGGCCAGGGCCAGGGCTTCTGCCGCCAGATCAGCGGGGGTAATGCGCTCACCGAGCCAGGCGGCACTGCTGCCGTGACCGGGCAGATCCCAGCTCAGCACCCGGTAATGGGGCAGCAGCGCCGGCAGCAGGTCATCCCACACCGCCTGGCTCATGCCCAAAGGGTGTACCAGCACCACCAGTGGCAGGGAAGCATCGCCCAGCAGGCGGTAGCCCACGGTGCGGCCATGGATGTTGAGAAAAGACATTCGGCCTCCGAATCGTTAAGGGAACGCCGGCATGGACCGGCGTTCATCATCAGTTATACCCGCTCAATCAGGGTGGCGATACCCTGACCCACGCCCACACACATGGTACACAAGGCCAGACGCTTGTTCTGCCGGTGCAGCTCATGAGCCGCGGTTTGCAGCAGGCGGGCGCCGGACATGCCCAGCGGGTGGCCCAGGGCAATGGCGCCGCCGTTGGGGTTGACCCGTGCATCGTCGTCTTTCAGGCCCAGTTCGCGCATGCAGGCCAGAGCCTGGGCGGCAAAGGCTTCGTTAAACTCGAACAGGTCGATATCGTCCATCGACAGGCCGTGCTTTTCCAGCAGCTTGCGTACCGCCGGCACCGGACCGGCACCCATGATACGCGGCTCTACGCCGGCGGTGGCCATGCCCAGCACGCGGGCCATGGGCTTGAGGCCATGGCGTTCCACCGCGTCTTCGCTGGCAATCAGCATGGCGGCGGCGCCGTCGTTGACGCCGGAGGCGTTACCGGCGGTCACGCTGCCACCGGCACGGAACGGCGTGGGCAGCCTGGCCAGCTTCTCGACCGTGGTGTCCGGACGTAGGTGCTCGTCGTCGGCGAAGATCAGCGGCTCCTGTTTGCGACGGGGAATTTCCACCGGCACTATTTCCTCGGCGAAACGGCCGTTACGCCGGGATTCGGCGGCTTTCTGCTGGGAACGGACGGCGAAGGCGTCCTGATCTTCCCGGGAAATATTGAACTGCTCGGCCACGTTCTCGGCGGTTTCCGGCATGGAGTCCACGCCGTACTGGGCCTTCATCAGCGGATTGATGAAGCGCCAGCCAATGGTGGTGTCTTCAATGGCCTGGCTGCGGCTGAAGGCGCTGTCGGCCTTGCCCATCACAAAGGGCGCGCGCGACATGGACTCCACGCCCCCAGCCAGTACCAGATCCAGCTCACCGGCCTTGACGGCGCGTACCGCCGTGCCCACGGCGTCCATGCCCGAGCCGCAAAGGCGGTTGAGGGTGGTGCCGGGCACGCTCACCGGCAGGCCGGCCAGCAGCGAGGCCATGCGCGCCACGTTGCGGTTGTCTTCACCGGCCTGGTTGGCACAGCCCATAATGACCTCGTCAATGGCGGCCGGGTCCAGATCCGGCGCCAGGGCCAGCACGGCTTCAAACACCCGGGCGGCCAGGTCGTCGGGGCGCACAGCCGCCAGGGTGCCGCCAAAGCGGCCGATGGCGGTACGGCGGGGATGACAGAGATAAACCGGCGTCATTGGGCGGCCTCCCGCGAGATCGGTTTGGCGTGGTGCTCGGCGGTACGAGCCTTGAGCTCACGCAAAATGGCCAGCTCCTCGGCGCCGGGCTCGGGGGTCAGTGCCAGCTCGTCGGCAAAGCGTACCGGCCAGCCGGTGGCCTCACGCACCTGCTCTTGAGTCACGCCGGGGTGCAGAGACACCACGGTCAGTTCCTTGGTGTCGGCATCCGGGGCCATCACGCACAGATCGGTGATCACCTTGGTCGGGCCCTTGCCGATGTTGGGCACGCCGTCGCGGCCCTTGCCATCCCGGCCAAAGCCCAGGGTAGTGATGAAGTCCACCGCTTCCACAAAGGCGCGCGGCGAGTGCTTCAGGGTGATGAACACTTCCCTGGAATTGGTGGCGATCTCGGGGGCACCGCCGCCGCCGGGCAGGCGCACCTTGGGCGACTGATAGTCACCAATCAGGGTGGTGTTGAGGTTGGCGTAGCGGTCGATCTGGGCGGTGCCGAGAAAGCCCACGTCGATGTGGCCGCCCTGCAGCCAGTAGCGGAACATCTCGGGCACGGCCACCGTCGTCAGCGCCTGCTCGCACAGCTCACCGTCACCAATGGACAGCGGCAGAATATCGGGTTTGGTCTGCAGGGTGCCGGATTCATAGATCAGGGTCACCTCGGGGGCGTGGGTCAGGCGGGCCAGGTTGGCCGCCTCGCTGGGCAGGCCAATGCCCACAAAACAGGTCATGCCGTTGCTCAGGGCGCGAGCGGCGGTGACCGTCATCATTTCGGAAGCGGTGTATTCGAGCGTCATTATGCCTGCCCTCCTGCGTTGTAAACGTTCTGCTGCAGCCAGTGGTTGAAGGTGTCACGATCCCGGGCGATCGCGTCCCATTCCTTGTAAAAGCTGTTGTTTCTTGCGTAATAGCCGTGGGCATAAGAGGGCGAGGCACCGCCCTTCGCCTCGGCGATGGCGGTAATGGCCCATCCCGGGATCACGCAGGCGTTGGCATCGGCATGCAGGTCGTCGACGATTTCTTCCACGGTCACAATGCTGTGCTTCGCCGCCAGCACCGCTTCCTTCTGCACGCCCACAATGCCCGACACCAGCACGTTGCCCTGACGGTCGGCGCGCTGGGCATGAATGATGCTGACATCGGGGCGTACCGCCGGCACCGCTGCCAGCCGTTCGCCGGTAAAGGGGCATTCAATAAAGCGAATTTGCGGGTTCACCTTGGGCAGGTCGCTGCCGAGGTAGCCACGCAGCACCGCCAGCGGCAGGCCGGCGGCGCCGGCTTCATAGGCGCAGGCCATGGCGGCGTGGCTGTGCTCGAAAATTTCCAGCTTGTGGGGAAATCCCCGCTCCACGGCGTCGCGCAGCCGGTGCAGGGAGCCCACACCGGGGTTGCCGCCCCAGGAGAAGATCAGCTTTTCGGCGCAGCCGGCACCAATCAGCTGATCGTAGAGAATATCGGGGGTCATGCGGATCAGCGTCAGGCCGCGTTTTTCCTGCCGAATGATTTCGTGTCCCGCGGCAAAGGGGATCAGGTGGGTAAAGCCTTCCATGGCGACGGTGGCGCCGTCCTGGAGATAACGGGCAACCGCGTCGTGCAGGCTCATGAATTGGGCCATGGGTATCGCCTCCCTGGTGGTTATGTTCGCATTGCGAACCTTGGTTTGCATTACGAACATATTTACTCGGTTTTATGGCAGTGGCAAACCCCGTTTGCGGCGAAATGGAGGGATTAAATATTAAAGAATTGAAAAATAAGGACTTATTTTTTGTGATCAAAACGACAAAATAGCACTGAGAAAACAGGGGTTCGTTATGCGAACTTTTTGCTACCATAAATGGCCATTGACCCTTCACTTCGTCACAGGAAAGACATCATGACCACCGAAGACAGGCTCAGCCCGCAAGACCGGGACTTCGTCGCCGCCCTGGCCAGCGGCCTGGAAGTACTGCAGGCCTTTGACCAGCACCACGCGCGCATGACCCTGAGCGAGGTGGCGGCCCGCACCGGCATGGACAGGGCCAAGGCCCGACGCTTTTTGCTGACCCTGCATGCCCTGGGCTATCTCGACAAGCAGCAGCGCCACTTCGCGCTGACCCCCAGGGTGTTGCAGCTGGGTAATGCCTTTCTCGACGCCAACCCGCACCGAATGGTGATTCAGCATTACCTGGAAGAGATCACGCGGGAAATTGGCGAGTCCACCTCACTCGCGGTGCTCGACGGCGACGAGGTGGTGTACATTGCCCGTTCCGCCGCCGAACACCGGCTGATGGCCATACGGCTGTCGGTGGGCACCCGGTTGCCGGCGGCCTACACCTCCATGGGCCGAGTGCTGCTGGCCCAGTTGCCTGAGGAGCAGTTGAGCCATTACCTGGACACCGTGCAGCTGCGTGCGCACACGGCCCACAGCATTACCGACAAGCAGGTCCTGCGCCTGGCCCTGGAGCAAGTGCGCCGGCAGGGTTATGCCATTGTGGATCAGGAGCTGGATTCGGGCCTGCGGTCGCTGGCGGTGCCGGCGTTTGACCGGCAGGGCCGGCTGCTCGGCGCCATCAATATCAGCACCAACGCCGCCCGGGTCGACATGGACACCCTCACCGGGCGCTTTTTGCCCCTGCTGCAGGAAAAGGCCCGGCTGATTCGGGACGCCCTGGCGGGCTGACTCAGGGGTAGCGCCCGCTCAGCCGATTTTCCACCAGCTCCACCAGTATGGTGTTGACCAGCCGCATCGCCGCATTGGGGTTCTCGCCCCGGCGGCGTGAGGCGATTACCGGAATGCTGAGCTGTTCGTCCCGCACCGACACGAACTCCACCCCTTCCCGCTTGAGCTTGTGCACCTGCTCCGGCACCAGGGCAAAGCCCATGTCCGAGGCCACCAGCGACAGTGCCGTCTGCAGATCGTTAACCTGCTGAATCACATTGAGTTTCAGGCCTCGACGGTGGAACAGCCCCAGGGCCACATCGGCAAAACTGGGGCCGGCACCGGCGGGAAAGGTCACCATGGGCACCTCCGCCAGCTCGGCCATGGTGGGCGACTCGCGGGTCAGAGGATGGGAAGACGGCAGGGCGGCGATCAGCGGCTCGTTAAACAATACCTCCTGCTCCACGTCGGGATCGTCAATGCGTACCCGGCCAAAACCGATGTCGATTTTGCCGCTCTTGAGCGCCTCAATCTGATCCTGGGTCTTGAGCTCGTGCAGCACGATTTCCAGGTTCTTGTTACGCCTTAGCCGGCGCACCATCAGCGGCAGCTGGCCGTAAAACACCGACGGCACAAATCCGATGGCAAACACCGTTTTGCGCAGCTGGGCAATTTGCCGGGTGCCTTCAATACTGGCCTCCAGCCGTTCCATGATGGTGCGGGCCTGCTGCAGAAAATACAGTCCCCCCTGAGTCAGCTCCAGCCCACGGGGCTTGCGAATAAACAACTGCACCCCCAGCTCTTCTTCCAGCTGCTTGATCTGCCGGGTCAAAGGGGGCTGGGCGATAAACAACCGCTCCGCCGCCCGGGTCAGATTCAGCTCCTCGGCCACGGCAATGAAATAACGCAGGTGCCTCAGCTCCATCCATACCTCCAGGGTATCGGTTGCGACTTAATCAATATTGGTGGGTATCGCGATCAAATTGTAACCTCGTCGCAACACAGTGTTATCACTTGAGGCGAAAGAGGTTACATGGCAGCACTCATCCAGTCCATTGAAGCGATTCTGGTCGACATTCCGACCATACGTCCGCACAAGCTTTCCATGACCACCATGGGCGTTCAGACCATGGTCATCGTGCGCATCAAAGACAGCGACGGCCTGGAAGGCCTCGGCGAGGCCACCA
>NZ_NBIM01000005.1 GCF_002242685.1 Oceanimonas doudoroffii
AACATCCTGCGAGTGCCCACACAGTTTGCTTGATAAATTGTTAAAGAGCGTTGACCCTTCAGCGGGTCAGGGCTGCGTATTCTACGCAATCCTTGGTGTTCGTCAAGCGTTGAATCAAACTTTGTTTCGTGTTGTTTCAACCCTTGTGACCGTCGGCGTGTTCCGCCGTGTCAGTGAGGGCGCATTATAGGGAGCCGCCGATTTTGCGCAAGGGCTTTTTTAAATAAAAACTACCATTCGACCAAAAAACAAACCATGCGTGCTTTTTTGCTCAATTTTCACCCTACCACCATATGTGACTGGCGAGAAAATCGTCGAAACATTGACAACACAAGGCCGCAAGCCCTCCACACTCATTCGGTACAATGAAAGTAAGGGAGCAGTTCAAGCCTGCTCCCTTACTTACCTAGTTGTGGCTTTCGGTTACTGATTCAACACCAGACCGTTGTCGTCGGCGTCCAGCGCCAGTGGCTTGCCGGGCACTACGCGGCCGGAAAGCATGGCCTGGGCCAGGGGGTCTTCCACCTTTTGTTGTATCGCCCGCTTGAGCGGCCGGGCGCCAAACAGTGGATCGAAACCGGCCGAGGCCAGTTTGTCCAGCAGGGCATCGGTGATGGACACCTGATAATCCATGCTCTCGAGCCGGCCTATTAACCCTTGCAACTGAATGCGGGCAATGTCCTTGATCTGTTCTCGGGCCAGGGGGTGGAACACCACGATTTCGTCAATCCGGTTGATGAACTCGGGCCGGAACTGATGCCCCAGCACGTCCATCAGCATAGACTTCATCTCGTCATACTCCCGGGAGGCGCTATGCTCCTGGATCAGGTCCGAGCCGATATTGGAGGTCATGATCACCACGGTATTACGAAAATCCACGGTGCGCCCCTGGCCATCGGTCAGGCGACCGTCATCCAGCACTTGCAACAGAATGTTGAATACATCCGGATGTGCCTTTTCTACCTCATCAAGCAGGATCACCGAGTAAGGCTTGCGCCGCACCGCCTCGGTCAGATAACCGCCTTCTTCGTAGCCCACATAGCCGGGAGGCGCGCCCACCAGCCGGGATACCGCGTGTTTCTCCATAAACTCCGACATGTCGATGCGCACCATGGCATCGCGGCTGTCAAACAGAAAGTCGGCCAGGGCCTTGCACAGCTCGGTTTTACCCACCCCGGTGGGCCCCATAAACAAAAAGGAGCCGACCGGACGATTGGGATCCGACAGGCCCGCCCGGCTGCGACGAATGGCGTTGGCCACCGCATCCACCGCCTCATTCTGGCCGATCACCTGCTCATGCAGGCTGTCTTCCATCCGCAGCAGCTTTTCCTTTTCCCCTTCCAGCATCTTGGCCACGGGAATGCCGGTCCAGCGCGACAACACCTCGGCAATCTCTTCATCGGTGACCCGGTTTTTCAGCAAATGCTGCTCCTGCATCTCGGCCTGGGCGGCCAAATCCAGTTGTTTTTCCAGCTCGGGAATACGGCCGTACTGCAGTTCGGACATACGCGCCAGATCACTGGCCCGCCGCGCCACTTCCAGCTCCTGGCGCACCTGCTCCAGCTCCGCCTTGATATGCTGAGTGCCGGCCAGTGCCGCCTTTTCGGAGGTCCACACCTCTTCCAGCTCGGCATACTCCTTTTCTTTTTCATCCAGCTCGTCACGAATAAGCTGCAGGCGCTTGCGGCTGCCTTCATCATCTTCCTTGAGCAGGGCCTGCTCTTCCAGCTTGAGTTGAATGATACGCCGGTCCAGTCGGTCGAGTGGCTCGGGCTTGGAGTCGATTTGCAGGCGAATGCTGGAGGCGGCTTCGTCAATCAGGTCAATGGCCTTGTCGGGCAGCTGGCGGTCGGCAATGTAACGATGGGACAGGGTCGCCGCCGCGACGATGGCCGGATCGGTGATCTGCACATGGTGGTGCAACTCGTATCGCTCCTTCAGGCCCCGCAGAATAGCAATGGTGTCTTCCACCGTAGGCTCGTCGATCAGCACCTTCTGAAAACGCCGTTCCAGGGCCGCGTCCTTTTCCACATACTGGCGATACTCATCCAGGGTGGTGGCGCCCACACAGTGCAGTTCCCCCCGGGCCAGGGCCGGCTTGAGCATGTTGCCCGCATCCATGGCGCCGTCGGCCTTGCCCGCTCCCACCATGGTGTGCAGCTCGTCGATAAAGAGGATCACCCTGCCCTCTTCCTTGGCGAGCTCGTTGAGCAGCGCCTTGAGTCGCTCTTCAAATTCGCCGCGATACTTGGCGCCGGCGATAAGGGCGCCCATGTCCAGTGACAGCACGCGCTTGTTCTTGAGCCCTTCCGGCACTTCGCCGTTGATAATGCGTTGCGCCAGCCCTTCGGCAATGGCGGTTTTACCCACACCGGGCTCACCGATAAGCACGGGGTTGTTCTTGGTACGCCGTTGCAACACCTGAATGGTACGGCGTATTTCATCGTCCCGGCCGATCACCGGATCCAGTTTGCCCTGTTCGGCCCGTTCGGTGAGATCGATGGTGTATTTTTCCAGCGCCTGGCGGTTTTCCTCGGCGTTGGGATCGTTCACCTTCTGGCCGCCACGAATGTCGTCAATGGCCTGGGTGAGCTTGTCCTTGGCCAACCCGACCCGCTTGAGCAGCTCGCCCAGCTCCCCCTTGTCGTCGAGAGAAGCCAGCAAAAACAACTCGGAAGAGATATAGGCGTCCTTGCGCTGCTGGGCCAGCTTGTCACACTGGTTGAGCAGCCGACCCAGTACCGGCGACACCTGCACGTCCATGTCGCCGCCGCTGACCTTGGGCAGGCGGTCGAGGGACTTGTCAAGCTCCACCCGCAGGGCATTGCCGTCAACGCCGGCAGACGTCAGAAGGGGTCGTATGGTACCGCCTTCCTGATTAATCATGGCCAGCAGCAAATGGGCCGGCTCAATGTAGGCATGATCCCGCCCCAGCGCCGTCGACTGGGCATCCTGCAGGGCGAGCTGGAATTTACTGGTAAGACGATCAAGACGCATCAGCTTTCTCCTTGAAACGCCCGCCAGGCGGGCATGCAGGCTTTAATACTGATACTAAGAATGGGGGCGAGTGGCCGGTTTTCAACCGGCCTTTATCGGCTTTTGCTAATCCAGCCAGATCAGTGACGCCATGCGGCCGGTCTGGCCATCGCGGCGATAGGAGAAAAACCGCTGAGTGTCGGAAACGGTGCAAAGCTCACCGCCATAGATGTGATGCACTCCCGCCGCCGCCAGTCGCAGTCGGGCCAGGTGGTAGATGTCGGCCAGCCACTTGTCACCCTGAGGCACAAAGGCGTCGGCCGCCAGCTCGGAGTGAGTGACAAAAGCCTCGCGCACTTCTTCACCAACCTCAAAGGCCGCCGGTCCGATGGCCGGCCCCAACCAGGCCAGCACCGACTCGGAATCCACTCCCATTTCCTGCAGGGTGGCTTCCAGCACGCCGGCGGCCAGGCCGCGCCAGCCGGCATGGGCCGCCCCCACGACGGTGCCTTGCTGATCGCAGAACAGCACCGGCAGGCAGTCGGCGGTCATGACAGTGCATACCTGTCCCGGAACGCGGCTGACCGCCGCATCGGCGGTCAGGTTGCCGTTATCCGCCGGCAGCGAGAGCACGCGAACGCCATGCACCTGCTCCAGCCATACCGGCTCGGACGGCAGATTAAGGCAGGCCGCCAGCCGCTCCCGGTTAGCACGCACCGAAGCGATATGATCGCCCACGTGCGAACCCAGGTTCAGGCTGTGCCAGGGCGCCTGGCTGACGCCGCCGGTGCGGGTACTCTGAGCGGCACAGACATTGGCCGGGGCCGGCCAGTCGGGCAGGATCAGATCCATACCAGATCGTCCGGATGGGCCTCGGTGTCGGCGCGCAGCACGTCCACCAGCTTGACCATGTCATCGGGAATGGGCGCATGCCATTCCATCATCTCGCCGCTGATGGGGTGCTCCAGCCGCAACATCACCGCATGCAGGGCCTGACGCTTGAAACCACGGAGAAACTCCAGCAGCTCGGGCTCGGCGGCCCGGGGCGGCTTGAGCCGGCCACCGTAGACGGGATCACCCACCAGCGGGTGCTTGAGATGGGCCATGTGTACCCGAATCTGATGCGTACGGCCGGTTTCCAGCCGCAGCCGCAGCCGAGTGTGGGCACGGAACTTTTCCATCACCCGGTAATGGGTCACCGCCGGCTTGCCGCTCGGCACCACCGCCATCTGAATACGCTGGGTGGGGTGACGGCCGATATTGGCGTCCACGGTGCCGCCGGCGGTCATGTGACCAATGGCCACCGCCTCGTATTCCCGAGTAATGTGCCGCGCCTGCAGGGCGCTGACCAGGTGAGTCTGGGCCGGCACCGTCTTGGCCACCACCATCAGGCCTGTGGTGTCTTTATCGAGCCGATGCACTATGCCGGCACGGGGCACCTCGACGATGTCCGGGCAGTGGTGCAACAGGGCGTTGAGCAAAGTGCCGTCCGGGGTACCGGCGCCGGGGTGCACCACCAGGCCGGCAGGCTTGTTGATGACCAGAATGTCGTCGTCTTCATAGACGATGTTCAGCTCAATGGCCTGGGGCTCGAACCGCACCTCGTCTTCCAGCTCGGCGTTCACCACCACCTGCTGGCCGGGCAGCACTTTTTCCCGCGGCTTGCTCACCACGGTGCCGTCCAGCCGTACCTGTTCCTGCTGAATCCAGGTTTTGATGCGGGAACGGGAATAATCGGGGAACATTTCCGCCAACGCCTGGTCCAGACGTTGACCGTATTGATGATCGGCGACCACGCCGTTCAGTTCGATATGCTGGCTCATGAAGACCACTGGTTACCAAAAAACATTTAATTGGTTATTCTAGCGGTTCTTGACGCTGAGCTTAATCAGTTTCCGAATTTTGCAATCACAATGGACTTTTCAATGGCGAAACAACGAAGCCTCTGGCTCACCCTGACACTGACCCTGGCGCTGGCCGCCACCGGCTGCTCCAGCACCAAAAAAGATGAAGTTCCGGATGAAGCGCCGGAAGTACTGTATCAGGATGCCCAGGCACGACTGCAGGCCGGAAACTTCATTCGCGCCGCCGAGCTGCTGGAGGCCATGGATGCGCGCTATCCGTTCGGCCCCTACTCCAACCAGGTGCAACTCGATCTTATCTATGCCTACTACAAGCAGGATGATGCGGTGCGGGCGCTGGCCAATATCGACCGCTTTATTCGCCTGAACCCCAACCATCCGAGCATCGACTATGCCCGCTACATGCGCGGCCTCACCAATATGTCGGCGGACTACAACTTCTTTCAGAACCTGTTCAACGTCGACCGGGCCGACCGGGATCCCGGCTATGCCCGTCAGGCCTTTGCCGATTTTCGCCAGCTGCTGCGCCAGCACCCCGACAGCGTGTATGCCGCCGACACCAAGGCGCGCATGATTAGCCTGAAAAACCGCCTGGCCCGCCACGATCTGGCCGTGGCCGAATATTACGTCAAGCGCAAGGCCTGGCTGGCCGCCGCCAACCGCGCCAAGTTCGTGGTGGAGTCTTATCCCGACACCGAGCAGCTGAAGCCAGCCCTGCAGATCATGCAACAAGCCTATGATGAGCTCGGCCTCACCGGCATGGCCAGCAACGCCCGGGCCGTGCTCAAGGCCAACTATCCGGCCGGCTGAGCCATCTCGGGCAAACAATAAAAAACCCGCATTAGCGGGTTTTTTATTGTCTCGGCGTCAGTCCGGCAGCGACTCCAGAAAGCGCAGGCTGCGAATGCCATACCAGCACAGGGGTTCGCCGTCGACCAGCACCGCGTCCAGTTGCAGCTCTTGCCTTACCCTGGTCAGCTTGCCGGCATAGGGATAGGGCTCGCTGGCACACAGCAGCACCGGCTGGTGGTGCGCCAGCCAGTCCTGTGTTACTTCCGGATAACGCTCACCTGGGGTAAGCAGTGGATAGCCCAGATGGGCGAACAGGGAGTGAATAAAGGTGTCTCGCCCTACCGTCATCCAGGGCTTGCGCCAGATAAGATAAACCCAGGGGCGCTCGCTGCCGAGCACCGCGGGTTCGCTGGCCCCGGCGTCGGGCAGCAACGGCAGATCCTCATTGGCACAGGCCAAAGTACGCGCCAGCACGTGGCGATAACGCTCGGCCATGTGCCACAGGGCTTTACAATCCAGGGCCTGCGCCAGCTGCTCCAGTGCCGCCGGCATGGCCTGCACCGAGGTCACGTCCGTAGCCACCCAGGGGTAAGGGCAGCTGTCGGCCATGGCCCGAGTATTTTCTTCCCGGTCGAACACCACCAGATCCGGCCCCAGTGCCGCTACCTTTTCCCAGTTCACATCCTTGGTGCCGCCCACCACGGGGATATCGCTTACCCTGTCTGCAGGGTGCACGCAGTAACGGGTACGCCCCACCACCCTAACCCCGGCTTCAAGCAGGGTTTCGGTCCAGGACGGCACCAGGCACACCACCCTCATGCCGCGCCGTTTTCCGGCTGTCCGAAATAGGCGGCAAGAAAGTCGTCAAAGCTGACCGCATCGGCACTTTCGATCTTGCGCTGACGGGCCTGAGAGCGGGCACCCTCTTCATCAAAGTAATTGTCATCCCAGTAGCGAGGGGAAATCTGACCGAAGTGCTCGCGGTAACGACGGGAAAGGTCGAGCCCAAAGGGCAGAATATCGATGCCATTCTGTTTCAGCTCGCGCAGCACCCTGGCCGACAGGGTCAGTTCCGGATCGCGCATGGCCGCCAGTTGCTGCTGGTGCGCCTTGCGATAACAACCCCGGCCACAGCAGGCATCCAGCAATTCCGCCACCTCGGCCAGCTCGGCAAAATAACGCTCACCCAGTTCGGCGATAGGCAGCGCCTCACCACCGAATGCTTCCATCATCAGCCCGGGTTTGCGCCCTTCCAGCACCACCCGGTTGAAGTTGCGCCGGTTAAGGGCGATTTCTTCCTCACCCAGGGGCGCCGACGGCGTGAGCAGGCACCACAGCAAAAAGGTATCGAGAAAGCGGATCTGGCCCGACTCAATGCCCACCGGCGAGAAGGGGTTGACGTCCACCGAACGCACCTCGATGTATTCTACCCCCCTGGCGTCCAACGCCTCGGACGGCTTCTCGCCGCTCTCGGCGGTGCGCTTGGGACGAATGGGCGCATAAAGCTCATTTTCAATCTGCAGCACGTTGTCGTTGAGCTGGCGGTACTCGCCATTCACCTTGACGCCGATACGGGAAAACTCGGGGGCATGGGTGCCAATGGCCCGGCGCAGGCTGGCCACGTACTGATCCAGGCCATCCAGGGAAATATTGAGCCCCGCCTGGGCATTGTTGGTGTACCCCAGGTCCGACATGCGCAGCGAAGTGGCATAAGGCAGGTAGAGGGTTCCCTTGCCCAGCCGTTCAAAGGGCAGCTTGTGCTCGCGTCCCTGCAGGAAGGAGCCACACAGGGCAGGCGAGGCTCCAAACAGGTAGGGGATCAGCCAGCCAAAACGGTAAAAGTTGCGTACCAGTCCCAGGTAGGCATCGGACACGAAGTCCTGCAGGTAACGGCCGTTGCCTTCCAGTTCGTGCCACTCCACCCAGAAACTATCGGGCATGGAGAAGTTGAAGTGCACACCGGAAATCACCTGCATGCTGCTGCCGTAACGGTGATGCAGACCCTGGCGATACAGGGTTTTCATACGACCCACGTTGGAGCTGCCGTATTGCGCCAGGGGAATATGGGCATCGGGTTTCAGCAGGCAGGGCATGCTCAGGGGCCAGAGCTGCTCGCCGCCCAAGTGACGCATGGTGTAACGGTGAATGTCACTGAGCTGGGCCAGCAAGGTTTCTACCGAATCCGATACCGGCGTAATGAACTCCATCAGGGACTCGGAAAAGTCGGTGGTGATATGGGCGTGGGTCAAGGCCGAGCCCAGCACATGCGGATGGGGCGTATGTGCCAGCTGACCCTCGGGGGTAATGCGCAGGCTTTCACGCTCAATGCCGCGTCGAATGCCCTTGATGGCCGGCAGTTTGTCGGAACGCTGAAACGCCCGCAGGCGATGCTGCAGGCAGGCTGTTGTTTTGGTCATTGTCATTCGCTCGTTAGCACGGCACCACCTGAGTGGTGCCGTGGGAGGCCGGGCCCCGTCATTTAATAGTCAAATCGTGCACTGGAAGATTGAGTTGTGCCAGCGATTTTTCAAGTTTTGCCTTGTCGCCGGCCACCACCACCACCATTTTATCGGGGTCCAGCCAGCGCCGAGCCTGCTCGGTCAGGGCGTCGGCATCCACCTCGGCCACAATGTGTTGCTGTTGCGACAGATAGTCGGGAGAGAGCTCCAGCATTGCCAGATTGAGCAGGAAACCGGCCTTTTTACCCAGGGTTTCATAGCTCAGGGCGTCCTGCTGGGAATAGCTGCTCTTGAGGTAGGCCAGCTCCGCCGGCGTGGGGCCTTCGGCGGCAAACCGGTTCATCTCCAGCAGAATTTCCCCAATGGCGCCGGCGGTGGCATCGCCACGCACGTCCCCGGCCACCACAAACACCCCCGCCTCACGGTTGCCGCTGAAGTAGGAATAGGCGCCGTAGGTGTAGCCCTTGTCCTCCCGCAGGTTCTGGTTGATGCGACTGTTAAAGTTGCCCCCCAGGTTGTAGTTCATCAGCTGGCCGTAAAAATAGGGACCGGTGGCGTCTACCGGCAGGGCGCGCCGGCCGATACGCAGCACCGACTGCACCGAACCCGGCATGTCGATCACATAGATGCCCGGTTCGGCGGGCTGCTCGGGTACATTCACCGCGGGCAGTGTGGCGGCATCTCCCTGCCACCGAGTGAGGAAGGCAAAGTCCTGCTTCGCCTGCTCGGGGGTGAGATCCCCGGCGATCATCACATGGCCGTTTTTGGGGTTGTAATAACGCTGATAAAACGCCTTCACCTGCGCCAGGGTGAAGTCCTTTACATGTTCGGGCAGGCCGTCGTCGGGCTGGCCCAGGCGGCTGTTGCCATACATCAGCTGATTAAAGCCCTGGCGGGCCAGCCAGGACGGCTGGTTGCGGCTCTGAGCCATGGACTCCAGCAGTCGTGCCTTAACCTTGTCCAGATCCTCCTGGCGCAAGCCAGGCTGAAACAGCAGTTCTTCCACCAGCGCCAGGGTCTGAGGCAGGGTTTCGGTCAGGCTGGTCACCTCAATCAGGTTGGTATAGAAGCCGTTGCGCACGCTGATACTGGCCCCCAGCCGCTCCAGCGCCTCGCTGAAGTCACCGTTGCTGAGCCGCTCGGTGCCCTGATTCATCATAGCGGCGGTGAGCGCAGCCAGACCGGCTTCGCCCTCACCCTCGGCGCGCTGGCCACCGGGCAGAGCCAGGATCACCGACACCGCCGGAATTTCATCATTGACCGTACCCAGCAGCCGAATATTGTCGCCCAGCGTCTCCCGCCACAGCGGCGGCGCCGAAATGGCCACCGGCTTGCCAGCCTTTGGCATCTGGCTGCGGTCAAAGTTGTCCTGCACGGTGCGCAGGGGCAGTTCGTCGATATGCTGCCACTCGGGCAGGTTGCGCTCTGGCGTCACATAGTCGGGTGCCGCCGCCTGCCATTCGGTTTTGCCCTTGGGCACCACACTCAGCACCGCATGGGGCTTGTTTTGCAGATAACGCTCATAGGCGGCGCCGACTTCATCGGGGCTGGTCTTCTCCAGCTGGCGCCAGGCATTGATGGCATACAGGGGGTCTTCCTGCAGCACCTGGCCCAGTGACAGCTGCCGAGCCTTGCCTTGTGCACTGTCGAGACCAAGGATCAGGTCGGCGCGCAACTCGGTCACCGCCTTGGACACGTCGTCGGCCTGAATGCCACGCTCCACCACACCGTTGATAATGCGCTCCACGTCTTCCTTGAGCGGGGTCAGATCACCGTTCCGGGACGGGTTGGCATAGGCCCACACACTGAAGGTACAGGCCAGTTCGGAACAATAGTGTCCGGCACCGGCGCTGACCGCCTTGCCGGTTTCTACCAGTTCCTGGTAGAGCAGCGAGCTCTTGCCGCCCCCCAGCACATTGGCAAGCACGTCCAGGGCGGCTTCGTCCTGATGCCCCAGCCAGACGGTGGGGTAGGACAGATACAACATGGGCATGCGAATGCGCGGATCTTCCAGGGTCTGGTGGCGATTGCGCTCAAGCTTGGCCGGCGCCGGCTCGGCCCGTTCAACCTCGGGGCCCGCGGGAATGGGGGCAAAATATTTATCCACCCATTGCAGGGTCTGCTCGGTGTCAAAGTCACCGGAGATCACCAGGGTGGCATTGTTGGGACCGTACCAGCGCAGAAAGAAAGCCTTGAGATCGTTCACATCGACCCGATCGAGATCTTCCAGATAGCCGATGGTGGGCCAGCTGTAGGGATGATCCCGCGGGTAGAGTAGTTCGTCCATACGCTCTCCCACCAGGCCATAGGGCTGGTTGTCGATACGCTGGGCCCGTTCGTTCTTCACGGTGTCACGCTGAATCTCGAACTTGCGCTGGCTTACCGCCTCCAGCAGAAAGCCCATGCGGTCGGCTTCCAGCCAGAGCACCTTTTCCAGGTGGTTGGCGGGCACGGTTTCAAAGTAATTGGTCCTGTCCTGATTGGTGGTGCCATTCATGGTACCGCCGGCCTCGTTGATCAGGCGAAAGTGCTCCTGATCCCCCACATGCTTTGATCCCTGGAACATCATGTGTTCAAAGAAGTGGGCGAAGCCGGTCTGATCCGGCTCTTCCCGGGCCGAGCCCACGTGGTAGGTCACCTCCACGTGCACCAGGGGATCTGAGTGATCGGGGTTAAGCAGCACCGTCAGCCCGTTGTCGAGCCGGTATTTCTCGTAGGGAATAACCAGCTCGTCCTGGCCTGATTCAACCTTTTCCACCAGGGTGGGCGCCGCCTGGGTGGCCAAGGGGCACAACAACAGCAACAAGGACCAATACTTCATGCAGTTTCCTTAAATCAGCAACAACGACCGATCAGCCTCGCAGCAACAGCTTGCCCCGAGTATGACCGGCTTCAATCTGGCGGTGCGCCTCGGCGCCGTCGGCCAGGTCAAACACTTGACTCACTTCCACCCGCAACCGGCCTTCGGCAACCGCCTTGGCCAGCATGGCCAGCTGCTCCGAATCGCTTTCCTTGAGCATGCCGGTGGCATTCAGGCCACGCGCTTTGGCGGCAGCAATCACCTTATCGGCGGTAATGGTGGGCACGGTCACCACACGGCCACTGGGCTTCACCTGAGACACAAGTGACTCGCCGGAAGTACCCCCCACCAGATCCAGCAGCAGATCCACCGGCTCGATGGCCGCGACTGCCGCCTCATCGTGATAGTCCACGACCTCATCGGCGCCCAGCCCCTTGACGAAGTCATGGTTGCCGGAAGATGCCAGCGCCACCACTGTGGCTCCCAGTCCCCTGGCCAGCTGCACCGCCAGGTGTCCCACCCCACCGGCGGCGGCCGAGATCAGTATCCGCTCCCCCGCCTGCAGGGCACCGTGCCTGGTCAACCCTTGCCAGGCGGTGGTGCCGGCCAGGGCCAGGCCGGCGGCCATGTCGTCGGGCACCTCGTCGGGCAGAGGCATCATTTCATCGCAATTCACTACCAGCTCCTCGCTGTAGGCGCCCCCCCGAACCAACCCAAAGGCCCGATCCCCCGGCAGGAAACGGCACACTTCGGAGCCCACTTCCAGCACTTCACCCATCACCTCGAACCCTGGCGACCAGGGCAGGCTGTCCTTGATGGCCTGGGCGCCCCAGCCCAAGCCGGCCCGGGTTTTGGCATCGATGGGGTTCACCCCGGCATAGAGCATTTTCAGGCGCAGCTGATTGGCAGCCAGCGGCGGATGCTCGGCCTCGACCAATGTCAGTTGCTCGGGACCGCCAAAAGCGGAAATCACCAGTTGTTTCATGTTGGGCTCCTTTTCCATGTGAGGCTTGTTGAGGCAGCACATTACCACGGTCTGACGCTGGTCAGAAAGCCGGTTGGCGTGATGCCGCGCCCTTGCTACAGTGCAATGAAGCATAGACGACAACCCCTGAGGGATTGCCATGACCCGATTGTTTCTGCTGCCGTTGATCCCGGCCCTGCTGTGGTTTTTATTTCTGCAATATCACCGCATTCCCATCAAGAAAGGTGCCAGGGGGTTTTACTGGATCATGGGGCTGGGCTGGGGGCTGGCCGGCTTGCTCAGCCTGATGATGGTGCTCACCCGCTAATCTTGTAAGGAGTAAGGTGCCAGGAGTGAGGAGCTTTTTATCCCCTCCCACCTTACTTCTCACCCCTCACGATGTTTACCAGTAGTTCTCCATCAGGATCTGACCGGGTTTGCGGCGCAGGTGTTTCTGCAGGCCCTTGTTTTTCAGCTCGGTAATGGTGTCCCGCACCATTTGCGGGTTGCCGCAAAGCATCACTCGGCTGTGTTCGGGCGAAAAGCCCAGGCCGGCGGCTTGCTCCAGGCTGCCATCGGCAATGGCATGGGTAATGCGCCCGGCCCGCGCGCCGTCGGCGTCTTCACGAGATACGAAAGGAAGATATTGAAACCGGGTCCGCCCCTCGGTGAGCTCGGCAATGCGGCGGCGGTAGCCCAGCTCATCGGCAAAGCGCACGCCGTGCACCAGCACGATATTTTCGAATTGCTGCCAGCAACGGCCGTCGGCCAGGATGGACACAAAAGGCCCCACTCCGGTGCCGGTGGCCATCAGCCACAGATCCCGCCCGGCCGGCACTTCGTCCAGGGTCAGAAAGCCGGCGGCGGTGCGCTGCACCAACAGCTCGTCGCCTACCTTGAGGCCGGCCAGATGGGGAGTAAGTTGCCCTTTGGGAATGGTGATCAGATAAAACTCGGGGTCCTGCCCGGGAGCGTTTACATAGGAATAGGCCCGGGCCACCTTTTTATCTTCGGTGTGCAGAGCCAGCTTGGTGAACTGACCGGCGGTGAAGGGGGCCACCTCGGCGTCCACAACCAGTGAAAACAGATTGTCGGACCAGGTTTTACGGGCCTTCACCCGTCCGGTGATCCAGTCTGCCATAGTGCGCCCTCCTGCAGTGTTTATTCCACTTTAGCCGGAACGCGGGCAATAAAAAACCCGCGACCTGCGCGGGTTTTTTCAAGCGACCATCGGGCTTAGGCAGCAACTACCTGCAGCTTGACGGTGGCCTTGACGTCGGCGTGCAGCTGCACACCCACTTCGTACTCGCCTACGTTGCGCAGTACGCCGTCGTACAGGCGAACTTCGCTCTTGGCAACTTCAACACCGGCAGCGGTGATGGCGTCGGCCACGTCGCGGGCACCGATGGAGCCAAACAGCTTGCCTTCGTCACCGGACTTGGACTCGATAACAACGGCTTCCAGGGCAGACAGCTGGTCGGCGCGAGCCTGGGCAGCAGCCAGCTGGTCGGCCAGCTTGGCTTCCAGCTCGGCGCGGCGGGCTTCAAAAGCCGCTACGTTGTCTTTGGTGGCCAGTACTGCTTTGCCCTGGGGCAGCAGGTAGTTACGAGCGTAACCGGACTTGACGGTAACCTGGTCACCCAGGCCGCCCAGCTTGGCGATTTTATCCAGCAGAATTACTTGCATGATTACCTTTCCTCTTTACAGGTACGAGTTAGGCCGCTGCTTACTTGTGCAGATCGGTGTAAGGCAGCAGGGCCAGGTAACGAGCGCGTTTGATCGCACGAGCCAGCTGGCGCTGATATTTAGCGCGGGTGCCGGTGATGCGGCTCGGTACGATTTTACCGGACTCGGTGATGTAGTTCTTCAGGGTAGCGATGTCTTTGTAATCGATCTCGGTAACACCATCAGCGGTGAAACGGCAGAACTTACGACGACGGAAATAACGTGCCATGATTCTCTTCCTCTACTAAAACGTGAATTACTCGGCAGCGGCTTCGGCGCGAGCATCGTCGCGACGGGGCTGACGCTCTTCCTTGGCCTTGGCCATTTCGGAAGGCTCGGTAACGGCCTGCTTGGTGCGCATGATCATGTTACGCAGCACGGCGTCGTTGTAGCGGAAGTTGGTTTCCAGCTCGTCGATCACAGCCTGGTCGGCTTCAACGTTCATCAGAACGTAGTGAGCCTTGTGCAGCTTGTTGATCGGGTAAGCCAGCTGACGACGGCCCCAGTCTTCCAGACGGTGGATCTGACCACCGGCGGTGGTGATGGCGCCGGTGTAGCGCTCGATCATGCCGGGAACCTGTTCACTCTGGTCGGGGTGAACCATGAATACGATTTCGTAATGACGCATGGATTGCTCCTTACGGGTTATAGCCTCGGCGCGGGCTCAGTCACACCAGCGGAGGCAAGGAACTTGGGTTTTATGACTGATTTCAAGGCGGCGTAGTTTAAGGGATAACCAGCCAGGCGGCAAGGGAATATATTGGTGAGGCGTGAGGCGTGAGGAATAAATTTCAGAAAATACTCTCCAACTGTTTTTCTCCTCACCCCTCTCTCCTTCCTCCTCACGGCGTCAGCGCAGTCTGCGCTGCAATCCGATGGCGGCGATCACAATAAGTGCGCCCAGATAGACGTTCCAGTCGGGAAACTCGGCAAACAGCACCATGCCCATCAGGGTGACGAAAATCAGCCCCGAATATTCGCTGGCGGCGATCTTGCTGGCGTCGGCCATGGCATAGGCCATGATGCAGATGCCCTGATAGATAATGCCCACCAGGGTGGCGCCCACCAGCAGCCACCAGACCTCGCCGGGAATGGGCTGCCAATCCGGCAGCGCCAGCGCCAGGCTGGCGGGAATGGCCAGCGCCTGAGTCATGAACAGGGTGGCCAGCACCGAGCGCCCTTTCGGCAGCCGACGTACCAAGACATTACTGGTCGCCATCGACAGCGCGGTGAGCAACGCCACCCAGCCGGCCCAGTGCCATTCGGCGGGGTTGAGCACCACCAGAATGCCGCCAAAGCCGAGCAGGCTGACACCATAGGTGGCCGGGCGAACCTGTTCCCGGCTTATCAGTGCCGCCAGCGGCAGGGTCAGCAGGGGGGCGGCGTAGAACACCGCATTGGCGGTGGCCAGAGGCAGATAAATCAGGCTGACGAACACACAGACGGAGCCCATCAGCAGCAGGTGACCGCGCAGGAAGTGGATTTTCCACTGGCCCCAGCCTCGGCGCGCCGGGGCCAGCCGCCACCAGAACGGCAGCAGTAATAGCGAGGTCATGGTAAAGCGCAGAAACACGTACTGATAGGGGCTGATCTGACTCTGGCCCATCAGTTTGACCAGCACGTCGCCAAAGGAAATCATCAGGTTACCGAGCACCAGCAAAAAAATAGCCAGCAGCTGACTGTCAGCCCGCATTCGGCCCATGATGTTCTGCATTTTTATCCCCTACCCGCTTGTGTTGTGAATTCGCCACGCGCATTCACAACCTACGTTTTACGTCTTACTGTCCGCGCTGACGTACCATTTCAAACAGGCAGACGCCGGTGGCCACCGACACGTTCAGGCTGGACACCGAGCCCGCCATGGGAATGCTCACCAGCTCGTCGCAATGTTCCCGGGTCAGGCGGCGCATGCCCTTGCCCTCGGCCCCCATCACCAGCGCCAGCGGCCCGGTCAGTTTGGCCTGATAGATTACGTGATCCGCCTCGCCGGCGGTGCCCACCACCCACACGCCCTTGTTCTGCAAGGCACGCAGGGTGCGCGACAAGTTGGTCACCTGAAACAGCGGCACCACTTCGGCGGCGCCGCAGGCTACCTTGCGCGCCACCGGGGTCAGGCCGGCAGACTTGTCCCGGGGCACGATCACGCCGTGCACCCCGGCGGCATCGGCGGTGCGCAGGCAGGCCCCCAGGTTGTGGGGGTCGGTGACGCCGTCCAGCACCAGCAGCAACGGCGTGTCGGTGCGGGCCAGCAGGGCATCGAGATCCGCCTCGTTCAGTGCAGGCTGCGCCTTGACCCGGGCCACCACCCCCTGATGCTGGGCACCACCGGCCTTGCCGTCCAGGGTCTGCCGGTTGGCCAGCTGGGCGCGCACGCCCACCTGCTGCAGCCGGGACTGTACGTCCTGCAGGCGGGCGTCATCCCGCCCCTTGAGCAACCAGACTTCCAAAATGTTCTCGGGGTGATTTTCCAGGGCGGCGTTCAGGGCGTGAATGCCGAAAATCAGTTCACTACTCATGTAAATTCTCGGGATTGAAGCATGAGGATGAGGGGCCAGACCGCCCCTCATCCCGGGTTTAATTAACGGCGCTTGCGACCACGACTGCGGTTGCGGGAGCGGGGCTTGTCACTCTTTTCGCCTTTCTCGGCCTTGTCGCCACCCTTGCCGCCGGTGGGCTTGGCACGCTTGCGCGACTTCAGGTTCTTGGCGCCCTTGCCGCCGTCAAATTCGGCCTTTGGGCCCTCTTCCACCAGCTCAAAGTCAATCTTGCGCTCGTCCAGGTTCACCGCCATCACCTTGACCCTGATTTTGTCGCCCAGACGGTAGCGACGGCGGAAGTTCTCGCCAATCAGCTGCTGACGGGCCGGATCGAACTGGTAATAGTCGTTCTGCAGGCTGGAAATATGCACCAGGCCATCAATGTGGAACTCATCGAGACGCACAAAAAAGCCAAAGCCGGTGACGTTGGCGATGGTGCCACCGAATTCACTGCCCACGTGATCCAGCATGTATTCGCACTTGAGCCAGTCGGCCACGTCGCGAGTGGCGTCGTCGGCCCGGCGCTCGGTCATGGAGCAGTGTTCGCCCATGGGCGCCACCTGGTCATACTGGTAGGGCACGCCACCGGTCTTGCTGCTGCCACCGCCGTGCATCTTCGCCAGCTGGGCCTTGATGGCACGGTGCAGCACCAGATCCGGATAGCGGCGAATGGGCGAGGTAAAGTGGGCATAGGACTTCAGCGCCAGGCCAAAGTGCCCGTTGTTTTCGGCCTGATACACCGCCTGCTTCATGGAACGCAGCAGCATGGTCTGAATCAGTTCGGCGTCGGGCCTGTCCTTGATCTGCTCGGCCAGCAGGGCGTAATCCGCCGGCTCCGGCTCCAGGCCGCCTTTCAGCTCCAGGCCCAGTTCACCGAGGAAACTGCGGAAACCGGTGAGCTTTTCCTCACCCGGCTTGTCGTGCACGCGGAACAGGGCGTGGGCTTCCTGCTTTTCAATAAAGCGGGCGGCGGCCACGTTGGCCATGATCATGCACTCTTCGATGATCTTGTGGGCGTCGTTGCGCACCAGCGGCACAATGCGCTCGATCTTGCGCTGGGGGTTGAACACGAAGCGGGTTTCCTCGGTTTCAAACTCCACCGCACCGCGCTGGTGACGGGCTTCCTTCATCGCATGATACATGCGGTTCAGCTCTTCCAGGTGCGGCACCAAGGGCGCGTAACGCTCCCGCAGGGTCTCGTCCCCTTCCAGCATGGCCGCCACCTTGGTGTAGGTTAGCCGGGCATGGGAGTTCATCACCGCTTCGTAGAATTTGAAGCCGGACAGCTTGCCGGTGGCGGAGATGGTCATTTCCGCCACCATGCACAACCGGTCTACCTGAGGGTTGAGGGAGCACAGGCCGTTGGACAGCACCTCGGGCAGCATGGGAATCACCTGCTCGGGGAAATACACCGAGTTGCCGCGCTGATAGGCTTCGTCGTCCAGGGGCGAGTTCGGCCGCACATAATAAGACACGTCGGCAATGGCCACCCACAGGCGCCAGCCGCCGGAGCGCTTGGGCTGACAGTAGACCGCATCGTCAAAGTCTCGGGCATCTTCGCCGTCGATGGTGACCAGCGGCAGCTCGCGCAGATCCTTGCGACCCAGCTTGGCCTCTTCCGGCACTTCCTCGGTCAGCTTGGCGATCTGCTGTTTGACCGCGTCCGGCCACACATGGGGAATATCATGGGTACGCAGGGCGATCTGAATTTCCATGCCCGGATCCATGGTCTCCCCCAACACCTCGATGACCTTGCCGATGCCGGTCATGCGCTTGGTCGGGCGCTGGGTAATGGTGATCACTACCACCTGCCCCATGCGCGCGCCCATGGTTTCCCCCTGGGGAATGAGAATGTCCTGGGCAATGCGGCTGTCGTCGGGCACCACGTAGCTAACGCCGTTTTCCACAAAATAGCGGCCCACCACGTCCAGGCTGCGGGACTCCAGCACTCTGACCAGGCGGGCTTCGCGCCGACCACGGGAATCAAAGCGCAGGGGCTGCACCAGCACATAGTCGCCGTGCATCACCGCATCCATCTCGCGCTGGGCCAGGAACAGATCGTCGCCGCCGTCTTCCGGGCGCACAAAGCCAAAGCCGTCTCTGTGGCCGATCACCTGGCCCTTGATCAGGTTCAGTTTGTCGGGCAGGGCGTAACACTTGTTGCGGGTAAACACCAGCTGGCCGTCGCGCTCCATGGCGCGCAGGCGACGGCGCAGGGCTTCTTCCTGCTCCTCGCCGGCCAGGTCCAGTTCGGCGAACAGTTCGTCCCGATTGGCCGGGGTGCCGCGCTGCTTGAGGTGCTCAAGAATAAATTCCCGGCTGGGAATGGGGTTTTCGTATTTCTCGGCTTCCCGCTGCTGGAAAGGGTCTTGTTGTTGTGACATAAGAGGGTCCGTTTGAGCACTGTGATGAAGGGTTTATATCAACAGTGTAAGAATAACAAGTGACAACACGCCCGGTTAGACATTAACCGGGCGTGTTGGGATTGAGGGAAGCCGCCGGGCATTAGAGGTTTTTCAGCATTTCTTCCGGTAGTGCCAGGCTCTGGTTGCTGTTGATGCCAATGCCCCGCTCGAGAATATTGCGGGCGATGGCCTTGGCCTCGTCCAGGGAGTGCATCACATAGGTGCCGCACTGATACTCGTTGAGCTCGGGGATCTGAGACTGGTTTTCCACCTTGAGCACGTCTTCCATCGCCGCCTTCCAGGCCGCGGCCACGCGCTGCTCGTTGGGCGCGCCTACCAGGCTCATGTAAAAGCCGGTGCGGCAACCCATGGGGGAAATGTCGATGATCTCCACGCCGTCGCCATTGAGGTGGTTGCGCATAAAGCCCGCGAACAGGTGCTCCAGGGTATGAATGCCCTTTTCGGATAGGATTTCCTGGTTGGGCAGGCAGAAACGCAGGTCAAACACGGTAATGGTGTCGTCGTGGGGCGTGGCCATGGTCTTGGCAACCCGCACCGCCGGGGCTCCCATACGGGTGTGATCTACGGTGAAACTGTCCAGCAGTGGCATGGGCGTACTTCCTCAATTCAAATTCAATCAATCATTGTGGCAAAAAAACCACAAGGTTAAAACAAGGGACTGGAGATTAGGGGCTCGGGACCGGAATACGCCTTCGCCCCCAGCCCCGTTTCACTGCTTCCCCTTCCCGCAGTTTACACCGCTTCTTCGTTCTGCTCGCCGGTACGAATACGGATCACCTGGCCCACGTCGAGCACGAAAATCTTGCCGTCGCCGATCTTGCCGGTGCGGGCGGTGCTTTCAATGGCCTCAATGCAGGACTCTACCAGCTCGTCCTGCACCACCAGCTCCAGCTTGACCTTGGGCAGAAAGTCCACCATGTATTCGGCGCCACGATACAGCTCGGTGTGCCCCTTCTGGCGGCCAAATCCCTTGACTTCCGATACCGTCATGCCGGTAATACCACGCTCGGCCAGGGCCTCGCGCACATCGTCGAGCTTGAAGGGCTTGATAATGGCTTCAATTTTTTTCATCGGTGGCTCCTTTACCAGTTAGTTTTGCCAAATCCCGAGGTGATGGGGTAGCGCCTGTCCTTGCCGAAGTTACGCGCCGTGATACGCGGCCCCACCGCACTCTGGCGGCGCTTGTATTCGTTGATGTCCACCAGTTTGATCACTCGGCGTACGTCGGCTTCATCAAAGCCGGCGGCCAGCAGATCAGCCAGGGATTTGTCCTGCTCTACATATCCCTCGAGAATGGCGTCGAGCACATCATAGGGCGGCAGGCTGTCCTGGTCGAGCTGATCCGGCGCCAGCTCCGCCGACGGCGGCCGGTCAATCACCCGCTGCGGAATCACATAACCCAGGGTATTGCGGTAGCGGGACAGTTCGAACACCAGGGTCTTGGGCACGTCCTTGATGGGGGCAAAACCGCCCACCATGTCGCCATACAGGGTGCAGTAGCCCACCGCCACTTCACTCTTGTTGCCGGTGGTCAGCACCAGGCGGCGGCGTTTGTTGGAAATGGCCATCAGCAACACGCCGCGAGAGCGGGCCTGCAGGTTCTCTTCGGTGGTGTCGCGCTCGGTACCGGCAAACATGGGTGCCAGCTGGCCCATAAAGGCATCGAACATGGGCTCGATGGAGACGATATCAAACTCCACGCCCAGGTGCTCGGCTTCCTCTTTGGCGTCTTCCACGCTGATCGATGCGGTGTAGCGAAACGGCATCATCACCGCCTGCACCTTGTCCTTGCCCAGGGCATCCACGGCGATGGCCAGGGTCAGGGCCGAGTCGATGCCGCCGGACAGCCCCAGCACGGCACCGTTAAAGCCGTTCTTGTTGACGTAATCCCGGGTCGCCAGCACCAGCGCCTGATAGACCTCGGCCAGGGGCTCCAGTGCGGGTTGTATGGTACCGGGCACGGGCGCGCCCTGCTCAACGGTCACCAGTGCCAGCGCGTCGGCAAAGGCCGGCAGGCTTTGGGTAAGTTCTCCCTCGGCGTTGAACACCTTGGAACGGCCGTCAAACACCAGCTCATCCTGGCCGCCCACCTGATTGAGGTAGACCAGCGGCAGGGCGTTGTCGCGGCTGCGCTGGGCCAGCAAATCCTTGCGAATCCAGGCCTTGCCCTTGTGATAGGGCGAGGCGTTGAGGCTGAGCACCAGCTCGGCGCCGGCGGCCTTGGCCGCGGCCATGGGAGCCGGCTCCCACACGTCTTCGCAGATCAGCAGGCCAAGCTTGTGCCCCTTGAACTCGATCACGCAGGGCTCGGTGCCGGCGGCAAAATAGCGTTTTTCGTCAAACACGCCGTAATTGGGCAGTAGTTGCTTGAAATAACGGCCCAGCAGCTTGCCCTGGTAAAAGAAAGACGCGGCATTGTAAAGCCTGCCGCCGTCGCGCCAGGGGTGGCCGACCACCAGGGCGACGCCCTGGCTGGCGGCAGCCAGCTCGGCCAGGGCGGTGTCGACCCGAGTGTGCAGATCGTCGCGATACAGCAGATCTTCCGGCGGATAGCCGGTCACCGCCAGTTCGGGAAACAGCACCAGCTCGGCGCCCTGCGCGTTCGCCTCGCTGACGGCAGCCAGCATCAGTTGGGTATTGGCTTCAATGGCGCCGACGGTCGTATTGAGCTGGGCCAGCGCCAGGGTGAGATGTGAGGACATGGTTTGCCTGTGTTCTATCCAGAAATTGCAAGCATGATACAAAAAAAGGCGCCGGAGTTACCAGCACCGACTTAGGCCAATGGCCCTAGGGTGTACAGGTTACGGCACCGTAATCTGTTATGTGCTTACTGATCTGCAAGACACAGGGAATATTACCACTGGTAATATCAAGCGTACTTAAACTGATAGTATTAGGGTTAGTGGTGCCGGCATTAAACACAAAGTTACTGTTATTTGAATTTTCGCTGAAGGTTACCGTTGCCCCCACCCCAGCCGAAACTGTGCACTGATAACGGGCCGTCGCCACATCAGCGTCTTTAACAACAGTACAGTCACTATTAACACCAAGGCCATCTGTCACAGTGACAACCGTTTTTCCGAAGTCATTTTTAGAGCAAGAAACAGCCATGGTGGAATTGTTATTCTGTGTAGTTAAGCATTGAATCACTCCATCAAAAGTAACCTCTGAAATTGAACCCTCTACCACCGCCACATTCAGAGCAGAAGTAAATACATTACTACCATCAAAGGCAGATATGGCATTACCTCCCGTCAGGCCACTATTATAGCGTTTCATTTCTGCACTTACTGACACAGGCAGATTCAGCAATGTAATCAGCTCCCCTGTCACATACCCCCGGGAATAGGTACCAAAGTAATCACTCCCAGGATCAACGATTGTATTGATATTTTCATTGGTTACATCCAGGTGAATATCATCTGCCACACTCAACTTCCAGTCAGCCAACAGGGTGACATTCACATCATTAAATGCGACTCTGGCAAGCCAGTTGTCATCGTTAAAGTCAACCTTATCCAGCAAACCCTGAGGCAGAAGATCCACATAAACAGCTCGGGCAGCAAATTGATAAGATGACCCTAAGAATAAAACGGTTAAATCATCAAAGGAAGCCTGTTGCTCGGCCGTACCATTGGCAGACAGCCAGTCTGGATAACTTATCGCCTTGTGATCGGCGGTTTGCGTTCCCGCCTTTAGCTCTGATATATAGGCCTGCACTACATTTTTGATATAACCTTGATAGAGCGTGACATTGGTGGCATCTGCCAGATAGCCGGGAGGGAAGACGTTCAGGGAGATCAGATTCCAGTCTGGCATGACCTGATAATAACCATCAATCCGTAACATCCGGCAGGACTCAAAATATGTGCTCCCTGAATGCATATGCCCCTTGTTAAACTGGTTGTAATTATCGGCAAAAAGGTTACTGGAAGGCACATCGTAATGGTTATTGCAGCAAGTTATACAATTCTCATTACTGCTATCACCCCAACCTTTATCCGCCAGCCCACCATTTTCCCAATACAGACCCTGAGCCAGGGCGATGGGAGCGGCCGGCTTCCTGGTGGACTTGGTGTCGCTCTGCGTTTCACAGGTACAATATAACGTTCTGCTGTCACTTTTTATCAGGCTGTCGCCGCTCGCATCATAGGTAACAGCATCAAAACTCACCATAACATCATTACCCTTCTTACTGATTTCAGGCGCCGGCTTGGTGGTCTCCTGTTTAATGCCCGAGCCTGGATCGATGACCATGGCGATAACATCCGGTAGCGCCCCTGGCGTATGTGCTACTTTTGGTCCGCCCTTGCCGGAGCCAAAGCTATCGCCACTGGTGCCAAAGGGACCGCCACTGGTGGGGGTGTTGGGAGCAATCACCGAGTCCAGAGAAAAGCTGTGTGCTTCTCCCGCATCGGTCCAATTCACGGTCACAGCCACCTGCTTTTTACCGGTATCCTGAACACTGGAAGACGGCGTAACCCAGTCTAGGCTGACACTGTTCCAGGAATACGTTGTGACTGCCCAACTGCGCCCATAGGCGATATCGTTCAGACTGATACTGTCGCTGCCGTTGGCGATGGCATCAAAGCCGGAGCGGGTCTGAAACCGACGCAGCTCGTCCAGTTTAGATTCCGCCAGACGCATGGCCACTTCCCGACTGCGGCCATCCCGGCTGTATTCAAGATAGCTTTTGTTCAATTGCAGCAAAGTACCGGCAGTGGCCGCCACAATAATAAAGGCGAGCATGACTTCGATCAGGCCAAATCCGTGTTGCCGTTTCATGGCGTCTCCTGTTACCAGTCTTTCCAACTGCCGGGGATAATCATCAACTTAACGAAGGGACTGCCACTGCCCCCGCTGGTATTGCCATCACAATAACTCAAGTTACAGATCACACCCTGGTCGTAGACCGCATCAAAAGTACCATTGAGGTTATCGCCGCCATGGTTAGTGGTAATGGCTCCAAATATTTTGGCATTTCCGTTTAACTTTAAGGTGTAACCAGGGGCTGAGATCGGGTCGGAATCATAAGAGAACAGCAGACCGTAAAACTGGTTGCCGCCGTTTGCCACGATATTTGCATCTTTAACCAAGGCAATAACCGGTTCATCGGTTGAGCTGGTGATATCATCAATATCACAGTCACCTGCGCCTTCCACAATATAAAAACCAGGTGAAACAATACTGCTGCAGCTTGATACGATGGCGGTAGCCATGGCTTCCAATTTTTCCCATTCATCGTCACCAAAACCAAATACATAGCTGAGCAGATCGGTTGGAAAATCGGCATCATTATCCACCACATCCGAGTCTAAAGTCACGGTGCCACCGCTTTTAGTGCTGAGCGTATCAGTGCAACCAGAGCCGTTGTAATCCCCCAACTGACAGGTTTGCATACTCCCACCACCGGCAATATCCTTCCCGGACCAGACCGATACAGGAACCCCCGGACCACCTCCATTGGGGTTAGCCACCACCGTCATGTTGCCACTGATCCCCGTGCTGGCTCCACCAATCAGCAAGGGCGCCGCCGGCCCTGCGTTGGCAGGGTTGAGTATGCTGCGCCTCACCACCTGCACACTGACTGTGGTACCCCCGCCACCGGCAAGGGTAGCCGCCGACTCCAGTTGCCAGGCATTGGGAATAGGGCTGTCCTGGATTATTGAGACCTGATAAGTAGCCGTGGCCGCCGAGGTGGCAAGCGTGCCCGAGGCACTGGACACAGCCGGATCGACCTTGAGTATTGCCATTGCGTCGGCGATGCCTTTTTCCGCCGCCGCCAGAGCCACCCGATATTCGATTTCGTTCAGGGTGATGCGCTTGTCGGAGACCAGCACCTTGCCAATAAAAACCGACACCGCCACTAGCAGCGACACCAACACCAGAGTGATGGTCAAAGTGGCAAAACCTTTTTCCTTGTTAGTAGCCATCATTTCTCAGCTTGATCTCCCGTTGCAGGCTCACTGACAACGCCGGCCGGTTGATATGGGACGCGCTTAGACTAAGCCGAATGGTGCGCATGCCGGTGGCACTGCTGCCCGACACCAATTCAAAGCTCAGGTCATCAACCAAAATTTCACTTTCAGATATAAACCTTGGCCAGTTACTACCAGAGTTACATAAAGTGGAAATATTGGTGGCTTTATCATTGGAAGCATCGCACTTTCCCGCAGAGCTTGTACTTCGGCACTGCAGCTCTTTATCTGCAGAGTCATAACGGTACGCCTGTACAACCTCCCCATCATCCCAGTATTTAATACGAATACAGTCCGGCGCACTGGCGCCGCTGGAAGCGTATATATCATCGGTGATGGAAAATACCAGGGCTTCGGCGGCAAATGCCGCCGAAGTATCTCCATTCATTCCTTGAGCAGCACTAGGGTGATATCCCGCCCTTTGAATATCTCGCACCATCATATCGGTTACCGCTTGAACATCCTGATTCAACCGCGACAACATCAAGGTGGTATTTCCGGATACGATCACCGAGGAAAACAGCGACAGGGCTCCGGCCACCACCAGCAAACCGGCCACCAGCGAGATCAACATTTCAACCAAAGTCATTCCCTGCTGGCTTCGAACCACTAACATGATGGGACTCCTAGCAAATCATCGGCAGAGCAGGTCCTGATACGGCCGGTATTGGAGGTTTTAAGCTCCATCATATAGTTACCATTAGAAAGCTGCACATTACCGCTGGAGAGACTGTTTCGCCTCGGACCAAACGTGAGGAGGCTGGGAGAATAGGACGCGGTAAGCACCATATACGGATAATGCTGACTGCTCACAGTCTCAATGATATCACCGGTACAATCATCGGAGTCGTGTAGTGAATAGCTCCAGTTTGCAGCGCCCGAGTTGGTGAAGCACACCGTTACTTCCCGGTTGCGCTTGATGGCTTCACTGCGGGCCTGTTGCAGGTCGGCATATATCGCCATGCCAGCACTGCGTACCGTGAATTGCTCACGCAAGCTCTGAAAGCCAGGCACGGCCAGGGTAGTCAGCAGCGTCATCACCACCAGACCAATCAGCAGTTCAATCAAGGTCAGGCCGCGCTGTATTCCGATCATGCCAATTGCATCCTTCAAAAGGCAGGTCTCCATTGTGGCCCAAACTGAAGTAAGCTTGAGGTAAAACATGAGTTTAGACAAGGATGCACCCATGCCCAAATACCAGGGATTTACACTGATTGAACTGTTGATCACAGTGGCCGTGCTGGCCATTATCACCGCCGTGGCCTATCCTTCCTATTCTGCCTACATGCAAAAAACCCGGCGTATCGAAGCCATACAAACCCTGTATAAAATGCAACTGGCCCAGGAAGACTGGCGAATTTCCCACCCCTCCTACACCAGTACGGCAGTGAATCTAATCAGTACTCCCAGCACCGACTACTATACCTTCGGGGCCACCGTCTCCGGCAGCGACTATACCCTTTCCGCCACTGCCAAAGGCGACCAGCAAAATGACAAACAAGGATCAGCCACCTGCACTTCACTAACGCTGACCAGAGACGGCAGCAAGGCTCCGGCCAGCTGCTGGCAATAAAAAAACCGCCCTCTCGGGCGGTTTACAGTTCGATGACAAAATCTGTCTTCAGTTTTCGCTAAACATTAACTGCCATCGACAGAGAAAGCAGCGGTTTGGTCAGGATACCTGCTTCACCTTGAGCTCGGCGGGTACCTCAAACACGATGTTTTCTTCCCGGCCCGGATGCTCGGTCACGGCCTTGCCGCCCAAGGACTGCAGGTGGGAGATCACCTCCTGCACCAGCACTTCCGGGGCCGAGGCACCGGCGGTGACGCCGATGCGGGCGACGTTCTCAAGCCAGGTCGGCTCGATCATCTCGACACAGTCAATCAGGTGTGCCTGGGTGCCGATCTTTTCGGCCAGCTCCCGCAAGCGATTGGAGTTGGACGAGTTGCGCGATCCCACCACCAGCATCAGATCCACCTTGGCGGCCAGTTCCCGCACTGCGTCCTGGCGGTTCTGGGTGGCGTAGCAGATGTCGTCCTTGCGCGGCCCTTCAATGGTGGGAAAGCGCGCTCGCAGGGCGTCGATCACGTCCGAGGTTTCATCCACGCTCAGGGTGGTCTGGGTGACAAAGGTGAGGTTGTCGGGGTGCTTGACCTGCAGGGCCGCCACATCATCCGGGTTTTCCACCAGATACATGCCGCCATCCATGCTCTCATACTGACCCATGGTGCCTTCCACCTCGGGATGGCCGGCATGACCGATAAGAATGGTCTCTATGCCCTTGCGGCTGGCCCGGTGCACTTCCATATGCACCTTGGTGACCAGCGGGCAGGTGGCGTCAAACACCTTGAGGCCGCGCCGTTTGGCCTCTTCCCGCACCGCCTTGGACACGCCGTGGGCAGAGAAGATGACGATGTTGTCGTCGGGCACCTGATCCAGCTCGTCCACAAAAATGGCGCCCGCATCCTTGAGCTTGTTGACCACGTAGCGGTTGTGCACCACCTCGTGACGTACGTAGATGGGGGCACCGAATTTTTCCAGGGCGCTCTGCACTATGCTGATGGCCCTGTCCACACCGGCACAGAAGCCGCGGGGATTGGCGAGCAGGATGTCCATGATCAGGCTCCGTTTTCGTCGTCGACGGCCAGGATTTCCACCTCAAAGGTGACGTTCTGGCCGGCCAGGGGATGGTTAAAGTCCACGGTCACCGAGTCGCCGGCCACACCGCGAATAATGCCGGGGATTTCGGCGCCGTTGGGCTGGGTAAAGGACAGTATGGCGCCTTCTTCCAGCTCCAGATCGGCACCAAAACGGCTGCGATCCATATAGTGAATATTGTCCGGGTTGATCGGACCAAAGGCATCGTCCGGGGTCAGCTCAAACACCTTCTGTGCGCCGCTTTCCAGACCCAGCAGGCAGGCCTCGAAGTTGTCGGTCAGGCTGCCATCACCCATCTGCAGCCTGGCAGGCTTGCCGTGTACCTGAGTGCTGTCGGCCACCGAGCCGTCTTCCAGCTTGATGGTGAAATGAAACAGAACCGTGCTGTTGGGACCGATGATATTGCTCATTGGGGGCTGTCCTTTTTAAAGCTGTCGATGATGATCATGGCGGCGCCGACGAAAATGAAGCTGTCGGCCAGGTTGAACGCCGGCCAGTGCCAGTTGCCCACGTAGAAGTCGAGAAAATCGACCACATGGCCCAGCAAGATTCGGTCAATCACGTTGCCGATGGCCCCGCCGATGATCAGCGCATAAGCCACCGGCAACCAGCGCGCGGTGCGCGGCGCCTTGTACATCCACACACTGAGCAGCACGGTCACGGCAACCGCCAGGGCGGCGAAAAACCAGCGTTGCCAGCCTCCCTGATCGGCCAGAAAGCTGAACGCTGCCCCCGGATTGTAGACGTGCACCAGGTTAAAGAAGGGGGCGATCTCCACCCCCGGGTAGCCGTAGTCCAGGTAGGCCACGGTCAGCCATTTGCTCAGCTGATCCAGGCCAATGGCCACCAGCGCCAGCCACCACCAGCGCAGGCCGGTATTCAGCACGGCCCGCATCAGGCAAACCGGCGAACTTCGCCGTCTCCGGCCACGTTGGAGACGCAACGGCCGCAAATACCGTCATGGCCTTCAATGGTGCCCACATCGTCCACATGGTGCCAGCAGCGACCACACTTCTCGGCCTCGCTTCTGGCCACGCCCACCTTGAGGCCGGCCAGCTCGGTATCGGCGGCGTCCGCGGCGTCGGAAAGCGGCGCTATGGTGACCTTTGAGGTCAGCATCACAAAGCGCAGTTCGTCACCCAGTTGCGCCAGTTTTCCGGCCAGGGCGTCGTCGGCATACAGGGTGATGTCGGCTTCCAGCGCGCCGCCAATCACCTTGTTGCTCCGGGCGCTTTCCAGCGCCTTGTTCACCGCCTGACGTACTCTGAGCAACTCGGCCCAGTAGGCATCGCTCAGCTGCTCGCCCTCGGCCAGGCCAAACAGGCCGTCGTAAAACTCTTCGGTAAACACAAAACGCTCACGCTGGCCGGGCAGCAGTGCCCAGATCTCGTCGGCGGTAAAGCTCATGATCGGCGCCATCCAGCGTACCAGGGCTTCCGCAATGTGATAGAGGGCGGTCTGGCAGGAACGACGCGCCTGGCTGTCGGCCTTGGCGGTGTACTGGCGGTCCTTGATCACGTCCAGGTAGAAGGAGCCCATCTCGATGGAGCAGAACTGCATCAGTTTCTGGGTCACCTGATGGAAGTTGTACTCGTCATAGGCCTGGGTTATTTCCTGCTGAATGGCCTGGGCGCGGCCGACGGCCCAACGGTCGATCACCACCATGTCTTCAGGGGCCACCATGTCGCTTTCCGGATTGAAACCGCTCAGGTTGGCCAGCAGGAAACGGGCGGTATTGCGAATACGGCGGTAGGCGTCGGCGCTGCGCTTGAGGATCTCGTCGGACACCGTCATCTCACCGGAGTAGTCGGTGCTGGCCACCCACAGGCGCAGAATGTCGGCACCCAGCTTGTTCATCACTTCCTGAGGGCTGACCACGTTGCCGATGGACTTGGACATCTTGCGGCCCTGGCCGTCCACGGTAAAGCCGTGGGTCAGCACCTGGCGGTAAGGGGCATGACCCTTCATGGCGGTGGAGATCATCAGCGACGACATAAACCAGCCTCGGTGCTGATCCGAGCCTTCCAGATACATGTCGGCGGGGTGGCCCTGGAATTCGGGACGCACGTCCACCACCGAGGCGTGGGTGGAGCCGGAGTCGAACCACACGTCCAGGGTGTCGAGCACCTTGTCGTACTGATCGGCTTCTTCGCCCAGCAGCTCGGCGGGGTCCAGATCCCACCAAGCCTGAATGCCGGCCTGTTCAACACGCTTGGCCACTTCTTCCATCAGCTCGGTGGCGCGGGGGTGCAGCTCCTGAGTGTCTTTATGCACAAACAGGGCAATGGGCACGCCCCAGGTACGCTGACGGGAGATACACCAGTCCGGGCGATTCTCCACCATGGACTCAATACGGTTCTGACCCCATTCCGGCACCCACTGTACCTGTTGAATTTCGGACAGCGCCTGGCCGCGCAGGCCGGCCTGATCCATGCTGATAAACCACTGGGGCGTGGCCCGGAAAATAATGGGGGTCTTGTGCCGCCAGCAGTGCGGGTAGGAATGGGTGTAGGCTTCGTGGTGCAGCAGGGCGCCACGCTCCTTGAGCACTTCCACCACGGCGTCGTTGGCCTTGAACACGTGCTGACCGGCGAACAGCTCGGTGTCGGGCAGGTAAACGCCGTTGCCGCCGACCGGATTGGCCACTTCCAGGCCGTAGTGCTGGCCGACCGCAAAGTCTTCCTGGCCGTGGCCGGGGGCGGTATGCACGGCGCCGGTACCGGAGTCGGTGGTGACGTGATCACCCAGGATCGCCGGCACGTCGAAGTCGTAGAAGGGATGCTGAAAACGCTTCAGTTCAAGGCCTGCACCCTGGCAATAACCCAGGTTGTGGTACTGGGTGATGCCGGCACGATCCATGACGTCCTTGACCAGATCCGCGGCCAGGATCAGGCGCTCGGGGTTGTCGCCTTCCACCTGCACCAGGGCATAGTTAAGCTCGGCGTGCAACGCCACCGCCCGGTTGGCGGGAAGAGTCCAGGGGGTAGTGGTCCAGATCACCACGGACAGCGGGCCCTTGCCGGTATGGCCCTCGGCACAGTCAAAACTGGCGGCTACGGCGGCCTCGTCAACGGCCTGAAAGCGCACATCGATGGCCGGCGAACGCTTGTCTTCGTACTCGACTTCGGCCTCGGCCAGCGCCGAGCCACAGTCGGTACACCAGTGCACCGGCTTGGAGCCCTTGTGCAGGTGGCCCTTGTCGATGATCTTGCCGAGGGCACGAATGATGTTGGCCTCGGTGTCGAAGTTCATGGTCAGGTAGGGGTTATCCCAGTCGCCGAGCACGCCCAGGCGAATAAAGTCGGCCTTCTGGCCTTCCACCTGCTCCTTGGCGTAGGCACGACAGGCCTCGCGGAACTCGGCGGCGGACACCTTGACGCCGGGCTTGCCAACCTTGCCTTCCACCTTGAGTTCAATGGGCAGGCCATGGCAGTCCCAGCCGGGAATGTAGGGGGAATCGTAACCCAACAGGCCCTTGGATTTGACGATGATGTCTTTCAGGATCTTGTTGACCGAGTGACCAATGTGAATGTTGCCGTTGGCGTACGGAGGACCGTCGTGAAGAATAAAGGGCTTCTTGCCGGCCTTGGCGCGACGCACGGCGCCGTAGAGATCTTCATCAATCCAGCGCTGCAGCATGCCCGGCTCGCGTTGGGCCAGGTTACCGCGCATGGGAAACTCCGTTTCGGGCAAATTCAGGGTGTGTTTATAGTCGCTCATGGATCCTACATTCCGTTCGGTTCTGATACCGCCAGCCCGAACCATTGTCTGGCCCTGACGGCATCGCGTTGAATCTGCTCCTTCAACAGCGCAAAGGAAGCGAATTTTTGTTCATTTCGCAGCTTGTGGCACAGCGCCACGTCCACCTGTTTACCGTAGAGATCGCCGGCAAAGTCAAACAGGTGCACTTCCAGCAGGGCCCGTGTGCCGTTCACCGTGGGCTTGTGGCCGACATTGGCCACCCCGGCATAATCTCGCCCTTCCACGCTCAGCCGCACCGCGTACACCCCCGACACCGGAATCACCCGGCGCTTGAGCGCCACATTGGCAGTGGGAAAGCCGATAGTGCGGCCCAGCTTGGCGCCGTGGGCCACTCGGCCACACAGACTGAAGGGCCGGCCCAGCATGCGCGCCGCCTCATCCAGGCGATCGTCGGCCAGCGCCTGACGAATCAGGGTGCTGCTGACCCGGCGGTTTTCCATGCGCCAGCTTTGAGTGCTGACCACCTCGAAATCAAAGGCCCGCCCGGCCTGGGTCAGTAATTTAAAGTCGCCGCCCCGGTTGCGGCCAAAGCGAAAGTCGTCGCCCACCACCAGAAAGCGCACCCCCAGCCGGTTAACCAGCAAGCCGCGTATAAAGTCGTCCGGGCTCTGGGCGGCAAAGCCGGCGGTAAAGCGCACACACAACAGGCGGTCGATGCCAAGTTCGGCCAGCCGGGCATATTTTTCCCGCAACCGAGTCAGCCGGGCCGGCGCATCCTTGCCGGCAAACAGCTCCTGGGGCTGGGGCTCAAACACCATGACACAGGCCGGCACGCCCAGCCGGCGCGCCTGCTCCACCAGGCCACGCAGCACCGCCTGATGCCCCAGGTGCACGCCATCGAAGTTGCCGATGGACAGCACGCAGCCGCGATGCCACGGTTTGATGTTGTGAATGCCGCGAATTAGCTCCATAAGTTCCGCTGCCGGCCCCTGCAAATCGGCGGATTATAACTCAGCCGGCCCCCGGGATCAGCCCTTGATGGCCGGCGGTGCGATCGAAGCCGCTGCCGGGTCACTTACTCAACCACCCGAAAGTGCCGGGGCCGGGCCCCCAGCAGCAGCAGCAGGGCGCCATAACAGAGGGCGCCGGCGCCGATATAGCCGAGCAGATGCAGACTGCTTTGCGCCAGGCTCCAGGCCGCCCAGACTTTCAGCGACGGCGACAGCCACCCCAGCAGCGCCGCCATGCCGGCCCCGGCCAGCGCCACCTGCAGCATAAAGATCAGGGTGGTGCGACTTGGGCTGTATACCGAGCGCCTGTGCAGCCCCCAGCCCAGCAGGCCGGCGTTGAGCACCCCCGACAGGGCCGTGGCCAGCGCCAGGCCCACATAACCCAGCGGAAAGATCAGCAGGGCGTTGAACACCATGTTGGCGACCATGGCAATAATGCCAAAGCGCACCGGAGTGCGGGTGTCCTGGCGGGCGTAATAACCCGGCGCCAGCACCTTGATCAGCATAAAGGCCTGTAGTCCCAGGCCATAGGCCACCAGGCTTTTGCCCGCCGCGGCCACTTCCTCCATGCCGAACTCGCCGCGCATAAACAGCACCCGCAGCATGGGTTCGCTCAGCACGATCAACCCCAGCATGGCGGGAAACCCCATCAGCAACACCATGCGCACACCCCAGTCCATGGTGGCGGCAAAGCCGTCTCTGGCGTCGTCCACATGGCGGCTCGACAGCGCCGGCAAGATCACGGTGGCGATGGCGATGCCAAACAGCCCGAGGGGAAACTCCAGCAGCCGATCCGAGTAATAGAGATAGCTGATGGAGCCGGTGGCGAGAAAGGACGCCAGCATGGTGTCGAACAGCAGGTTGACCTGACTCACCGATACCCCGAACAGCGCCGGCAGCATCAGGGTGCGGATTTTCACCACCCCGGGGTGGTGCCAGGCCCAGCGCGGGCGCACCAGCAGCTTGAGTCTGGCCAGAAACGGAAACTGAAACAGAAACTGCACCAGACCGCCGGCAAACACGCCCACCGCCAGGCCGATTTCCGGCTGGGCCAGCCGGGGCGACAGCCACCAGGCGGCGAGAATGATGCACACGTTGAGAAAAACCGGGGTAAAGGACGATACCGCAAACTTGTCAAAGGTGTTGAGAATGGCCCCGGCCATGGCGGTAAAGCTGATAAACCACAGGTAGGGAAAGGTGATCTTGAGCAGCAGGGACGCCAGCTCGAACTTCTGGGCCTCGGGGCCGCCCTGCAGCCATTCCATAAACCAGCCGGCGCCAAACAGGGCGGTCACCACCCCCGAACCCAGTATGCCCACCAGGGTCACGACCGTCACAATCAGGCCAAGGGTGCCCGACACCGCCGCCAGCAGATCCTGTGTGTCCTTGAAACTGCGGGTCTGCTTGTATTCGGTCATCACCGGCACAAAGGCCTGGTTAAAGGCCCCTTCGGCAAACAGCCGGCGCAGAAAGTTGGGAATGCGATTGGCGAAAAAGAACACGTCGGCCGAAGCTCCCGCCCCCATCAGATTGGCGATCACCACGTCCCGGACCAGCCCCAGCACGCGGGAAACCAGGGTCATGGCCGAGACTATCATGCCCGACCGCAACAGCGCCTTGCTCAAAATGAAAACCTCACGGTAAGAAATTGCTGAACGCAGGTGAATACTGCTAGAATTCGGCGGACAGTTTAACCCCCTGCCCTGTGCCACGCCACAGGGCGGTGTTTATTTGCACAAATCAATTGACAATCAGCGGTGAAAAGGGCATAGTCCTCGGCCTTTTATGAGCACTCGCTAAGACAGATTCAGGAGTTATACCTTGGCTAACATCAAGTCTGCTAAGAAACGCGCGATTCAGGCTGAGAAGCGTCGCAAGCACAACGCCAGCCGTCGTTCTATGGTTCGCACTTACGTGAAAAAAGTAATTGCTGCCATCGCCACCGGTGACAAAGCCAACGCTCAGAAAGCGTTTGACGCTGCCCAGCCGATGCTGGATCGCATGGCCACCAAAGGCCTGATCCACAAAAACAAGGCCGCTCGTCACAAGAGCCGTCTGAACGCTCAGATCAAAGCCCTGTAAGCGCTTTACTCTGGCATCGAAAAAACCGGCTTTATGCCGGTTTTTTGTTGCCCGTTTTTCAGTGAGGGGATAGGCGTCAGGAGTGAGGCGAACTGTTCCTCCCCCCCTGACTCCTAGCTCCTCACCGGCAGTACAGCCGGTGCAGCAGGGCGATCATCTCCCGCACTTCATCACTTTTAAGCGAGTAATACACGGTCTGGGCTTCTTTACGGGTGCTCACCAGCCCGTCGTTGCGCAAAATCGCCAGGTGCTGAGACAGGGCCGACTGGCTCAGCCCCAGAAACCGGTTCATCTCCCCCACCGACAGCTCCTGGTCGAGCAGGTGGCACAGAATAAACAGCCGGCGTTCATTGGCCAGCGCCTTGAGCAGCTTGACCGCCCGGGCGGCGTTGGCCTCCATTCCTTCGATGTTCATGTCGTTGCTTGCGTTCACACTGGCGTTCTCAGCTGAATTCATCGTCAAAGGTCGCGGGTGGCGTCACCGCAGAAAAGTCGTCGAGGCCGGAGAACAGCGAGCTGAAGTCACTCTCGCACAAGCGTTTCACCGCCGGATGCTGGATCATGCGCTCGGCGAAGATCACGTAATATTCCTCTTTCAGCTCGGGGGCGCGGCCGATTTCAATCACCGGCTGATACTGCAGTATGGCGTCCCGGTAAATGGCAGGGGCCACAAAGATTCCCTGGTTAAAAAAGCCAAAGGCCTTCATCAGGGCGGCATCGTCGAACTCTCCCAGGATCTGGGGTTTCAGCCCCTGCACCTCCAGCCAGTGACGCAGCTGGCGGCCCATGGCGGTGCGCCGGCCCGGGATCAGCAACTTGCGTTCTTCCAGGCAGGCGGGAAAGGGTTTGACCGGCAGCGGTTCGCGGCAGTAGAAGCCCATGTCACACTCCCCCAGCTTTTTCGACAACAGGCCCGCGTGCTGGGCCGAGTCCACCGGGCAATCGGACAGTATCATGTCGAGCTTGTGCTGGCTGAGCTGCTCCAGCAGCATTTCGTGGGTCGACTCGTAGCAGCGCAGGTGGATGGAGCCGTCGTTGGGGATCACCGACAACAACACTCGGCTCGCCAACCGCTTTGACAGCGCGTCGGCAATGCCCACCTCAAACACCAGGTGATCTTCCTTGCGGTAGTTGACGATATCCAGCATCTCGTAAGACAGGCTGAACATGCGGTCCGCATACTGAAACACCAGCTGTCCCAGCTCACTGGCTTCCAGCTGGCGGCCCTTGCGCTTGAACAGCTTGCCGCCCAGACGCTCTTCCAGCTGGCGGATCTGTCCGGTCACGGTCTGGGGGGTCAGGTACAGGGCCTCGGCGGCCTTGGTGACCGAGCCCTTTTTCTGGGTCATCCAGAAATAATAGAGATGGTTGTAGTTCAGGTGTGACAAGCTGCCGTCTCCGCGGATTCAATGTCCCATCATAAAGAAACCGGCCGGGATTTTATACCCGGCCGGTTGCTTCGAACAGGCGCATGGCTTACACCAGCTGGGTATGTACCGATACCTTACGCCGTTGTGACTCCTTTTGCGGCAGTACCCGCCTCAGCATGACATAACCGGCCACCGCCGCCACGGTAGAGCCCATCAGAATGCCCAGCCGCGAGAGATTGGCCAACTGGACCTGATCCGCAAAGGCCAGCGACGAAATGAAGATCGACATGGTAAAACCGATGCCACACAACACGGATACCGCAAAGACCTGACGAAAACACACCCCCGCCGGCAACTGGGCATAACCCAGCCGTACCGACAGCCAGCTCACCAGGAAGATGCCCATGGGTTTACCCACCAGCAATCCCACCATCACGCCAAGGGGCAGCGCCGAGGTCAGGTCCGCCAGGGACAGTCCTTCCAGCGACACGCCGGCGTTCACAAAGGCAAACAACGGCAATATCACAAAGGCACACCAAGGGTGAAGGAAGTGCTCCAGCTGCTTGGAGGGCGAAAAGCGGTGGCCATAAAGGGGGATAAGGAAGCCAAGAATCACCCCGGCCAGGGTGGCGTGCACGCCGGACTTGAGCACGGCGACCCAGATGATCCAGCCCAGCAGCAGGTAGGGCACCAGGTTGCACACTCGGGCCCGGTTCAGCCAGACCAGACCGGCGATGCCCAGTGCGCCCACCGCCATGGCGGTCACATCAACACCGTGGTTGTAGAACAGGGCGATAATGATGATGGCCCCCAGATCATCGATGATCGCCAGCGCCAGCAGAAAGACCTTCAGGGTAAGAGGCACCCGCTTGCCCAACAGCGCCATCACCCCCAGGGCAAAGGCGATATCGGTAGCGGCGGGAATGGCCCAGCCGCTCTGGTTGGCGGGCTCCCCCAGGTTCAGCAGCATAAACCACAGCGCCGGAAACACCATACCACCGATGGCGGCCAGGGCCGGAAACATGGCCTTTTCGCGGGTGGAGAGCGCGCCTTCCACCATCTCGCGCTTGACCTCCAGACCCACCAGCAAAAAGAACACCGCCATCATGCCGTCGTTGACCCACAGCAGCAGCGGCTTGTCGAGGTTGAGATCACTGATGCGCAACTGAATGCGCATATTAAGGAATTCCTGATACATACCGGACAAACCGGTATTGGCCATCAGCATGGCGATCAGGGCGGCGATAATCAGCAGTATTCCGCCGGCCGATTCCATGGCCAGAAAGCGTTTAAGCACATGCGACATAATCGAGCTCCTTCTCAAAGAACAGCCCGAGTGTAATCAGCTTGTTACAGAGGTAATAATCGGTTGTTTCTGATCAACACCTCGGGAAAATCGAATTAAAGCGCAGAATGACTCACTAATACCGATGAAAATAAAATGTTAGTCTAAAGTAGAGCTTGATTTACAAACAAACAGCTGTCAAATGGCCACCGGTGCCTTGATATGGGGGTGAGGATGGTAGTCTTCCAGAATAAAATCCTCATATACATACTCAAACAGGGAGTTCGGGCGGCGTGCCAGCCGCATGGTGGGCAAGGCTTTCGGTTCACGCCCCAGTTGCAGCCGGGCCTGCTCCAGGTGATTGCTGTACAGGTGCACATCGCCGCCGGTCCAGACGAAGTCCCCAGGCGCCAAGCCCGCCTGCTGAGCCATCATCATGGTGAGCAGGGCGTAACTGGCAATATTGAAGGGCAGGCCAAGGAAAACATCACAGCTGCGCTGATAGAGCTGGCAGGACAACCGGCCATTGGCCACGTAAAACTGAAACAGGGCATGGCAGGGCGCCAGTGCCATTTGGTCGATTTCACCCACGTTCCAGGCCGACACGATAATGCGTCGGCTGTCCGGGTTGGTTTTAATGGTCTCCAGGGCCTGGCTGATCTGATCGATCACCCGACCATCGGCCGCTTCCCAGCTGCGCCACTGCTTGCCGTAAACTGGCCCCAGATCGCCATCGTCACTGGCCCACTCGTCCCAGATGCTGACACCGTTATCCTTGAGGTAGGCGATATTGGTGTCGCCGTTCAGAAACCACAGCAGCTCGTGAATGATGGATCTGAGGTGGCATTTCTTGGTGGTGACCAGCGGAAAGCCGTCCGCCAGGTTAAAGCGCATCTGGTAGCCGAACACCGACAGGGTACCGGTGCCGGTCCTGTCTTCCTTGTGCTCACCGTGATCAAGAATGTGTTGCATCAGCTCGAGATAGGCTTTCATGCGGTCTTTGCTCCGTTACCAAACCAATGGGGACGACGACAGGCCGCCCATAACATCAAGGCGCCGCCGATCATCATCGGCAACGACAACAGCTGGCCCATGCTGAACAGGTCCAGGTAAAGGCCCAGCTGGGCATCCGGCTGGCGTACAAACTCCACCACAAAGCGGAACAGGCCGTAGCACAGCAAAAACAACCCGGAGATCACGCCCCGGGGCGGCCGGACGCGCCAGGCCAGGTTGAGAATCAGCAGCAGCAGCACCCCTTCCAGGGCGAATTGATACAGCTGGGACGGATGCCGGGGCAAGGCGCCGGCGGCGGGAAAAATCACGCCCCAGGGTACATCGGTCACTCGGCCCCAGAGCTCGCCGTTAATGAAGTTGCCAAGACGCCCGGCGCCCAAGCCAAAGGGAATAAGCGGCGCAATAAAGTCGGCGACCGCAAAGAAGGTCTTGTTGTGCTTGCGGCCAAACAACCAGAAGGCGGTGAGCACACCCAGCAGGCCGCCGTGAAACGACATGCCGCCGGACCAAATCTTGATGAGGTAAAGCGGATCGGCAAGAAAGGTGTCGAACTGGTAGAACAGTACATAGCCGAGCCGGCCACCGACAATAACCCCGAGGAAACCGTAGAACAGCACATCGGAGACCTGATCCTTGGTCCAGCCGGAGCCCGGTTGTGCCGCCCGGCGATTGCCCAGCCACCAGGCAAACACAAAACCCAGCAGATACATCAGCCCGTACCAGTGCACCGCCAGCGGCCCCAGCTGCACGGCAATGGGATCAAAGCCGGGAAACACCCAGTGAGAATCAGACATGCGCTTACCCCGAAAAATGGAAAGCGGGTATTGTAAGGCAAATGACGGTGGCTTTCCTGCTCGAATGAAGATCCCCGCACGGGGTTAATGAACGAACATTGCTGCTTTGCGGGGCGAGCCGTCCGCGCTTTGAAGAAAGCACAGCTCAGATGGAGCGCAGGCGGCCCGCCGGCATGGCGTCGGCAGGTGCTGACCAAGCAGGAATTTTACTACAGCCCCGCCCGCAGCAGGCCGCCGAGGCCGCGCTCTTCCAGGTAACGACCAAAGATGCCTTTAAAGGCACCGACATGGCGGTGGCTGAGGGCTTCCTGCAGCAATTTCTGCAACTCGTCGGCCCGGGACTGCCGCACGATGTACTTGATGCGCATGATATTGCTGTTGTTCATGCTGAAGCGGCGATAGCCCATGGCCATCAGCACCAGTACGCCGATGGGATCCCCCGCCAGCTCGCCACAGATGGATACCGGCCGGGCGTGCTGGCGTGCCGCATCGATGATCTGCTGCAGGGCCCGCAGCACCGCCGGGTGCAGGGAATCATAGATATCGGCCACCCGGCCATTGTTGCGATCCACCGCCAGCAGATACTGAGTGAGATCATTGGTACCCACCGACCAGAAGTCCACCAGGGGTGCCAGCTCGGTCAGCTGATACAGCAGCGAAGGCACCTCTATCATCACCCCCAGGCTGGGGTAGCGAATAATACCCTGCTCGTCGGCGGTTTCTGCCGACACCTCACGCCAGGCCCGATCCAGCAGCCGCCGCGCCACCCTCACCTCCTCCAGGCTGCCGACCATGGGCAGCATGATCGACAGGTTGTCGAGGCCAATGCTGGCCCGAAGCATGGCCTTGAGCTGTACCAGAAAGATCTCCGGGTGATCCAGGGTCAGGCGAATGCCGCGCCAGCCGAGAAAGGGGTTTTCCTCGACGATGGGAAAATAAGGCAACTGCTTGTCGCCGCCGACGTCCAGGGTGCGCATGCACACCGGCTTGCCCACGTAGCTGGTCAGCACGCGGCGGTAGCTGTGCACCTGCTCCTGCTCGGACGGAAAGCGATCCCGCATCATGAAAGGAATTTCGGTACGGAACAGGCCGACGCCGTCGGCGGCATCGTTCATGGCCACGTCGGCGTCGGCGCTGAGACCGGCATTGAGCAGCAAGGACACCTGGACGCCATCCAGGGTTCGAGACTGCTCCTTGCGCACGGTGGCGAACAGCTCATCCATCTGAGCCTCTTCGGCGATGACCCGGCGATATTCCTTCAGCACCGACGGCGCCGGCTCCACCAGCAGCTCGCCGGTGTAGCCGTCCACCACCAGCTGGCGGTTTTCCAGCAGCTCAAAGGAATGATCGATGCCCATCACCGCCGGAATGCCCATGGCCTTGGCCAGAATGGCGGCGTGTGAGTTAATGGAGCCCCTGGCCGAGACAATGGCCTTGAGCTTGCTGCGGGGGATCTCGGCGATCAGAGTGGCGCTGATTTCGTCGGCCACCAAAATAATGGGCTCGGACAGGGACAAGGCCCCGTCGTCTTCATGGATCAACCGGGTCAGCAGGCGCTGGCCCAGATCCCGTATGTCGGCGGCGCGTTCGCGCAGGTAAGGATCGGCCATGTTGGCAAACTGGGCGATCTGTTTTTCACAGACCCGTTTGACCGCACTGCCGGCGGTCCAGCCGTGTTCGATCTCTTCCCGAATCAGGCCGATAAACACCGGATCCTTGAGAATGTACTGGTACACCTCAAACACCGCCATCGACTCGCCCGCCGGCGACTCCTTGAAACGCAGGGCCATGCCGTCCAGCTCGGCTTCAACCTGCTGCAGCACCTTGTCGAGGCGCTGATGCTGCACTGGCGTGTCCTCGGTGCGACGCACCCGTACCCGCTCCAGTTCCACTCGAGGACGCCAAACCCAGGCCTTGCCAATGGCCACCCCGGGCGAGCCGGCCAGGCCCCTGAGCATGCCGTGCCAGTTACGGGAGCTGAGGTTACCCCTGGCTTCGGCATGGGCGATCACCGTTGCCAGCTGGGCCGCCAGGGTCACCAGAAAGGATTCTTCCCCTTCTTCAAACAGGCGCACCTGTTTTTGCTGAACCACCAGCACCCCCAGGGTCTTGCGCTGGTGAATGATGGGGGCGCCCAGAAAGGAGCGAAAGGCGTCTTCGTGAGCTTCGGGCAGATATTTAAAGCTGGGGTGATGCTGGGCGTCGGCAAGGTTGATCAGCTCTTCCTTTTCACCAATCAGGCCGACGATACCCTCGCCCAGAGGAATACGTGCCCGGCCTACCGCTTCGGGGGCCAGGCCGTCGGTGGCGGCCAGCAGATAACCGGGATCGTCGCCACGGCGCAAATAAATGGAGCAGCAGTCCACACGCATGACTTGCCGGGTCTGTTGCGCCAGCTCCGACATGGCTTCATTCAGATCGGAGCTGGCGGTAACCCGCTGGACGATTTCTCTCAGTTCCCTTAACACTGCCGCACTCCCTGAAACTACCGGTAACGTCTGCGACGCCCCTGCTCCGTTCGCTGACGGCCCTGTTCGGCACGATGCCGCCCCTGTTCCGCCATGACGATGGGAGCAAACTCCCGCAACACCCGTCGATATACTTCCCGTTTAAAAGACACCACCTGGCGCACCGGATACCAATAGCTGACCCAGCGCCAGTCATCAAACTCCGGGTGCCCGTGGCAGCCGAATTCGATGTGTGATTCATGATCCGAGTCCAATCGCAGCAGAAACCATTTCTGCTTCTGACCAATGCACACCGGGTTGCTGTCCCAGCGTACCAGCCGCTTGGGCAGCTTGTACTTGAGCCAGTGCCGGGTAACCGCCAGCAGGGTAACGTTTTCGGGACGCAGCCCGATTTCCTCGTACAACTCCCGGTACATGGCCTGCTCGGGAGTCTCCCCCTCGTCCAGCCCCCCCTGGGGAAATTGCCAGGAGTGCTGCCCGTAGCGCCTGGCCCATAACACCTGGCCTTTGCGATTGCAGATCACTATGCCTACATTGGGACGAAAACCGTCACCATCTATCACGCAATCACCAGACAAAAAATCTCACATGTTCACGATTGTTCCATATTACCCCATTTCCGGCAAATCAAGCCTGCGGCGGCGCAGGGGGTTCTCACTGAATAACTCAAGTTTTTGTCAATAGTTATAAACAAAAAAAGCCCGGACGCCTCACCGTTTCCCCCAGATCATGTGGATAATACTGTGATAAAGTCGGTATAGCTGTCGATCTCACTTTTCATCCAATACCATACCTTCTGTGATCAGCATCAAAATAAAAACAAAAAAACATTAATAAACAGTACATTAAAAACATAACACAGGATCGGACTGGATCTTTGATCAGGTCGAAACGCCCCTGTTTTGATGTTGATAAGTTCTCGAGCTCAAGAATCCATCATCGCAAGGTTATCCACAAAGCGAAGAAAGATTTGCATGGCAGACTCCACTAAAAATCCTCGCCTTTTTCTTTCCCACGCAAGGAAGGGCAGTTTTTGACGAGGGACGGGCAGTTATCCAGTTTTTCTGTGGATAAGCTTGTGCAACGGCATGTTCATACTTGAGTAAAACGGGTATATGATCGTCGACCGCCCCATTCCCTCGGGCGCCGGCCCGCCACGAAAAAGGTGATTAAATTTTGAACACCCCCATTTCCCGCCCCGACAGCGTCGCTACCCTGCTGAACCGCGCCCGGCAACTGGCCGGCCAGCCCCTGGCCGCCCTGGCAACCGAACTTGGCCTGTCGGTGCCGGGCAACCTGCGCCGGGACAAGGGCTGGATAGGTCAGTTGCTGGAACTGAGCCTGGGGGCCCATGCCGGTTCCAAGCCCGAGCAGGATTTTCCCGAGCTGGGCGTAGAGCTCAAGACCATTCCGCTGGACGCCAGCGCCCGTCCACTGGAAACCACCTTTGTGTGTGTGGCCCCCCTGCTCGATATTGCCGGCCTGACCTGGGCAACCAGCAATGTGCGCAACAAGTTGTCCCGCGTGCTGTGGGTACCGGTAATCGGCGATCGGAACACCCCCCCCGGCGCTCGCCTGATAGGCCAGCCGCTGCTGTGGACACCAAGTGAAGAAGAAGAATGGCTGCTGCGTCAGGACTGGGAAGAGATCATGGAGCTGATAAGCCTCGGCCGAGTGCAGGAGATCACCGCCCGTCACGGCCAGGCGCTGCAGCTGCGCCCCAAGGCCGCCAACGGCCGCGCCCTGACCGACGCCATCGGCCCCGATGGCAGCCGCATTCAAACCCGCCCTCGCGGCTTTTACCTGAAAACCGGATTTACCTCTGCCCTGCTGGCCCGGCATTTTATGCTTTGAGCCCGTGATAGGTGAGGGGTAGCTTGCTGATGAGCAAAGCGAATCGCAACATAAAGGGAGCGATGAAATGTTGCAATTCGCTGCGCTCATTGACAACCTACGCAGCCACCGGCTCCCGGGTATTGAGTCGCCAGATCAGCATGAGGACCAGCAGGATCCAGGGCACGGCGAACAGGTTCAGGCCACTCCAGCCCAGCAGCACTACCCCCTGGCCGGCAAACAGGCTGCCAAGGGCGGCGGCGCTGAATACCAGAAATTCGTTGATACCCTGCACCCGGGCCTTTTCTGCCGGCCGATAACTAAAGGTCAGCAGGTGGGTGGCGCCGATAAAGGTGAAGTTCCAGCCCACGCCCAGCCACAGCAGTCCCCACCAGTAGTGCCAGAAGCCGGTGCCGGACAGGTTTACCGCCACACTCAGCAGCAGCGCCCCGCAGCCCCAGAGGATCACGTTGCGGGTGCCGAAGCGGCGAATCAGCCGGCCGGTAAAAAAGGACGGCACAAACATGCCCAGCACATGCCACTGGATGACCATGGCGGTGGCGGGAAAGTCATGATGGTGTCCGTCCATCGCCAGGGGCGTGGCGGTCATCAGCAACACCATAATGCCATAGCCAATCATGCCCGAGGCCACCGCCGCCAGCAGCAGCGGCTGACGAAACAATTCACCATAGGAGCGCACCCGTTCGCCGGGTTGCAACGGGATCGCCGCCGGCAGCGGCAGCAGCAGGATCAGCAGCAGCGCCACCACATAGAGGCCGAGCAGGCCATAAAAGGCGCCGGCATAGGCACTGTCGTCGTGCCAGCCTTGAGACCATACCGCCAGGTTGGGACCAATTACCGCCGCCAGTATGCCGCCGGCCATCACCAGGCTGATGGCCCGGGCATGCTGGCCGCTGTCGCAGGCTTCCAGCGCCGCAAAACGGTATTGCTGACCTACCCCGATGGCGATCCCGGTAAGAAAGGTACCGGCGGCAAACAGCCCCAGGCTGGTCGACAGCAGTCCCTGCAGCGCCACCCAGGCGCCGAGCAGGCCAAACAGGTTGCCCAGCACAAAGCCCGCCTTGCGCCCCAGCCGCTGCATCAAATGCGCCGCCGGCAGGGTGGCGGCAATCAGGCCGGCGAACTGGCAGGCCACCGGCAGGGTGATCTGCCAGGCCTGTTCGGCCAGCTGCTGACCGATCAGTGCCGACACCGACACCAGCAGAATATTGCCCGACGCCAGCAACGCCTGGGCAATGGCCAGCCCCCATACGGTGATCGGCATAATAAATCCTTTTTTACATTAGCAACAATTGAAATACCTTACTCCACTCCGCCCTAAAGCAAAAGGCAAGGTTGGCGGAAAGGAAACCAGAGGTAGCATCAAATGCAGGAAACGAGGACGGGTTAAAAAACAAAAAGGCCCGCAAATGCGGGCCTTTGTCGACAGCCGGTTCGGCTTATTTGGTGGCGAGACGCTCTTTGATACGAGCAGACTTGCCGGAGCGGTCGCGCAGGTAGTAAAGCTTGGCGCGACGCACGGCGCCACGACGCTTCACTTCCACGCTGCCGATCAGCGGGCTGTGAGTCTGGAAGGTACGCTCAACGCCTTCACCGCTGGAGATTTTACGTACGGTGAAAGAAGAGTGCAGACCGCGGTTACGCTTGGCGATGACTACGCCTTCGTAAGCCTGAAGACGCTCTTTGCCGCCTTCAACTACACGTACCTGTACGCGCACGGTGTCACCCGGACCAAAGTCGGGAATGTCGCTGCGCAGTTGTTCTTCTTCAAGCTGCTTGATGATGTTGCTCATGATATTTCCTTACCTAGGGTAAACTGAAAACTCTACTGCTTGTCCTGCTGTTCGCGGACAAATTGGGCAAGAAGCTGTTCTTGCTCGTCAGTCAGAGCTAGGTTGTGAAGCAGTTCCGGCCTTCTCGACCAGGTACGGCCCAATGACTGCTGCATTCTCCAGCGCGCTATGTCTGCGTGGTTGCCACTGAGCAACACGTTGGGAACGGCCATTCCCTCCAGTTGCTCGGGACGCGTGTAGTGAGGATGATCCAGCAAACCTTCACTGAAGGAATCCTGCTCCGCACTGGCCATGTCACCCAATACGCCGGGCACCAGACGGGCCACCGCATCAATCAGCACCATGGCCGGCAATTCGCCGCCACTGAGCACGTAGTCGCCCACCGACCATTCTTCGTCGATATCGGCTTCAATGACGCGCTCGTCCACACCTTCATAACGTCCGGCCACCAGGATCAATTTTTCCTGTTGTGCCAGTTCGCATACACCCTGCTGATCCAGCTTGCGGCCCTGGGGGGAAAGGTAAATCACCTTGGCGCCCTCGCCCGCCGCTGCCCGCGCCGCCGCTATGGCGTCGCGCAATGGTTGCACCATCATCAGCATGCCCGGTCCGCCCCCGTAGGGTCTGTCGTCGACAGTGCGGTGTTTGTCCCGGGTGAAATCCCGTGGATTCCAGCTTTCAAATGTCAGCAGGCCTTCTTTCACGGCCCTACCGGTGACCCCGTAGTCACTGACTGCCCGGAACATCTCCGGGAAGAGGCTGACGACCCCTATCCACATGATTCTCTCCGTGCAGGGCTACCGGGATTAAAAATCCGGATCCCACTCTACTTCAATGATCCTGTCCTGAATGTTCACGGACTTGATCACCTGTTGCTCCAGAAACGGAATCAACCGTTCCCGTTGACCAAATGCATCGTTGGCATTGGCTTTGACCACCAGCACGTCGTTGGAGCCGGTTTCCATCAGCTGAGACACCACACCGAAGTCGTAACCCCGAGTGTTGCTCACACGACAACCGACCAGATCGCGCCAGTAAAATTCATCCGCCGGCAGCGAGGGCAGAGCCTCGGCGCTGACTGCGATGTCGGCACCGGTCAGTGCCTGGGCCTGTTCGCGCTGGTCGATATCGGCCAGTTTGCAAATCAGGCTCTTGTTGTGGCGCTTCCATCCAGAAACCTGAATTTCACGCCAGCCTTTGCCATCTCTTACCAGCCAGGGCTGATAATCGAAAATGCCATCGGGCTGTTCGGTAAAGGAGTTGACTTTCAACCAGCCCTTGATGCCGTAAACGGCGCCCAGGCGGCCTACTATGACAGGTTCACTCACCTTACACTCCTCGCCCGGCCGGCTCAGGCAGCGGCTTTGGAAGCGTCTTTGACCAGTTTGGCCACGCGCTCGGAAAGGCTTGCACCCTGGGCTACCCAGTGGTTGATGCGCTCCAGGTCCAGACGCAGTTTTTCTGCCTGACCAGCGGCGATCGGGTTGAAGAAGCCTACTTTCTCGATGAAACGACCATCGCGAGCGTAGCGGCTGTCAGCAACTACTACTTGGTAGAACGGACGCTTTTTCGCGCCACCACGTTGTAAACGAATGGTTACCATACCGTCCTCTATTCACTTGAAACAAACAAGGTTCGCGAACAATGCGAACCCCGGCTTAAAATAAGCCGCGCAATTGTACTCCGATCAGGTGAGAATGCAACCAAAAGGGGTGCGCGACCCGTGTTTGCCACCGGCCAGGCCGGCGACAAATTCGTGGTGGCTCAGAACGGGCCGCGACGGCCGCCGCCGCCCATGCCGCCCATGCCGCCCGGCCCCATCATGCCCTGCATCTGGCTCATCATCTTGCGCATGCCGCCCTTGCCGGACATTTTCTTCATCATTTTCTGCATCTGGGTGAACTGCTTGAGCAGCTTGTTCACTTCCTGCACCTCGGTGCCGGAGCCCAGGGCGATACGGCGCTTGCGACTGCCCTTGATCAACTCGGGATGGCGACGCTCCTTGGGCGTCATAGAATTGATGATGGCTTCCATGCGCACGGTGAGCTTGTCGTTGACCTGATCCTTGACGTTGTCGGGCAGCTGATTCATGCCCGGCAGCTTGTCCATCAGGCTCATCATACCGCCCATGCTGCGCATCTGCACCAGCTGGTCACGGAAGTCTTCCAGATCAAAGCCCTTGCCCTTCTTGAGCTTCTGGGCCATCTCGGCGGCCTTGTCCTTGTCCACCGAGCGTTCCATCTGATCGATCAGCGACAACACGTCGCCCATACCCAGAATGCGTGAGGCCACCCGGTCCGGGTGGAAAGGCTCGAGGGCATCGACCTTTTCGCCCATACCGATGAACTTGATTGGCTTGCCGGTAATATGACGCACCGACAGGGCGGCACCGCCCCGGGCGTCACCGTCGGCCTTGGTAAGAATGACGCCGGTAAGCGGCAGCGCCTCGCTGAAGGCCTTGGCGGTGTTGGCGGCGTCCTGACCGGTCATGGCGTCGACCACGAACAGGGTTTCCACCGGATCGACGGCGGCGTGCAGCTGCTGGATCTCGGCCATCATGTCTTCGTCGACATGCAGGCGGCCGGCGGTATCCACCAGCACCACGTCAAAGAATTTCTTGCGGGCGTGCTCCACCGCGTTGCGGCCAATATCCACCGGCTTCTGGCTGACATCACTGGGGAAGCATTCCACCTCCAGATCCGCCGCCAGGGTCTCGAGCTGCTTGATCGCCGCCGGGCGGTAGACGTCGGCACTGACCACCAGCACCTTTTTCTTGTGGCGCTCCTTCAGGTATTTGGCCAGCTTGCCCACCGAGGTGGTTTTACCGGCACCCTGCAGGCCCGCCATCAGCACCACCGCCGGCGGACTCACCGCCAGATCGAGGGCCTCGTTGGCCTCGCCCATCACCGCCACCAGCTCGGCGTTGACGATCTTGATAAAGGCCTGGCCCGGGCTCAGGGACTTGGAGACCTCCTGGCCCACCGCCCGCTCCTTGACCCGGTTGACGAACTCGCGCACCACCGGCAGGGCCACGTCGGCCTCGAGCAGGGCCATGCGCACTTCGCGCAGGGTTTCCTTGATGTTGTCTTCGGTCAGGCGTCCGCGACCACTGATGTTCTTCAGCGTGCGCGACAGTCTTTCGGTGAGATTCTCAAACATGAACTGCGTCCGCAAATGGCGAAAATTGCGACCAGTATAACCAAGTTGCGCGCCGAACTTAAGCGAACCCCGCTAGCGATGGGCGAGTCCTTGAGGGTATACTGCCCTTTCCTTTTATATTTCCGATAAATGGCTGACATTCATTATGGAATTGCTTGCTGTTCTGGCGATGGCATTTTACCTGTTGGCGGCCTTTGCCTGTGTGCACAACCTGTTTAACCCGCACAATCATGGCCGCCGTTATGGCCTGCTGGCCGCGGTGTTCGCCCTGTTGTTGCACGGCACCTGGCTGGTCGATACCGTCATTCTGGTGCCGGGCCAGAACCTGAGCATGCTGAATGTGGCCTCACTGGTCAGCCTGATCATTGCCGGCCTGATGTCGCTACTGGTGACCCGCTTCAACGTCTGGCTGCTGATGCCGGTGGTCTACGGCTTTGCCTTTCTGTTGCTGGTGGCCGATACCCTGCTGCCGGGTCATTACAGCATGTATCTGGAAACCCGTCCGGAAGTGGTGGTGCATATCGGCCTGGGGTTGATGTCCTACTCGCTGCTGGTGATCGCCTGCCTGCTGGCCATTTTGCTCGGCTTTCTCGATCACCGACTGAAAAAACACAAGCTCACCAACCTGCCCGCCATGCCGCCGCTGATGACCCTGGAACGCCACCTGTTCCGGCTGATCTTTGCCGGCGTGGTATTGCTGACCCTGTCCATCTCCAGCGGCCTGTTCTTTCTGCAGGAAATGTTTGGTCCGGGTAAGGTACACAAGGCGGTACTCACCATTATTGCCTGGTGTGTGTACGTGGGGCTGCTGTGGGGCCACCACCGTCTGGGCTGGCGTGGCCGCAAGGTGATCTGGACCAGTGTGGCCGGCAGCCTGCTGCTGACCCTGGCCTATTTCGGCAGTCGCTTCGTGCGGGAAGTCCTGCTCGGTTCTTGACAGGCTTTCGGCAAACTCGTAGAAATTGATCAGGTTTTTTACACAGGACGGTCTGTTTGGACGACATATCGACGGGTGCGCTTACCGGCATCCTGATTGCATTGCTGTTTGTTTCCGCCTTTTTCTCCAGCTCCGAAACCGGCATGATGTCGCTCAACCGTTACCGGTTGCGGCACCTGGTACAAAGCCGTCACAAGGCCGCCACCCGGGTGGAGCGGCTGCTGTCGCGCCCGGATCGCCTGATTGGCCTTATCCTTATCGGCAACAACCTGGTCAACATTCTGGCCTCGGCCATCGCCACCCTGCTGGCCATTCGGCTGTTTGGTGACTATGGCGTGGCCGTGGCCACCATAGGCCTGACCCTGGCGGTGCTGATCTTTTCGGAAGTCACCCCCAAGACCCTGGCCGCGCTCTATCCGGAAAAGGTTGCCTTTCCCGCCTCCATTATTCTGCGGCCGCTGATGGTGCTGCTCTATCCGGCGGTGTGGGCCATCAACGCCATTTCCAACGGCCTGCTGGCGTTGTTCCGTATCAATCCTCAGGGCGGGGAAGACACCGCCATCAGCTCGGAAGAATTGCGCACCATCGTCAACGAGGCCGGCGCCCTGATCCCCAGGCGCCACCAGGACATGCTGGTGTCGATCCTGGACCTGGAAAAGGTGACGGTGGACGACATCATGGTTCCGCGCAACGAAATCTACGGCATCGACATCACCCAGGACTGGAAGAGCATCAACCGCCGCCTGTTGCAGAGCCCGCATACCAAGGTGCTGCTGTACCGGGACAACATCGACGACGCCCTGGGCTTTATTCACGCCCGGGACGCCCTGCGCCTGCTGGGCCGGGAAGAGCTGAGTAAGCCCAGCCTGATGCGGGCGGCGCGGGAGGTGTATTTCATTCCCGAGGCCACCCCCCTGAACGTGCAGCTGCTCAAGTTTCAGCGCAACAAGGAACGCATCGGTCTTATCGTCGACGAATACGGCGATATTCAGGGCCTAATCACCCTGGATGACATTCTGGAAGAGATTGTGGGTGACTTCACCACCACCATCAGCCCTACCCTGAGCGACGAGATCAAGCCCCAGGACGATGGCTCCTACCTGATTGAAGGCTCGGCCAGCATTCGGGATCTGAACAAGGAGCTGAACTGGAATCTCCCCACCGACGGCCCCCGTTCCCTTAACGGCCTGATACTGGAATACCTGGAAGACATTCCCGAGGCCAATATCGGCCTAAGGGTGGCGGGCTATCCGATTGAAATTCTGGAAGTGGAAAATAACGTGATCAAGCAGGTACGGGTGCAACCGAGTTACTACCAGCCCTGAGCCTGCGGCTCAGGCGGCCGGCTCACCGGGCCGGCGGTCCGCTTCCAGTGTACTGAAGATCACCATCAGCTCCTTGCGGTTATCGACCAGATCCGCCAGGGTGTAGCCTTCCATCACCTGCAAAAAGGCTTCCATGGCCTCGGCCAGGGCATCGCGCAGCCGGCAGGCCGGCACCAGCGGGCAGGCCGGACTGCCACAGTCAATGCCCCTGAGATTGTGCTCCAGCAGCCGAATGACCTTGCCCGCATTGATGTCCCTGGGCGCGCGCGCCAGCCGAATGCCGCCGTTTTTGCCCCGCAACGCCTCCACATACCCTTCCCGGGCCAGCTGATTGATCACCTTGACCATATGGTTGCGGGACACATCATAGAGCGCCGATACCCTGGCCACGCTGGTGAGTTCTCCCCTTGGCAGGGTAGCCAGGTACATCAGGGCCCGCAGGCCAAAATCGGTATAGGTGGTCAGCTTCATGGTCGAGTCCGAATTCAGGGGGCGAATATATATACATGATACACATTCATGGACCGGCTGACATTAAATGTCATGACGCCCGGCTCAGTACAGCAACTGGGCCTCCAGCTCCCGCACTCGGGCCGGCGGCATGCGTTTGGCGAGCCCCGCACTCAGTTGCTCGGCCCGACGGTATTTGCCCTGATCGTCGGTCACGATTTGTTTCAGCCAGAGGTAGGCCTGAGGATAATCTAGCGGGCTGCCGGCCCCCTCCAGCAGCCAGGCAGCCCAGATGAACTGGGCCTTTTCAAAGCCCAGGCTGGCGGCTTCCTGCATCAGGGGCGCTGCCCGTCCCCGGTTTTGTTGTACCAGGGTGCCTTCATAATAGTAACGGCCCAGTTGCTCCAACGCCGCCGGCAGGCCCTGACGAGCCGCCGCCCACATCATGTCGATGCCCCGGCGCGGCTCCGAGGGCACACACACTCCCCAGGCCAGCATGTCGCCCCACAGAAACTGGTAGGACGGCAGCCGTAACACCTCGGCCCTGGCCTCAATGTCCTGTACCAGCTGGCAGTCGTCCTGATCCCGCACCCGCTGCAGATGGCGATTGTGGTTGATCAGGGTGATCAGCTCGCTTTCCTCGTACAGGGGCACGGCCTGAAGCGCGTGCAGCTCGGTGGCAGCGGCCGCAGGTACGGCTTCCTCGGCAGTGACCGACAGGCAGCCACACAACAGCAACAGGGGCAAATATTTCATGGCACCTCCTCTCTCTGGCGGTTATCGGCCGGCAGTGCCAAAGATTGAGCGAAATCAGGCCTCGCCGCGCTTAACCCGGTTCCAGTAGCCGTCCAACTCCTCCAGGGAGCAATCTCGGCTGCTCCTGCCATCGGCGGCAAGCAGCTGCTCCACGCCACGAAAGCGGCGCTCGAACTTGTCGTTGGCACGGCGCAACACACTTTCAGGCTCCTGCTTGAGGTGGCGTACCAGGTTGACGGTGGCAAACAGCAGATCCCCCAGCTCGTCGGCGATGCGATCCGCATCGTGCTCGGGCCGGTTCACTTCCTCCATCACCTCGTCCAGCTCTTCCCGAATCTTGTCTACCACCGGTGGCAGCTCGCGCCAGTCAAAGCCCACGGCGGCGCAGCGCTTTTGCATTTTGTGGGCCCGGGTTAGCGCCGGCAGCGCCAGGGGAATGTCGTCGAGGGCACTGGTGGCCGAGGCATCTCGTTCCTTGCGCTCTGCGGCCTTGGTGGCTTCCCAGTTGGCCTTGATGGCGGCCTCGTCGTCAAAACGGGCCTGACCAAACACATGGGGATGGCGGCTGACCAGCTTCTCGCTGACCGCCTGCACCACATCGGCAAAATTGAAGCGGGCCTGCTCTTCCCCCAGACGGGCGTAAAACACCACCTGAAACAGCAGGTCACCGAGCTCGCCGGGCAGCTCCTCCCAGGCCTGGCGGGCAATGGTGTCGGCCACCTCATAGGCTTCTTCCAGGGTGTGCGGCACTATGCTGGCGAAGTCTTGCTTCAGATCCCAGGGGCAGCCACTTTCCGGATCCCTGAGCGCCGCCATTATGGTCAGCAGATCGGCCAGCGAATATTGATGTTGTTCCATGCGTTTCCCTTAAAAATGTGCGCCGGTGCCGGCTGGGTGAAGCCGGCCCCTACAGTCGCCGGGCTTCCAGAATATCCGGCAACTGGCTGATTCGGGCCAGGGTGCGGCTCAGGGTATCGATATTGTAGACTTCCAGCTCCATGTCGATGGTGGCGGTCTGCTGCCGGCGGTTGGAGCGACTGTTGACTCCCATCACATTGATTTTTTCATTGGCCAGTATGGTGGTGATGTCGCGCAGCAGGCCGGAACGATCATTGGCCACCACTCGCATGGTCAGCTGGTAACCGCCGCCGTTGTCTTCGCCCCACACCGCTTCCACCATGCGCTCCGGGTGCTGGGCGGCCAGCTCCTTGAGCTGGTCGCAGTCGGCCCTGTGTATCGAAATGCCCCGCCCCTGGGTAATAAAGCCGATGATCTCGTCCCCGGGAATGGGCTGGCAACAACGGGCGGTATTGGTGAGCAGGTTGCCCACCCCCTGCACCACAATGTGGCCCCGCGGCTTGTTGTCCTGGGGCTTTTTCGCCGCCTTTTGTTCCAGCTCCCGCAGCACCTGCTCGTCCTGCTCGGCGCTGGTGGGCTTGTTGTGCTGGCTTTGCAGGTGGTTGAGCAACTGGTTGATGCGCAGGTCGCCGCCCCCCAGGCCCGCCAGCAGATCGTCCAGGCTGGTGACATTGAAGCGCTCCAGCGCCTTTTTGTCGACCTGGGAGAAGGTCAGCCCCAGCCGTTCCAGCTCCTTGTCGAGCAGCTCGCGACCGGCATGAATGTTCTTGTCCCTGTCCTGCTTCTTGAACCAGGTCGCCACCTTGGAGCGGGCCCGGCTGGTGCGCAGAAAACCCTGGCTGGGGTTCATCCAGTCACGGCTGGGGTTGGGTTGCTTCTGGGTAATGATTTCAACCTGATCGCCGGTCTGCAGCTGATAGGTAAAAGGCACGATGCGGCCGTCGACCTTGGCACCGATGCAACGATGCCCGACCTGGCTGTGCACATAGTAGGCAAAGTCGAGGGGGGTGGCGCCGGCGGGCATGTCGACCACGTCCCCCCTGGGAGTGAACACATAGACCCTGTCTTCAAACACCTGGCTGCGCAGTTCGTCCACCAGGGAGCCGCTTTCGGCCATGTCTTCCTGCCAGGCCAGCAGTTTTCTGAGCCAGGCGATCTTTTCCTCGTAGCCGCCCTGCTTGCCGCCGGCGGCGCCTTCCTTGTATTTCCAGTGGGCCGCCACGCCCAGCTCGGCATCCTGGTGCATCTGCTCGGTGCGGATCTGAATTTCCACGGTTTTGCCTTCCGGCCCCAGCACCACGGTATGAATGGACTGATAGCCGTTGGGTTTGGGATTGGCGACATAGTCGTCGAATTCCCGCGGAATGTGGCGCCACTGGGTGTGCACTATGCCCAAGGCCGCATAGCAGTCCTGCAGCCGGTGGGTCACCACCCGCACCGCGCGCACGTCGAACAGCTCGTCGAAGTCGAGGTTCTTCTTCTGCATTTTGCGCCAGATGCTGTAGATGTGCTTGGGCCGGCCATAGACCTCGGCCTCGACCCCGGCCTCATGCAGGGCATGGCGCAGGCTGGCAACAAAGTCGCTGATATAGGCTTCCCGCGCCAGCCGTTTTTCGTCCAGCAGCCGGGCAATGCGCTTATAGGTGTCCGGGTGCAGATAACGGAACGACAGGTCTTCCAGCTCCCATTTGAGCTGGCCGATGCCCAGCCGGTTGGCCAGGGGCGCGTAGATGTTGGCGATTTCCTTGGCTACCAGCACGCGGGTTTCTTCGTCGGCGCCCTTGACCTCACGCAGGCAGGTGATGCGCTCGGCCAGCTTGATCACCACGGCACGCACGTCTTCCACCATGGCCAGCAGCATGCGCCGTACCTTGTCGACCTGGGCTTCGTTGTCCTTGTCGCCGTGCAGGTGCTGCAGGGAGCGAATGGCTTCCATGTCGGCCACCCCCTGCAGCAGCCGCGCAATGTCATCGCCAAAGTCTTCCCGCACCCGTTCGCCGCCGAGCGCGCCGTATTCATGAAAGGGATAGAGCAGTGCGGATTTTAGGGTGTCGGTGTCCATGCTCAGGGTCAGCAGAATGCCGACCATTTCTACTCCCTGGGCCTGCAACCGGGTACAGGCCTGCTCACACAGCTCCAGTCGCTGGCAGTATTCATAAACCGCTTTCAGCCGCGTCCGCTCATTGGCGTCCAGCGGCAGCCCCTCGGCCCACTCCTGCAGGCAAAAGGTCGACTTGAGATGGGTATCGCGCACGGCAACCATAAATGTCCCTTAACTGAGTTCAAACAAGGCCATCGCCTCACAGTGTGCGGTGTGGGGGAACATGTCGATCAACCCCAGCCGCGTGATGCGATAGCCGGCGGCCAGCAGCACTTCACTGTCCCGGGCCAGGGTGGCCGGATTGCACGAGACATACAACAGCCGCTGTGGTGCGAGTTTTGCCAGGTAGGGCATGACCCGTTCGGCACCAGCCCGGCCCGGATCGATCAACACGCGGTCAAAGCCTTCCGCCGCCCAGGGCTCGCCGGTAAAGTCGGCGGCCAGATCGGCCCGGTAGAAGCGGGCCGCTGTCAGCCGGTTGTCTTCGGCATTACCCCTGGCCTGCTCCACCATTTCCATGACCCCTTCCACGCCCACCACAGGATGGCCGGCGGCGGCCAGGGGCAGGCTGAAATTGCCCACGCCACAGAACAGATCCAGCACCGGCTGGCCAGGATTCGGGGCCAGCCAGTCAATGGCCTGGTGCACCATGCCCTCATTAAGGGCACCGTTGACCTGAATAAAGTCCCCAGGCGTAAACGACACCCTTACATTATCTACCTGATAATAAAGCGAAAATGGAACATGTAAAGGGCGTCGCTTGGTATCATCTTGCAAAAACAGCGCCAGGTTTTGCTGCTGGGCAAAGGCCAGCAGCGCATCCAGATCCGTTGCCGACAGGCTGTCCTTGTGGCGCAGCAGCAGGGCCACTCCTTCTTCGGCATCGTACAGCTCCAGGTGCCCGAGCAGACGCTGGCCCTGCAGCCGGTTCAGCAGCTGCCGCAGCGGCTCCACCAGGGCCGACAGCGCCGGTCTGAGCACGCCGCAGCGGGACACCTCTACCAACTCGTGAGACTGGGAGCGACGAAAGCCCAGGGCCACGCCCTTGCCGTCGCGGCGAATGGCCAGCCGCGCCACCCGGCGGTAGCCTTCACCGGCGCCCTGCAGCCACTCCGGCTCGGGCAGATCGGCCATACCGTGGCGGCCAAACAGCTGCTGCACCGCCCGTTGTTTCAGTTCCCGCTGCAGGGCAAGGGGCGCATGCTGCAGGTTGCAGCCGCCGCAGTCGAAAACATGGGAGCAAAAGGGCTTGACCCGATCGGGTGAGGCCTTGAGGACCTTGAGCAGGGTGGCGGTGGCGTAGCGGCTGTTCTGGGCGGTGAGCCTGACCCGCACCTGCTCGCCGGCCAGGACACCGGCCACAAACAATGGCTTGCCGCCGTGGCGGGCCACGCCCATGCCGTGACCATTGAGTTCCAGAATCTGCACATCCAGCGGCACTTTCGCCGGCGTCGCGGGCTTTTTAACCTTGAAGAACTGAACCATAAAACGTGGAGCCCTCGAACCGGCTATGTCATCATAAGTCTACTGTTTACCGAATGCGCATTGTCCCACATAAGCCTACTATGACCAAATACGGCCTGCGAGCCCGGGTACTGGCCTTTACCATCATTCCGACCCTGGTTATCGGCATTCTGCTGGCGAGCTATTTTTCCGTAAATCGCTACCAGCAGCTGGAAGACGCCCTGATTCAGGAAGGGGTCAACGTCATCGAACCCCTGGCCCTGGCCAGCGAGCTGGCCCTTTCCAGCCGCAACCGGGAAGCCCTTAACCGCCTGCTCAGCAGCATTCACCGTAACAACAGCCCCCTGGTCAGCGCCATCGCCCTGTTTGACGACGAAGGCCGGCTGCTGGTGACCTCCAACTATCACCGCAACCTCGACCGGCTGCGGCTGGCCAAGGACAGCCCCATTCCCCTGCTCACTCGGGTCGAGACCGGGGACGACGGCATCGTGCTACGCACCCCGGTGATCACCGATGCGCCCCAGGCCGATGCCCCGTGGGAAGAATCCTCGGCCCGCCCCATCGGCTATGTCGCCATGCAGCTTACCGACGACTCGGCCATGCTGCTGCACTATCGCGATACCTTCTTTGCCGGCCTTATCGTGTTGCTCGGCGTCTGCCTCAGCGCCCTGTTCGGGGTACGCCTGATCAAGGGGGTGTCCCAGCCCATCACCGACATGGTGAGCGCCGTCTACAAGATTCGGGAAGGCCGGCTCGATACTCGCGTCAGCGGCGAGTTCACCGGCGAGCTGGAAATGCTCAAGAACGGCATCAACGCCATGGCCAAGTCGCTGTCGGAATACCACGACGAGATGCAGCAGAACATCGACCAGGCCACCTCGGATCTGCGGGAAACCCTGGAGCAGATCGAGATTCAGAACATCGAGCTGGACATGGCCAAGAAACGTGCCCAGGAGGCGGCTCGGGTCAAAACCGAGTTTTTGGCCAACATGTCCCATGAGCTGCGCACGCCGCTCAACGGCGTTATCGGCTTTGCCCGCCAGCTGCAGAAAACCAAACTCACCAGCAGCCAGCTCGACTACCTTAAAACCATTGAAAAGTCGGCGCGCAACCTGCTCGGCATCATCAACGACATTCTCGACTTCTCCAAGCTGGAGGCAGGCAAACTGAAGATGGAGCAGATCCCCTTCTCCCTGCGCGATACCCTGCAGGAGGTGATGACCCTGCTCGCCCCCAGTGCCCACGACAAGGGCCTGGAGCTGTCGCTGCGGGTGGACGCCGCCGTGCATGACAGCCTGGTGGGGGATCCGCTGCGACTGCAGCAGGTGCTCAACAACCTGGTGGGCAATGCCATCAAGTTTACCGAGCAGGGCAACGTGGATGTGCGGGTGGATGCCCGCCCCGCCGGCCAGCCGGAGCGCTCCGGGCTGTGCGTTCATGTGCAGGACACCGGCATCGGTATTTCCGAAAGCCAGCGCCGTCAGCTGTTCCAGGCCTTTAATCAGGCCGACTCCAGCATTTCCCGGCGCTACGGCGGCACCGGCCTGGGCCTGGTGATCACCCAGAAGCTGGTGCATCAAATGGCGGGCGATATCGAACTTTATTCCGAGCCGGGCTCGGGATCGGTGTTCAGTTTTACCCTGGAGCTGGACAAGGCCGCCCTGCCCCTGGCCGAGCCCCTGCCCCTGGCGGAGCTGGCCGACAAGACGGTGCTCTATTTGGAGGAAGACAGCTTCAGCCGCCGGGCCACCAGCGCCCTGCTGCGGGAATGGGGCGTACAGGTGCTTTACGAGCCCTCTCCTCACAGCCAGGTAGACATCGCCCTGCTCGGTTTTGGCCCCGACGCCCTGCCCAGTCAGATGGAGCAGGAGCTCAAACGCCAGCTGGCCTTTGACAACAAGACGGTGATCCTGCTGAGCTCCACCGATCCCACCCTGAGCGACTCCCTGCTGACCGCCGGTGCCGCCTATTGCCTGAGCAAGCCGGCCCACTATCAGAAACTGGCCCAAGCGCTGAGCGATCCCCAGGGACGCGACGAACAGCCGCAGGTGCCCATTGCCCTGCCCCCACCCGCCCGCCGTCAGCCGCTCAGGGTACTGGCGGTGGATGACAATCCGGCCAACCTCAAGCTGATCAGCGCCATGCTGGGCGAGCTGGTCAACCGGGTAGATACCTGTCGCAATGGCCAGGAGGCGCTCGATACCGCTACCTCCCAGCCCTACGACATCATCTTTATGGACATTCAGATGCCGGTGATGGACGGTATTCAGGCCACCCGCGGCATTCGCGCCCAGGGGGGGCCCAACGCCACCACCCCCATAGTGGCCGTCACCGCCCATGCCATCGACGGCGAGCGGGATCGGCTGCTGGGCCAGGGCATGGACGATTACCTGGCCAAGCCCATCGACGAGGCGGTGCTGGCACGCATTATTCAGCGCTTTGCCAGCCGTCCCCCGGCCCCCGGCCAGATCGACTGGCCGCAGGCGCTGCAGCGGGCCGGGGGCAAGGAGGAACTGGCCCGGGAAATGCTCGGCCTGCTGGTGCAGAGCCTCGACGAGTTCACCCCCATGCTGCAGTCGGCCCTCACCGGCAAGCTGAATGGCGAGGGGCTGTATCCCTCGTTGCACAAACTGCACGGCGGCGCCGTCTACTGCGGCGTGCCCCAGCTGCAGTCATTGCTGGCCGGCCTGGAACAGGCCCTACTCGACAAGCAGCCGCTGGACGCCCTGGAGCCGGAGCTGCTGGAGCTGGAAGAGCGAATGGAACAGGTAAGGGAAGAAGCGAAAGCTTTTTTGTGAGGGGTGAGGGGTGAGGAGACACACTCCTGTCCCCTCACTCCTCACAAACGGTCAGACGCCCTGACGGGCTTCACGCAGCAGCCGTTTCATATCGCGCACCGCCTTTTCCAGGCCGTCAAAGGCGGCACGGGCGATGATGGCATGGCCGATGTTCAGCTCCAGCATCTCGGGAATGGCGGCAATGGGCTTGACGTTGTGGTAGTGCAGGCCGTGACCGCCGTTGACCTTGAGCCCCTGATCATGGGCATGGGAAGCCGACGCGGCAATACGCTTGAGCTCGGCCAGGCGCTCGGCCTCGTCGGGGGCATCGGCGTAGTGGCCGGTGTGAATTTCGATATAGGGTGCGCCCGTGGCCACCGCCGCGTCGATCTGGGCCTTGTCGGCGTCGATAAACAGCGACACCTTGATGCCCGCCTCACGCAGCCGGGTGACGGCATCGGTCACTTTGTCGAGCTGGCCGGCCACATCCAGGCCCCCTTCCGTGGTCACTTCTTCCCGCTTTTCCGGCACCAGGCAGACAAAGGCCGGCTTGATGCGGCAGGCGATGTCGATCATCTCGTCGGTGACCGCCATCTCCAGATTCATTCTGGTCTGAATGGTGTGCGCCAGGATCTCCACGTCCCTGTCGGTGATGTGGCGGCGATCCTCGCGCAGATGCACGGTAATGCCGTCGGCACCCGCCTGCTCGGCCACCGCCGCCGCCTGCACCGGATCCGGATAGCTGGTGCCGCGGGCGTTGCGCAAGGTGGCGATATGGTCGATGTTCACACCCAAATACAGTTCACTCACTGGGACTTCCTCTCTTTCCTTTGATAAACAGGGCCCGGCTTTTCAGTACCCGCCCTTCCAGATAGGGCGCCAGCGCCAGGCGGCTGAAGCGCTTGGCCGCCGCCAGAACCTCGGGGCTGCTCAGTTCGAGCTCGGCCAGAGCATGCAGCCAGTCGCCGCGAAAGGCGCCGGGCTCGGGGCCATCCAGCGCCATAAAGCCGGCTTCGGGCAGGTAAGCATACCAGCCTTGAAGAACCACCGCTGCCCCGGTATCGGCATCTTGAGTAAAATCCACTCCGTAACCGAGTACATTCAGCATGTAAAACTCGAAACGCCGCAGTACTGGCTCAATCCCGCTGCCTGATCCCAGCTGTCGCAGGGTATCGAAGTAAACGTCAAATACCTCGTCAAAGGGCGTCTGTGCTTCCAGCAGGTAATAGATCAGTTCGTTGAGATAGAGGCCGCTGTAGAGGGCGGTACCGGTCAGGGTCAGGGCCGGAGCGGTGGCTTCGGCGCCGTACAGGGTTTTCAGTTCGCCCTTGCCACCAAAGGTCAGTCGCAGGGGCACAAAGGGCTGCAACAGCCCCTTGAGGGGTGAGCGGGGCTGGCGACTGCCCCGGGCCACCAGACTCTGCCGCCCCTGCTCTCGAGTGAATACCTCCACCAGCTGGCTGGTTTCCCGATAGGGGCGGCTGTGAATGACAAAGGCGGCATGCGCCATGCTCAGTCGTCGCCGTAGCCCAGGCTGCGCAGGGCGCGCTCGTCATCGGCCCAGCCGGACTTGACCTTGACCCAGAGCTCCAGGTAGACCTTTTGCTCCAGCAACCGTTCCAGATCCAGCCGGGCTTCGGTGCCGATGGTACGCAGTTTGTCGCCCTTGTTGCCGATCACCATGCGCTTCTGGCCACTGCGCTCCACCAGGATCAGGCCGTTGATGTGCACCACACCCTTTTCATCCACCTGGTAGCGCTCGATCTCCACGGTGATCGAATAGGGCAGCTCGTCACCGGTAAAGCGCATCAGTTTCTCGCGAATGATCTCCGCCGCCATAAAGCGGGAAGAGCGATCGGTGATGTAGTCTTCCGGAAAATAGTGCAGCGAGGGCTTGAGCCGCGACTTCGCCAGCTTGGCGATGGTGTCTACATTGGTGCCCTTTTCCGCCGAGATCGGCACGATATCGGCAAAGTCCATTTGCTGCGCCAGCCACTGCATGTGCGGCAGCAGGGCTTCCTTGCTTTCCACGTTGTCGATCTTGTTGATCGCCAGCACCACGGGACAGTTCATGCGGCGCAGCTTGTTCAGCACCATGTCGTCGTCCTTGGTCCACTGGGTGCCGTCGACCACGAACACCACCATTTCCACATCCCCCAGGGAGCTGGATGCGGCCCGGTTCATCAGCCGGTTGATGGCCCGCTTTTCCTCGATGTGCAGGCCGGGCGTGTCGACATAGACCACCTGATGGTCGCCGTCGGTGTCGATGCCCATGATGCGGTGCCGGGTGGTCTGCGGTTTTTTCGAGGTAATGCTGACCTTCTGCCCCAGCAGCCGGTTGAGCAGGGTGGACTTGCCCACGTTGGGACGGCCGACAATGGCCACAAAGCCGCAATAGGTTTGCTGTTGTTCTGTCATAACAAGGTATCCAGTGCCTGCTCCGCCGCCGCCTGCTCCGCCTTGCGACGGCTGGTACCCACACCCACCACCGGCTCGACCAGGCCGTCCACGATGCAGTGCACGGTAAATTTCTGATTGTGGGCTTCGCCGATAACGTTGACCACTTCATAGCTGGGCAGCGGCTTGCGCTTGCCCTGCAGCAGTTCCTGCAGCCGGGTCTTGGGATCCTTCTGCTCCACGCCGGGCTGAATATCGTTGAGCCGGCCGTCGTACCAGCTCAGCAGCAGCTGGGTAATACGCTCGATGCCGCTGTCGAGATAAATGGCACCGATCAGGGCCTCTACCGCGTCGGCCAGGATCGACTCTCGACGGTAGCCGCCGCTTTTCAACTCACCGGGGCCCAGGATCAGGTATTCGCCCAACTCGAAGTCCCGGGCCAGCTCGGCCAGGGTTTTTTCCCGCACCAGGGTGGCTCGCATGCGTGACATGTCGCCTTCGTTGACCTTGGGAAAACGGTGAAACAGGGCGTCGGCGATCACCATGCTGAGAATGGAATCACCAAGAAACTCCAGCCGCTCGTTGTGGCGGGAGCCGGCGCTGCGGTGGGTCAGCGCCCGCACCAGCAGTGCCTCATCGTTAAAGGTATGACCCAGTTTTTTTTGCAGGTTATTCAGTTTTTTCATTAGTGAATTGCGCCTATTCGGCTAAAACGCACATTGCTGGGCACCCAGGAAGGCAGCCAACTGTCGGCGTTGCGTTCAAACTCAAAGCTTATCCAGATGGCGACGGCCTTGCCCACCAGGTTGCCCTCGGGCACAAAGCCCCAGAAGCGGCTGTCGGTGCTGTTGTCCCGGTTGTCTCCCAGCACGAAGTAGTGCCCTTCGGGCACCACCCACTCGTTGAGGGCGGTATCGGGCTGACGGTGGTACATTGAGATCCGATCCGGCAGCAGCGGATTTTGCAGAATGTCATGACCGCGCTCGGTCAGGGCCTCGCTGAAGCGAGCCAGGGGAATGCCCATCTGAGTGAACTCACCGCTTTGCTCGAACTTGAGCGGCACCGGCTCGTAGTCGCCACAGTCGCCGGCCTCGCAGGCGGGGCGAATGTAGAGCTGCTTGTCCCGGTAGACGATATGATCGCCAGGCAGGCCCACCACCCGCTTGATATAGTCGATGCGCGGGTTTTCCGGGTATTTGAACACCGCGATATCACCCCGCTCCGGCTGGCCGGTGGGGATCAGGGTGGTGTTGGTCACCGGCTCCTTCAGCCCGTAGGAGAACTTCTCCACCAGAATAAAATCGCCCACCAGCAGGGTTGGCATCATGGAACCGGAAGGGATCTGAAACGGCTCATAGATAAAGGAACGCAGCACCAGTACCGCCGCGATCACCGGAAAAATGGACCTGGCCTGCTCAATCCAGCCCGGGACGGCGGCGGCCTTTGCCAGCGCTGCCGCGTCCACCTTGTTGCCGTGGCTGGCTTGCGCCTCTGCCAGGCGGCGCCCCCGTTGGGGCGCCCAGATCCACTTGTCACAGGCCCAGATAATACCGGTGACCAGTGTCACCAGCACCAGGATCAGCGCGAAGGTACTTGCCATGGTTACTTGTCCTTACCTACATGGAGGATGGCGAGGAAGGCATCCTGAGGAATGTCGACCCGACCCAGGGACTTCATGCGTTTCTTGCCTTCCTTCTGCTTGGCCAGCAGCTTTTTCTTACGGCTCACATCGCCGCCGTAACACTTGGCGGTCACGTCCTTGCGCAGGGCCTTGACCGTGCTGCGGGCGATGATCTGGTTGCCGATGGCCGCCTGAATGGCGATGTCGAACATCTGCCGCGGGATCAGCTCACGCATTTTTTCCACCAGCTGGCGGCCCCGGAACTGGGCATTTTCCTTGTGGGTAATGATCGCCAGGGCATCCACCCGATCGCCATTGATCATGATGTCGAGGCGGACCATGTCGGCGGCCTCAAAGCGCTTGAAGCCGTAGTCCAGCGAGGCATAGCCCCGGCTGGTGGACTTGAGCCGGTCAAAGAAGTCGAGCACCACTTCCGCCATGGGAATGTCGTAGGTCAGCGCCACCTGGTTGCCGTGGTAAACCATATTGGTCTGCACGCCACGCTTTTCGATGCACAGGGTGATGACGTTGCCCAGGTATTCCTGGGGCACCAGAATGTGGCACTCGGCGATGGGCTCGTGAATTTCCTCGATGTTGTTCACCGCCGGCAGCTGGGACGGGCTGTCAATATAGATGACACTGCCGTCGGTCTTGACCACTTCGTACACCACAGTGGGTGCCGTGGTGATCAGATCCAGATCGTATTCCCGTTCCAGGCGCTCCTGAATGATCTCCATGTGCAGCATGCCGAGGAAGCCACAGCGGAAACCAAAGCCAAGGGCGTTGGAAGTTTCCGGTTCGTAAAACAGCGAGGCATCGTTCAGCGCCAGCTTGTCGAGGGCGTCACGGAAGGCCTCGTAGTCGTCGCTGGAGATGGGGAACAGGCCCGCATACACCTGGGGCTTGACCTTCTGGAAGCCGGGCAGCGCCTTCTCGGCACCATGTTTGGCATGGGTCAGGGTATCCCCCACGGGCGCGCCGTGAATGTCCTTGATGCCGCACACCACCCAGCCCACTTCGCCGCAGTTAAGGCCGTCGGTGTCCTTCTGCTTGGGGGTAAAGATGCCGATGCGATCCACACCCCAGACCTGACCGGTGCTCATCACCTTGATCTTGTCGTTCTTCTTCAGGCTGCCGTGCTTGATGCGTACCAGCGACACCACGCCCAGGTAGGAGTCAAACCAGGAGTCGATGATCAGTGCCTGCAGCGGCCCTTCCGGCTCACCCACGGGCGACGGAATCTTCTGCACTATGGTTTCCAGCACCTGATCCACGCCCAGGCCGGTCTTGGCGGAGCAACGCACCGCATCGATGGCGTCGATGCCGACGATGTCTTCGATCTCTTCCGCCACCCGCTCCGGCTCGGCCTGGGGCAGATCGATCTTGTTCAGCACCGGCACCACTTCCAGGTTCATGTCGAGGGCGGTGTAACAGTTGGCCAGAGTCTGTGCCTCAACCCCCTGACCGGCATCCACCACCAGCAGCGCCCCTTCGCAGGCGGCCAGCGAGCGGGATACCTCGTAGGAGAAATCCACGTGCCCGGGCGTGTCGATGAAGTTGAGCTGGTACTGGTTGCCGTCCTGCGCCTGGTAGTTCAGGGTCACACTCTGAGCCTTAATGGTAATGCCGCGCTCGCGCTCCAGATCCATGGAGTCGAGTACCTGCTGCTGCATTTCCCTGTCGGTCAGGCCACCGCATACCTGGATCAGGCGATCGGACAGGGTCGATTTGCCGTGGTCGATGTGAGCGATGACGGAGAAATTACGAATATGCTTCATGATGCGATAAGGCGTCCGTAGTCAATGGCGACAATAAAGGCGAGATTCTACCGGATTCACGGCACAGTGACCAATCCTTAGTCTGTGCCGGCCTGCACTAATCTTCTGCGCGAACCACGTCGATCAGGGGTCCCAGGATCACCGGCTGATCGAACCGGCCACGCCGCCGGGCCCACCTGGCGGCCAGACCAAAGCCCAGGCCGCCACCGGCCAGTGCCCCCAGAATGCTGCCGACTTCCGGCAGGCCGGCCCAGGCCGCCAGCGAGCCCCCCGCCAGCAGGCACAACAACGGCAGCAAATACACCAGCAGGGCGCCGCCAATCAGGCTGTGCTCGGGAATGCCAATGCGTACCTGCTGACCGGGCCGCAACGCCAGTTCGGTGGCGATCGCAAAGTCATGGCTGCGGGCCGGCAATGCCTTTGACACCAGGCCGGTGCCACAGCTGCTGCTTTGCCGGCACTGGCCACAGGCCGACTTGCTGAAACAGCTGACCTCGACCCGGCCGGCATGCACCGCGGTCACGGTGGCGATTTCCTCAATCATGGCGCGGCGGCTCCCTGCTCGCCCGCGGCCACCGACTCGGCAATGCGGCGGGCGGTATCGGCGGGCACATCCCCCACCACGGTCACTTCCATTCTGGCGGGGCTGGTCAGGCTGACCAGGTGAGTGGCGCCCTGGCGCACCAGTTGCTGGCGGGGCTCGCCGCCTGCCGCTTCGGTCACATAGACGGAGACATCAACCACGCCGTTTGACGCCATCAGGTAGTCCACCGCCTGCTCGGTCAGCGGCAAACGGTGCTGATTGCGGGAGCGAATGTCAAAGCCCGGCGGCAACCAGGTCACTCGCCAGGCCGAGTCGGACTCGGCTTCGGGCTGGCGCTCGCCCACCGACATGGCCGGTGGCAGCCGGGCGCCACTGAGTTCGCGCAGCAACGCCGAAGGCTCTTCGCTCACCTGCAGCGCCACGCCCATCACCTGCTCCATCAGGCCGGACTGCTGATCCAGGGTGTCCAGACGCAGCAACAGACCGGTATCCTGATCCAGCCACAATACGTAGCCATAGCAATGCTCGTCTTTGGGCACCAGTCGCACCACCTCGGCAACGCGCCCAAGCACGCGGCTGCGGCCGGCCACAACGGCATCGTAGCGGGCCAACAACTGGTCGAGGGAGGCATGCTGCAATCGGCTGAACAGGCCAGGCAACCGGGACTGACGCAGGGTATAGCCCCCCGGCCCCAGATCGAAATAACTGGTCTGATCATTGCGCTGAACAAATTCCCGGGGGCGACCATTGAGGTGAACAAGGTGAGTAAGGGGCTGCCCATCCAGTTGACCCCGGGTCAGCCGCTTGGGCTCGGGTTCCCCCTGCCCGGCCTCCACCAGGGTCAGCTCGAAGTTGAGCTGGTGATAGGCCTGCTGCATTTTCTGCAACAGGGCCCGGGTATCGCCGGTTTCGTCAGCACTGGCGGCCGGTGCCGGCCAGACCGCCACCAGCAGCAGGGCCAGGGTGGCCCGCAATACGTTGGTACTCAACAAACAGCAACCTCAGTTCTGGCGCAGCCGTTGCTGCAGCTCGTGATCCATCAGCAGGGCATGAATGCGCCGTTCCTGCTCCAGCAGCTGCTGTTCGCTGACCCGCTGCTGCTGATCCACCTGATAGTTCAGGCTGACCGGCGCGGCACCACCGCTCAGGGGCACGGTATTCAGCACCGGCGACTGGGTGGCTGCAGGCTGACTGTATTGTTGCACCCCGAAGATCACCGCCGCCGATACCGAGGCGGCAATGGCGAACTGACCTGCATGGCGCAGGGCCGGCTTGATGCGACTCAGGGCACGCCCGAACGTCGGCCGCACCACCCTGGCCGCACCGGACTCGGCATGGCTGTCATTGGCGGCGGTCAGCGGGGCTTCCTGCTCCAGCGCCGCCGCTATACTGTCGCTCAGATCAAGCGGCAGGCGTTCGGGCAATTCATTGCGCATCACGTCGCCGTAAAGGTGATAGCGGCCAAAGGTATCGGCCAGTTCCCTGTCGCTGAAGACATGCTCCAGCAGCACCCTATCCTGGATTTCTCCGTCGACCAGTGCCGAAATTCGCTCTTTGTTAGCCATAACACTTCCCCGTTCAACTCCGAAGCAAGGGGGTGACCCGCTTGTCTATTGCTTCCCGAGCCCGAAAAATGCGTGAACGCACGGTTCCCACCGGGCAATCCATGACACTCGCGATGTCTTCGTAGCTCATTCCTTCCAATTCCCGCAGGGTGATCGCCGTTTTCAGATCGTCCGGCAAGCCGTCTATGGTTTCAAACACGGCCTGGCGGATTTCCTCCGTCAGTATCAGGCTTTCCGGTGAGGCCAGCTCCTTCAGGGCCTCACCACCACCGTAATACTCGGCGTCGTCGATCTCCACATCCGAACCCGGCGGGCGTCGTCGCTGCGATACCAGATGATTCTTGGCGGTATTGACCGCGATGCGATACAGCCAGGTGAAAAACGCACTCTCGCCGCGAAAGCCGGACAATGCCCGGTAGGCCTTGATAAAGGCCTCCTGGGTCACATCGGGTACGTCTCCAGGATTGGACACGTAACGAGACACCAGGTTCGCCACTTTGTACTGATATTTTTTCACCAGCAGGTTGTATGCATTCTTGTCTCCCCGCTGAACCCGCTCGATCACTTGCTGATCCGTCAAATTCTCGCTCATACGAGCCGCATACCCTCCGATTCTTCCGGTGCCTGACAACCAGCCCGTCACAAGCGTACCTTAATGGACTTCAACGGCGGCAAAAAGTTCTGAACTCATTTGGAAAAGCCGATTCCGGCTGCGCACGGTGGACGCATGCGCTAACATGAAGCCCCTCTTTTTTTCGGGCCAATGATACTTTATGAAAGATCCCGTTGAATACCTCTGCGACGTGCTCATCATTGGCAGCGGTGCCGCCGGCCTGTCCCTGGCGCTGAAACTGGCCAGCCATGCCCGCGTGCATGTGCTGTGCAAGGGACCGCTCGCCGAAGGTGCCACCCTGTATGCCCAGGGGGGCATTGCCGCCGTCTTTGATGAAACCGACAGCATCGAATCCCACGTGGCCGACACCCTGGTGGCCGGTGCCGGCCTGTGCGACGAAGCCGTGGTCGAGTTCACCGCCCGCAACGCGCCCGACGCCATTCAGTGGCTGATCGGCCAGGGCGTGCCCTTTGACACAGAAGAAACCGGACAGGGCGAACCCAGCTATCACCTGACCCGGGAGGGCGGCCACAGCCACAGGCGCATTTTTCACGCCGCCGACGCCACCGGCCGGGCGGTACAGACCACTCTTATCGAGCAGGTGCAACGCCACCCCAACATTCATGTGCTGGAACGGGTCAACGCCCTGGATTTGATTACCACGGCCAAGCTCGGCCTGCCCGGCAACCGGGTGCTGGGCGCCTATGTGTGGAACCGCAACAAGGAGCGGGTGGAAACCGTGCGTGCCCGTTTCGTGGCCATGGCCACCGGCGGTGCGTCTAAGGTTTACCAGTACACTTCCAACCCGGACGTCAGCTCCGGCGACGGCATCGCCATGGCCTGGCGCGCCGGCTGCCGAGTGGCCAATATGGAATTCAACCAGTTCCACCCCACCAGCTTGTATCACCCGGACGACAACAACTTTCTGCTCACCGAGGCCCTGCGCGGTGAAGGCGCCCACCTGCTGCGCCCGGACGGCAGCCGCTTTATGCCCGACTTTGATCAGCGCGGCGAGCTGGCCCCCCGGGACATAGTGGCCCGCGCCATCGACCACGAAATGAAGCGCCTGGGCGCCGACTGCATGTATCTCGACATCAGCCACAAGCCGGCGGACTTCATCATCAAGCACTTTCCCACCATTTACGAACGTTGCCTCAAGGTGGGCATCGACATCACCAGGCAGGCCATGCCGGTGGTGCCCGCCGCTCACTACACCTGCGGCGGAGTCATGGTGGATCACAAGGGCCGTACCGACATCGACGGTCTCTACGCCATTGGCGAGGTGTCCTACACCGGCCTGCACGGCGCCAACCGCATGGCGTCAAACTCGCTGCTGGAGTGCATCGTGTTCGCCCGAGCCGCCGGGGAAGACATGCTGGCCGGCCTGGCTACCACCCCGGAGCCGCCCATGCTACCACTGTGGGATGAAAGCAAGGTGACCGACTCCGACGAGGAAGTGGTGATCCACCACAACTGGCACGAGCTGCGGCTGTTTATGTGGGACTACGTCGGCATAGTGCGCTCGAACAAGCGACTGGAGCGGGCCAAGCGCCGTATTGAACTGCTGCAGCAGGAAATTCAGGAGTATTACGCCAACTTCAGGGTCAGCAACAATTTGCTGGAGCTGCGCAACCTGGTGCAGGTGGCAGAGCTGATTGTGTTGTCGGCCATGGACCGCAAGGAATCCCGTGGCCTGCACTACACCCTGGATTATCCAAATCAGCTCGACAATCCGCAGCCCACGGTGCTCACCCCCGCCAACTACAACCCTCGTCAACCCGCGTAAAGCAGCTGCCGTGCCAGGCGCCGGTATACGGCGTCGGGCACCGCATCCTGAAACAACCACAGCGGCGGCCAGGGATTTCCCTCCAGCACCAGCAGCAAAAAGCCGGGCCCGGCCCGGCTGTGATGGGAAAGTGTACCGCTGCGGCCATTAAGGCTAAGCACGCCGGCATTGAATTCGCCGACCAGACGGTAACGACCGGCCCGGTGCCAGGCCAGCCCCGAGGCCAGCAACCAGCCCGGTGCAAACCAGGGCAGGCGGTCGGCGTCGAGCAACAACGCCGCCGGTAACCACAACAGCAGGGCCAGCCCGAGCAGGTAGAGCCGGTGCAGCCGCGAAGGCTCAGCGTTGATTGCGAACCTGGTTGCGTTCAAGAATGTAGCCCACCATGGCCTGCAGGGCGGCGTCCTTTGAACGCTCATGGCCCATAAACCAGGCAAACAAATCCGGGTCGTCGCATTCCAGCAGGCGCCGGAAGGTGGCCTGTTGCGGCTCATCAAGGGCGTCGTATTCGTGCTCCACAAAGGGGGCTAGAATCACATCCAACTCCAGCATGCCCCGGCGGCATGCCCAGATCAGGCGGGGTTTGTCGGTGCTAGTGAGCATGTCGGCTTCCATGTAACAAAACAAAGCTCATGGTATAAGGTGGAATGAATACTGACAAATTACTTGGCCGTCTTTACCATGAGGGTCACATTTCGGACTGAAACTGAGGGTGCTTTCGTGTTTACCATCGCCTCTACCCCCCAACTCTATCCGCTGACCGACAGGGCCGTTGTCGCCCTGACCGGAGCAGAGCGGGTCAAATACCTGCAGGGCCAGGTGACCGCCGACATCGACCGGCTCGGCCCCGGCGACGCCTGTGCCGGCGGTCATTGCGACAGCAAGGGCAAACTGTGGGCCTCATTCTGGCTGGCCAATCTGGGCGAGCAACTGCTGCTGGTGATGAACCAGTCGCTGGTGGCGCGCCAGCTGCCCGAGCTGAAGAAGTTCGCGGTCTTTGCCAAAACCGAGATCGACGATGTCAGCGACCATTGGCAGGTCTGCGGCCTGGCCGGCGAAGGCCTGTCCCACTGGCTGAACCATCAGGTCGGCGACGGCAACCTGTGGCAGGGCGGCGTCATTATTCCGGTGGCCGCCGAGCATGCGCTGCTGGTGTTGCCCAAAGACGCCGAATTGCCGGACCTGCCCCGAGGCGACGAGCAGGAATGGCGCGGGCTGATGATCCATGCCGGGCTGCCCGACATGAGTGCCGAGCACCAGGGCGACTACATTCCCCAGATGCTCAACCTGCAGGCCATTGGCGGCATCAGCTTCAACAAGGGCTGCTATATGGGTCAGGAGACCGTGGCCAGGGCCAAATACCGGGGTGCCAACAAAAAGGCCATGTTTATTCTGGAAGGCGAGGTTGAGGACGAGGTGGCCGTCAACCAGGATCTGGAAATGCAGCTGGGTGACAACTGGCGCCGGGCCGGCACCGTGCTGAGCGCGTGCCGGCAGGGCAATGAGTGCATGCTGCTCACCGTGCTGAACAAGGATCTGGATGCCGATACCCTGTTCCGCATCAAGGAGCAGCCCGACAGCCGGCTGCGACTGCGCCCCCTGCCCTATGAACTGACCGACTGAGCCGCACCTATGGCCGCCGCCTTCAGCCAGGCGGCGGCCTTGCCCAGGGGGCGCTGCTTGTGCCACACCAACTCCAGCGCCACCGGCCAGTCCTGATCGTCAAATTCCAGCTCCGGTGACACCAGCAGGCCGCGGGACAGGGCCTCCGCCACCACATGTTCGGGCACAAAGGCCCAGCCCAGGTTGCGCTGTACCAGCTCCACGATCACCCACTGGCTTTCCACCCACCAGACATCCGCCGCCACCCGCAGCCGCACCTTTTCTTCACTGTCATTACGGGTGGCCACCATCAGCTGACGGTAACGCTTGAGCTCTTCCCAACCCACCCGCTGGCCGGCCAGGGCATGGTCGGGGGCGCACACCAGTTTCAGCGGCACCCGCCCCAGGGCATGAAAGTTCAGCGCCGAAGGCAAAATTTCCTGGCGCCACATAATGCCCAGATCGACCCGCTCCTCCAACACCATGCGGCTGACGTCTTCCATCAAGGGAAACAGCAGCTCCAGCTCCACGGTCGGAAAGCGGCGGGCAAATTCATCCATCAGGGCCCCCAGCTGCTCGGACGGATAGAGTTCATCCACCGCCAGCACCAGCCGGCTTTCCACTCCTTCCCCCAGGCTTTTGGCCACCCCGCGAAAGTGCTCGCAGCGCTCCAGGATCACTCGAGCCTCCGCCAGCAGCCGTTCCCCGGCCGGAGTCAGCCGCGGGTAGCGACCGCTGCGTGCGAACAGCGGATTGTCGAGATCGATTTCCAGGTTGGCCACGGCGGTGCTCACCACCGACTGGGCCTTGCCCAGGCGCCGGGCCGCGGCCGAGAACGAGCCGGTATCCACCGTGGTCACAAAGGCCTGTAACTGCTCCAGAGAGAAACTCATCTATCTTCAAAACCGATACTTACCAACTTTGGTAGTGAACAATAGCAGATAGAATGGCGCTTCGAACACGCACTTGCTGAAAGGAGTTTCCATGCGCACCACCAAAGATCGCATTCGCCACACCCTGGGCTTTGAAATCATCGGCCTGGTGATCTTCGCGCCATTGGCCAGCCTGGTATTCAATCACGATCTCATGGAAATGGGCCTGATGGCCCTGGTGGGCTCGCTGATTGCCACCATCTGGAACTATGTGTACAACCTGCTGTTTGATCACGCCATGCTGAGACTGCGAGGCGATGTACGCAAGACCACGCCGGTTCGCGTGTTGCATGCCCTGCTGTTTGAAGGTGGCCTGCTGATCCTGTTTTTGCCGATGATCGCCTGGCACCTGGGTATCAGCCTGTGGGAGGCCTTTATGATGGACATCGCCATGTCGGCGTTTTATCTCTGCTACGCCTTTCTCTACAACCTGGCCTACGATCGACTGTTTCCCGTGCCCCACCCCGCCGCCCAGGGCTGCTGACAAAAAAACCGCCCGAGGGCGGTTTTTTATCTTCTGCGGTCGAAACCACTGTCGGTGTTTGTTACTTGCCTTGAGCCGGCTCGGCCTCGTCCAGGGCGTCGCGGTTGCCTTCCATCTTCGCCACTATGGTGTTGACGGCGGTGTCGCCCACCACGTTGGAGGAAGTACAGAACATGTCGTTGATGCGATCCACCGCCATGATAATGGCCATGGCTTCAACCGGCAGACCCATCTGGTGCAGCAGTACACCGGCCATGACCACGGCACCGCCGGGCACGCCGCCCACACCCACCGACATCAGCAGCACGGTAATGCCCACGGTCAGCAGATCGCCGGTAGGAATGGGAGTACCGGAGATATTGGCGGCAAAGAAGGCGGCCAGGGTGATGTAGATGGCCGAACCGGACATGTTGATGGTGGCACCCAGGGGCACACCAAAGCCGGCAATGGCCCGGGACACACCCAGTTTCTCGGTCAGGGTGCGCATGGTCACCGGAATGGTGGCGTTGGAGCTGGCGGTAGACAGGGAGAACAGCAGCTGCTCACGGGTGGCCTTGCGGAATACGCCCGGCTTGATGCCGGTAGTCATCCACACGGCCAGCGGATACACCACCAGGATCCAGAACGCCAGCACCATCACCACCATGGCCACATAACCGGCCACCGACATCAGGGTAGCGGCTTCCAGGGTCGCGCCCAGGCTTATCATCAGCGCAAACACACCGTAGGGGGCCAGGGTCATTACCAGGCCAACCAGCTTCATCATCACCTCGTTGGCCATGCGGAAGGCACGGGCCGCCGGGGCGGCGGTGGCGCCCAGGCCCTGAATGGCCAGGCCGGTCAGAATCGCCATAAAGATGATCTGCAGCATGTCGCCGGAGGCAAAGGCCTGTACCGGGTTGCTGGGCACAATGTTCACCAGCATGGCACCCAGATCCGGGGTTTCGGTGGTGCTCAGCTCCACCGCACCGGTGGCGCCGTGGGGCAGGGTTGCACCCATGCCCGGCTGCAGGATCACACCCACCAGAATGGCCGCGGCAATCGACAGCATGGTGTTGATGATGTAAAGACCAAAGGTTCTTCCACCCAGGCGGCCGAAGCTGGCGATGTCGCGCAGCTCGCAGATACCGGTAACGATGGAGATGTATACCAGGGGCACTACCATCAGCTTAATCAGCGATACGAACATGCCGCCCAGGCCCTCGGCCAGGCCGACGACGCCGTCGTTAAGCAGGGACACATCCTTGAACAGGTACTGAATGGCACTGCCGATCAGCAAACCGATAAACAACCCGGTAAAAATGCGGGCGGAAAGAGAGCCTTTCATTTTAACATCCTCAGAAAAAGCAAATAATGTATCTGTTGTTTGTTATTTTTGTAGATATGTTAACCAGTCACTCTGTAAGCGAGCGGATTTTACATTCAAAAAACAGGGCAGCAACCATAATGATCAACTGCATGGCACCGCGTGTGATCAGGATCACAAACAGCCATGATAAGAAAGGACTCGAATCGAGCGAAAGGTGCCGTTTGTAGCCACCTTGTGGCCCCGGGTTGACACCCTCTGCAAAGCTGGACTGTACTGGGGTGAGTCCCATCATCACCGCCAAGGGCGCCGCCTTTCGGCCATCACAGGGGAGAACGCCATGCATACACAGATCCCCGGCTTTTCACTGGAGGAATACCAGCAACGCCTGGCAAGGGTCAGGGCCGCCATGCTGACTCAGGATATACAAACCCTGATCGTGCACGACCCGGCCAATATCGCCTGGCTGACCGGTTATGATGGCTGGTCCTTTTACACCCCTCAGGTAGCGGTGGTGACCATGGCCGGTGAGCCGTTATGGTTCGGGCGCCAGATGGATGCCAACGGTGCCCGCCGCACCGTTTGGCTGCAGGAAGAAAACATACACTGGTATCCGGATTACTACGTGATGAACCCGCCGATGAACGCCATGGAGTACCTGGCCAACCAGTTGCTCAAGCCCCGGGACTGGGCCTATGGCCGCATCGGCCTGGAAATGGACAGCTGCTATTTTCCTCCCTCCTCCTGGCTGGCCTTGTGCGACAACCTGCCCGACGCCGAGCTGGTGGACGCCAGTGCCCTGGTCAACTGGTGCCGGGCGGTCAAGTCGGATACCGAGCTGCGCTACATGCGCATCGCCGCCCGTATTGTGGAGCGCATGCACGCCGCCGCCCTGGAAATGATAGAGCCGGGCCTGCCCAAGCATCTGCTGGTGGCGGAGATCTACCGGGTAGCCATGGAGGGTCACGATGGCCACTTTGGCGACTACCCTTCCATGGTACCCATGCTGCCCTCGGGTCCGGACGCCTCGGCGCCCCACCTGACCTGGGACGAACGCCCCTTTTGCCGGGATCAGGGCACCTTTTTCGAGCTGGCCGGGTGCCATCGCCGCTATCACTGCATTTTGTCACGCACCATTTACCTGGGCCGGCCCACCGACAACTTTCTACGGGCCGAAGAGGCGCTCAATGCCGGCCTGGAAGCCGGTCTGGCGGCGGCACAACCAGGCAACCGCTGCGCCGACGTTGCCAATGCCCTCAACGCCGCCCTGGCCCGCCACGGCTTTGATCGGGAAGGTGCCCGCTGCGGCTATCCCATCGGCCTTGGCTACCCTCCCGACTGGGGCGAGCAGAGCATGAGCCTGCGCAATACCGACAACACCCTGCTGAAGCCGGGCATGACCTTTCATTTTATGCCCGGCCTGTGGCTGGAAGACTGGGGCATGGAAACCACCGAAAGCATAGTGATCACCGAGAATGGCGCCGAGCCCCTGTGCAACTACCCTCGTCGCCTGTTTGTGAAACATTGAACACCCTGAAACCGGAAAGCGGACATGCAGCTGGATCGTTATGACCTTCACATACTGCAAATCCTGCAGCGCAGGGGGCGTATTACCAAGTCGGCCCTGGCCGAGGCCATCAACCTCTCGGTCAGTCCCTGCTGGGAGCGAGTAAAACGGCTGGAGCAGGCCGGTATCATTCGCGGCTATGGCGCCGTGATCGACGCCGGCCTGCTGCACGGACGCACCTCGGTGCTGGTGGAGATAAGCCTGCACCGGCACAGCGCCGACGCCATGCGCCGCTTTGAGCAGGCCATGCAGGACTGCGACCGCGTTACCGACTGCTACGCCACCGGCGGCGGCGTGGATTATGTGCTGAAAATCATGTGTGACGACATCGATCAGTACCAGCGCCTGATCGACCGCTGGCTTGAGCAGGATCTCGGCATTGAGCGCTACTACACCTACATAGTAACCAAAACCATCAAGCAGCAGCCGCTGATGCCGGCGGGGCAGAAATGAAAAAAGGAGCCTGACGGCCCCTTTTGGTGACTGTATTCGAATTACAGGATCTGGCGGATCACCCGGCCAAAGCGGCCAATGCCTTCTTCAATGGTGGCGGCATCGGAGCCGGAGTAACTGAAGCGGGCGGTATTGAGAATATCCGGGCGCACGTAGAAGGGCTGACCGGGCACAAAGGCCACGTTTTCCTTAATGGACAGGTTGAACAAATCCATGGCGCTGATGTGCTCGGGCAGGCGCAGCCACAGGAACATACCGCCTTCCGGACGGGTAAAGTCCAGTCCCGGGCAGTGACGCAGCAGCGCCTGCTCCATGGCATTTTTCTGCTCGCCGTAGACACTGCGAATGCGATCGATATGGGCGTCCAGGCAGTTGTCCTGCAGATAGCGGTGCAGCACCTGCTGCACGAAACCGTTAGTATGCAGATCCGACGCCTGCTTGGCGATGGTGATCTTCTGGCGCAGCCAGCCGGGCACCAGCATCCAGCCCAGACGGAAGGACGGCACTACCACCTTGGAGAAAGAGCCCAGCAGCACCACATTTTCCGGCGCCAGCTTGGCGATGGGCGGCAGGTGCTCGCCTTCAAAGCGCAACTCGCCATAGGGGTTGTCTTCCACCATCAGTACATTGTGACGCACCAGTCGCTCGGCCACGGCCTTGCGCTTTTCCAGGCTGTAGCTCAGACCCGACGGATTCTGAAAGTTGGTAACCCCATACATCAGCCGGGCGTGATTGGGCTCGGCCAGCAGGGCGTCGAGTTCATTCAGATCGGGACCGTCATCATTCAGCGACACGCCCTGAAAATCGGGTTGGTACACCGACAGTGCCTGAATGGCGCCCAGGTAGCCCGGCTCCTCGATGATAAGTTTGGAGCCCTCGTCTACCAGCACCTTGCCGATAAGATCCAGCGCCTGCTGGGAGCCGTTGGTGATCAGAATGTTGTTGGGATCCACCTCCATGCCGTGCTGGGCGCGGTAACGGGCGGCAATATAGTCGCGCAGCGGCCCGAAGCCCTCGGTGGCGGCGTATTGCAGCGCGCCGTTGCCCTTGTCGCGCAACACGCTGGCGGTGGCGGCTTCCAGCTCTTCGTTAGGGAAAAAAGCCGGATTGGGCAGGCCGCCGGCAAAGGAGATCACTTCCGGGTTGACGGCGACTTTGAGTATTTCTCGAATAAAGGAAGGCTCTACCTTGGCAAAGCGCTTGGCAAAAAACGGCTGCATAGGGGTCTCTCTGAATTACTACGCGTGGCGGGCGCCAACAAAACCTTTCTTTTGTATCAGAAAACATCACAATAACAAACCATAAACAACACATGGTTTGCGCCGGGGCCGGCCTTGTGGTCGAATGCGCCCATGCCAAACGACCTTATCACTTCAGTGAACAGCCATTCCTTTTCCCGGCGCATTCTGGCCTGGTACGACCGCCACGGCCGCAAGACCCTGCCCTGGCAGCAAAACAAGACCCCCTACCGTGTGTGGGTGTCGGAAATCATGCTGCAGCAAACCCAGGTCACCACCGTCATCCCTTACTACCAGCGTTTTATGGAACGCTTTCCCGATGTGGTCAGCCTGGCCGATGCCGAACAGGACGAGGTGCTGCATCTCTGGACCGGCCTGGGTTACTACGCCCGGGCCCGCAACCTGCACAAGGCCGCCCAAGTCATTCGCGATCACTATGACGGGTGTTTTCCCGAGCGCTTTGAGGAGGTGCTGGGGCTGCCCGGTATCGGCCGCTCCACCGCCGGCGCCGTGTTGTCGCTGTCTTTAGGGCAGCATCACGGCATTCTCGATGGCAACGTCAAGCGGGTGCTCACCCGCTGGCTGGGCCAACGGGGCTGGCCGGGAAAAAAAGAGGTGGAGAATGCGCTCTGGGACAAGGTGGGCGAGCTGACCCCCGGCGAGGGTGTCAGCCAGTACAACCAGGCCATGATGGACATGGGCGCCACCATCTGCACTCGCAGCAAGCCCGCCTGCGAGCGCTGCCCGGTCAGCGACGACTGCCAGGCGAACCAGCTTGGCACCCCCACCGCCTTTCCCGAATCCAAACCGAAAAAAACCGTGCAGCCGGAAAAACGGGCCTGTTTTGTGCTGCTGCAAAACGGAGAGCAACTGCTACTGGTGCAACGCCCCCCCCAGGGCCTGTGGGGCGGCCTCTACTGTTTTCCGGAGTTTGCCGACGAAGACGAGATGCGCCGCTGGCTCAAACGCTTTCCCGAAGCCGGCGAGCCCGAACCCCTGCCCGGCTTTCGCCACACCTTCAGCCACTTTCACCTGGACATTGCTCCCTGGCGGGTACAATTGCCACAGATTCCCGCCGAGGTCATGGCGGGGGATGAGCGTCTTTGGTATAACTTGCGTCAACCGGCATCGGTAGGCCTGGCAGCCGCCACCAAAAAGCTGCTCGCCTACCCGCAACTGCACAAGAGGACATGATGAGCCGAACCATTTTTTGCCAGCGTTTAAACAAGGAAGCCGAAGGCCTGGACTTTCAGATGTATCCGGGCGAACTCGGCAAGCGCATTTACGACAATATTTCCAAGGAAGCCTGGTCCGAGTGGCAGAAGAAGCAGACCATGCTGATCAATGAGAAAAAGCTGAACATGATGAACGCCGATCATCGTAAGCTGCTCGAGCAGGAAATGATCGCCTACCTGTTTGAAGGCGCCAACGTCGATATTGAAGGCTACACTCCCCCTTCCGGCAACTAATTCACCGCTTTGCTCAAGCCTTGAGCGAACACGCTGAAGGCCAGGAAAAAGCGGTTGACTTGCCTGGGGCGATCGATTTAAATGACGCCCCGTTGCCCAGATAGCTCAGTCGGTAGAGCAGGGGATTGAAAATCCCCGTGTCGGTGGTTCGATTCCGCCTCTGGGCACCATTTTCGGTGCCTTTTCAAAGCAAAAGCCCAACGCCCAGATAGCTCAGTCGGTAGAGCAGGGGATTGAAAATCCCCGTGTCGGTGGTTCGATTCCGCCTCTGGGCACCATTTTTCGGTGCCTTTTCAAAGCAAAAGCCCAACGCCCAGATAGCTCAGTCGGTAGAGCAGGGGATTGAAAATCCCCGTGTCGGTGGTTCGATTCCGCCTCTGGGCACCATCTTGAAAGCCTCGCATAAGCGGGGCTTTTTTGTATTCGCCCCACCCTGCCCTGTTCACGAAAAGCCGGCAACACATAGTATTCCCCCGCTCGATTTCCTAGGATTAAGAGAAACAGGCAAGGGATGCTGCCATGAAACATATAATTCTGCCGCTACTGTTGCTGGCACTGGGACCCGCCCACGCCAACCACGAACATGACGACTCCGACCTGCCCCACTGGGCGGTGGACAAAATCACCCCCATGCACGACAACGTTACCCGCTGGCTCGACAACAGCACACGCAATATCGACAACTTCTTCGGCACCGACGACAGCCTCACCATAGAAAACGGCTCTTACCTGCGTTTCAGCCAAGAGCTGTTCTGGCATGAACGGGACAGGTTCAGCTCGGACACCACCCTGCGCCTGAAGCTTGATCTGCCCACCACCGAAGAGCGGTTGCGCATACTGATAGAAAGCGATCCGGAAGAGAGCCAGGGTACCCTGGCCGAACAGGGCGCCAACACCGCCCGGGACGATCGCTTCAGAACCGAGGACTTTCTGATCGGCCTGCGCCGCCTGGGCGATCGGGACAAGCGGACAGACTGGCGCCTGGATGCGGGCGCCGGTATCAAAGTAAAGCTGCCCCTGGATCCTTATGTGCGTTTTACCGGTGAGCGGCTGTGGCAACTGGGCGACAGCCCCTGGCAACTCGAGTCCTGGAACCGGGCCTCATGGTTCAATGAAGAAGGTTACTCGGTACGCAGCCGCTGGGATCTGGGCCGCCCCCTCAGCGACACTTACCACCTGCGCTTCATCACCAATGTGCAGTGGCAGGAAGAGGTCGACACCCTGGAATACTCCGAAGGCATTGAACTCGATCAGCTGCTCGGCAGCCGCAGCATCATCCGTTACGCCGCCGTCGCCGTCGGCCGCAGCGCGTCCGATCCGCATCTGCACGATTACTACCTGCTCAGCCAGTACCGCCGCAACCTGCACCGGGAAATACTGTTCGTGGATGTAATCCCCGAAGTGCACTTTCCCCGAGAGCAGAATTACGATGCCGAGTTCGGCATCACCCTGCGCCTGGAGCTGCTGTTCCGGGGGGATTTGTCCTGGGGCCGCTGACGTTTCAGCCGCACCACAGCAAGCCTTCCCCTTTCCGCTTCGGCGTCAGGATGAAACTTTGATGAACCCACTCCCGGTCACAAAAATACCTGTTGACCCCCATCAGGTAACCGGTTAGAGTGATTTCGGCTCTGAAAATACCGCTGAATTTATGTTCATTACGAAGTTCCTAGTAGTACCTCGTCCTGTATTTCATAAGTCAAGGCTGTATTTTTGAAGTCGATTTCTCAAGCAAGATTGTTTACAGGATTTAGGTATGTCTAACACTGTTAAAGGTAAAGTAAAGTTCTTCAATGAAGCCAAAGGTTTCGGTTTCATCGAGCAAGAGCAAGGCCCTGACGTATTCGTACACTTCAGCGCCATCCAGACTCCGGGCTTCAAGACCCTGGCTGAAGGTCAGTCCGTTGAGTTCACCGTAGCCCAAGGCCAGAAAGGTCCTCAGGCTGAGAACGTAGTTCCTCTGTAAGAGTCTGCGTCAAAAAAATTCCAAAGCCGCGCCCAAGGGCGCGGCTTTTTTATGTGCGCATTTTTTCTCAGAACCGGCCCACCGCAAACACCGACAGCCCTTTCAGTACCAAGGCTCCCAGCATCACGCACACCCCCAGGGCAAAGGCGGAATCCACTCCGGCATAGGTCAGTGCCGCCGTCAGCAGGCTGGCCGACAACATCTGCAGCGCCCCCGACAACGCCGCCGCCGATCCGGCCAGATCACGGTAGGGCTCAAGCAGCCGGCTCATGGCATTGGGAAAGGCCATGCCGTTACCCAGCGCCTGAATAAAGACCCCGGCCACCATCAGCCAGGGCTCAAGAGGCATCAGCATGATCCACAGCCCCGCCCCCAACTGAATAAAGGGGCTGATGCGCAGCACCTGTTCAGCCCGAACCCAGAACTGAATACGGTTGTTGATAATGCCGCCAAGCAGCAGCCCCAATGCCGGCAGCAGTGCCCAGCGGCCATATTCCGCCGCACTCATGCCGATTTGATGCTGCATCACATAGGGCAGCACAGAAATCGAGGTCATCATCAGGGCGAACTGGCCCCAGAGCATGCCGCCGTGTCCGAGAAAGTGACGCTCTGTCAGCAATCGGCCATAGCCGGCCAGAATGCGCCCAGGGTGCAGTTCAAGACGTGGCCCTTGATGGGTCTCCCGAAAGCGCGCCAGCAGCACCAGCCACAGCAGGCCGATATAAAGCAGCATGGCGGCAAACACACTTTGCCAACCGTTCAGATCACCCAAGATGCCTCCCAGCGCCGGCGCCACTACCGGGGTAATGGCCGCCGCCATGGCCATGTACGACAATGCATTGCGCAGTGCCGGCCCTTCAAAACTGTCACGCAACATGGCCCGGGACACCACGGCCCCACACCCCGCCCCCAGCCCCTGCAGCAGCCGCCCCGCCAGCAGCCATTCAAAGTTGACGCCGGGCAACAGACACAATCCCACCCCGCCCAGAGACAAGGCCAGGCCTCCCAGCAGCACCGGGCGCCGGCCTCGCGCATCGCTGAGCGGCCCATAGAGCAATTGCACCGGGCCAAAGGCCAGCAGATAGGCGGAGATCAGCCACTGCACCCGCTCCGGATCCTCGGCCAGGGCCTGGCTGATACCGGGCAGAATGGGAAACACCAGCCCGAGGCTGAACTGGCCAATGCTGACAATCAGGCAGGCCAGCACCATGATGGTGGTGCCGGAAACAGAAGAGGGCACTTTGACTCCTTTTGAGAAAATCGTTGCAAATGCCGCCGACAGCGGGCATTTAATTTGCGCTTTGCTTTGACAAGGCGGCCGTTCATTAAGCACAATCAAGGTTGAAAAATAACAAAAAGGACTGACCGACATGACCGCCCCATCATCGAACCCCCAATCGCTGCAACAAGCCTTTTCATTGGGTAACGGGCAGGATGCGGCACTGAACTGGTTGCGCAAGAACCAGACCCACTGCGCCATTTTCCTTACCAATGGTATCAAACTTGAAGGGATGATCAGTGCCTTTGACCAGTACAGCATTCTGCTGTCCGATCCCCGTGGCCAGCAACAGCTGATCTACAAGGCCAAGATTTCCACCATTTCTCCGGCCAGCCGCCGTCCGCCGCGCACCGGCGTTATCATCAACAAGCCCCGTCGCCCGCGCTACGACAACCACCATGATCACCATGGCCAGCGGGACGATCACGCCGGCCACGACAACGGCAGCGACGATCAGTAATACGTCAGCGGGGTTGTTCAGACCAAAAAAATGGCCGCTTGCGCGGCCATTTTTTATATCAGTTCCAGCTCTTCCATCACTCGGCGAATACGCGCCTTGGTATCTTGCTGCAGCGGGACCACCGGAATGCGGCAGTGCTCACTGGCCAGCCCCAGCAAGGACAGGGCATATTTGGGACAGGCCGGGTTGGGCTCGGCAAACAGCACCTGGTGCAGCGGCAGCAGCCGGTCCTGCAGGGCGCGGGCCTCTTCCCACTTGCCGGCCAGGGTCAGCTCCTGCAACTGGGCACACTGTCGGGGAGCCACATTGGCGGTGACCGAAATACAGCCCTGCCCCCCACCCACGTTATAGGATACGGCGGTGCCGTCTTCACCCGACAGCCAGGCAAAGGGCTTTTTAATCAGCTGCCGTTCGGCCCAGGGACGGCTCAGATCGCCGGTGGCGTCCTTCACACCCACAATACGCGGCAGTTCGGCCATGCGCGCCAGGGTAGCGGGCTGAATGTCGACCACGGCACGGGGCGGAATGTTGTACACGATAATCGGCAGTTCGGTGGCGTCGTGCAGCATTTTGAAGTGGGCATACAGACCGTCCTGATTCGGGCGGTTGTAGTAACCGGCCACATGCAGGGTAGCATTGGCACCGGCCTCCTGGGCACAAATGCTGTACTCAATGGCTTCAACCGGGTTGTTGGAGCCGGCGCCGGCAATGACCGGTACTCGACCCGCGGCCTGCTCGGCCACGATTTCGATCACACGGCAGTGCTCATCGTGAGTCAGGGTAGGACTTTCCCCGGTGGTGCCCACCGGCACAAGGCCGTGAGTACCCTCCTCGATGTGCCAGTCAACCAGGCGGCGCAGGGCTGCCTCGTCGAGACGGTCACCGTCAAAGGGGGTAAGCAGGGCAACTAAAGAACCGCGAAACATGGAAACTCCTTCTCCTGAGCAGAGGATTGAATTTTGAATTAAAAAACCCCGGGCGCATGTGCGTAACCGGGGTTTTGACAAAGACGGGTCTGGGCAAGTCAGGCGTCGGTCACGCAGGGAAAAGGGCCGCTTTACGTTTAAGCGGTTTTGCCGGTATGCGTTTGACGATGGACACCATGAATAACACCTGTATGAACCTTGAACTGCATCTTTTGCCAACCACCGGCAAATGTCAAGGGGGGACTCCCCATGTATAATGCGGATTTTGCCAATTAAAGCAGGAACACCACATGTATGAGGCCCTGACCCCGGTCAGCGAAATGCTGAGCCGCAATCTGGACATGCTTTGCCACCAGCCGCTGCTGGTGTGCGGCCTGCTGGAAGACGATCTGCCGGGGCTGCTGGCAGCGCACGGTCCGGCCCCCCGTGTGTTTACCACCGACTTTCGCTATTTTCAGTGGCTGAGCAGCCATAATGACATGCAGCCGGAATTTGGCGCCGCGCCCACGGCCACCCCAGCCGCCGGCCTGCTGCTGCTGATGCCCAAGGCCAAGGCCGAGGCGCACTATCTGCTGGCCGCCTGCCTGCCCCTGCTGCCCCCCGGCGCCCCGGTATTTATTGCCGGTGACAACAAGGGCGGCGTCAAGGCGGCCCCCAAGCTGCTGGCACCCTGGTGTGAACAGGTTAACAAGGTCGACAGCGCTCGTCGCGCCAGCCTCTACCAGGCGGTGCTGAGCCGCCCTGCCCCGGCCTTTGCCGCCGACGACTGGGTCGGCCGCTACCCACTGGAGGAAGAGCACCTGACCGTGTGCACCCTGCCCGGGGTGTTCAGTGCAGACCACCTGGATGCGGGTACTCGGCTGCTGCTGAACAATGCCGGCGCCCTTCACGGCCGAGTGCTGGACTTTGGCTGCGGCGCCGGGGTGATTGGCGCCAGCCTGCTCAAGCGCAATCCCGGCATAGAGCTGGAGCAGATCGACATCAATGCCCTGGCGCTGGCAGCCAGCCGACTGACCCTGGCCGAAAACGGCCTGCAGGCAAAGGTATACCCTTCCGATGGCCTTGGTGAAGTGCAAGGCCACTTTGACTGCATTATCAGCAATCCGCCCTTTCATGCCGGCTTAAAGACCTTTTACGACACCACCGAAACCCTGCTGTGTGACGCCAAACGTTACCTCAAACCCGGTGGCAGCCTACTGCTGGTGGCCAACGCCTTTTTGCCCTACCCGGATCTGATTGAACAGGGCTTTGGCCACTGCGAAACCCTGGCCGCCAACGGCCGCTTCAAAATCTATCGGGCAACAGCCTGAACATGGCAAAACTGACACTTTTTTATACAAACGGCCGGCAAGGCCGTTTTTTTATGTTTTTTCTAAAAAAAGCGTATTGACGACCGGTAAAAAATCTATAGAATTCGCAGTCCTCAGCACGGGCGAGGGTGGCGGAATTGGTAGACGCGCTAGCTTCAGGTGTTAGTGTCCTTCGGACGTGGGGGTTCAAGTCCCCCCCTTCGCACCACTGAGAAAATGACGGCCTCATTTAAAACAGCCGAACAATTTGAGCATGCGAGGGTGGCGGAATTGGTAGACGCGCTAGCTTCAGGTGTTAGTGTCCTTCGGACGTGGGGGTTCAAGTCCCCCCCTTCGCACCAAGCTTAACGGCTTGCGAACGGCTCAAATATCAGCATGGTGGCCCATGTAAAACAGCCGAACAATCAGGTATGCGAGGGTGGCGGAATTGGTAGACGCGCTAGCTTCAGGTGTTAGTGTCCTTCGGACGTGGGGGTTCAAGTCCCCCCCTTCGCACCACGATTGTTGCTTCAGTAATTATTTCTTAATATCTCCCCTGATTTTATTATCTTCTGAAACATCGTTCTGTTTCTCGCACCCTTGCTGTTAGTCGTTCAGGCGTAATCGCTCAGCATCATCCCCAGGGTCATTCCCAGCCCGGCCAGACCACCCACCGGCAACCAGTACCAGTGCCTGCTCACCGACGGCATGGCCAGCACCAGCGCAAACAACGCAAAGCCCGCACTCAGCCACAGGGTGAGTGACGACGCCGGCACCCACCACACCATGGTTAACCACCCCAAAACCAGTAACACCACCATGACCACCTCCTTTATTTAAGGTGATAATAGTTATCAGTTGCGTTACTGGCAAGGGGTTATTTGTGCAATGTGAACAGGGCCACGGTTTCCACATGCATGGTATGGGGGAACATGTCCACCGGAGTGGCTTCGGCCAGGGTAAAACCATGTTCCCTCAGCCAGGCCCCATCCCGCGCCAGGCTTTTGGGGTTGCACGACACATACACCAGCCGCGCCGGACGCATCTGCGCCAAGGTGTTGAGCAGCACCTGATCACAGCCCTTGCGCGGCGGATCCACCACCACCACATCGGCGCCGGTTCCCTGTGCATAAAGCGCCGGCACCAGCTGCTCGGCGGCCCCGCAGTGAAAGCTGACATTGTCGATGTCATTGCGCGCGGCATTGCGCTCGGCATCGGCCACCGCCTCGGGCACGATCTCGATGCCGTGCACATGTGCGGCATGGGGCGCCAGAAACAGGCTGATGGTGCCGATGCCGCTGTAGAGATCAAACACGGTTTCGCTGCCGGACAGCGCCGCCAGCCGCACCGCTTCCCGGTACAGGGTTTCGGTCTGGCGCGGATTGATCTGGTAAAACGACAACGCCGAAATATCGAAATCCAGCTCGCCGAGACGATCGCTGATGGTCTCTTTGCCCCACAGGGTGCGTACCTGCTCGCTCAGTATGCGGTTGCCGGCGGCATCGTTCAGGCACAGCTGAATGCTGGCCATGCGCGGAACCTGAGCAAGCTGCTCAACCAGCGCCGTCAGCGCCTTCGCTGCCGGCTCTTCCGCCACCACCAGCACCACCATCAGCTCACCGCTGTGCACGCCGTCCCGCACCATCACATAACGCACACAGCCACTGTGATGGGCTTCATTAAAGGCCGGCACCGCCAAATCCCGCATCCACTGATGCACCAGGGCGGTAATCTCGGCGGTTACCGGTGCCTGCACCCGGCACTGATCCACTTCCACCAGCCGGTGACTGTGCTTGGCGTAAAAGCCGATGGTCGGACCGGGCTGCACCGCATATTGCGCCTTGTTGCGGTAATGAAAGGGCTCGCTCATGCCCAGGGTCTCCCCCACCGGGCAGGTCAGCCCCTGCTCCTGCAGCGCACCGAGCAGCAGCTCCCGCTTGAGCTCGCGCTGAGTGGCGTAGTCCATCACCCTGAGCTGGCAGCCTCCGCACTCGGTGTGCGGGCAAAAGTCGGCGCGCCGCCCCGGCGCCGGGGTCAGTACGCGCCTGATCTCGGCCTGGGCGTAACGGGGTTTGGCCAGGGTGACCCTTGCCTCCACCTCGTCGCCGGGCAGGGCACCGGCCACGTAAACGGGTCTGCCGTCATGGGTTGCAATGCCATCCCCCTTGTCGGTAAGGCTGTGAACGGAAAGGGTAAGCAACTGGCCGGTCTTGAACATGATATGCACTCTGGTAACTACGAAAACCGGCCGACGCCGGACAGCGGGCAATTTTACCCGAGCCGCCGCTCGTGCAACAGCCCGCCGGTTACCAATACCGATTCACCCTGGCTTGGCCATCTGCCATCTGCACCCAGTGGGGAATGTCCCGCCGGGTCCAGCGGGCAAATTTCATCTTTTCGCCCAGATAGAAGTTGCGATAGGCCTGTACCGCATCATTGGGAACCTTGTACTGATCCGGCATGGCCTGAGCAAATTCGGTCAGGCCAATGGCCGGATATTTCAATTGCTGTATTTGCGCCAGCACCGGCATCGACTTGTGATCCTGCTCTTTGCGGTAGCGATAGCGGTATTCGGCATTCAGCGCAAGAGTGAGCTGGCTCAGCCACTGAAAATTGTCGTACGATGCTTCAACCCAGAGCACGCTGGGGTGCTTCACATGGGTGGACTTATAGGGAGTCTCAAAGCCTTTCTTGTTGAGGGCCGTGCACAGGATTTGCACGCTTTCCAGTATCATCTTGACCACATGCTGATCGCAGTGATACCGGGCGCAGCGCTCTATGTCATTGTCCAGGATGAAAATATTCACAAGTATGGTCCCGCTTGAACACAAAACCATTGTGAGAGCGAAGGGCCGGTGGTGCAACGCTTGATAGCACGAGGTGGTCAGCAAAAGCGGAAAAACGGGCACAAAAAAACCCGATGATATCGGGTTATTTGTTGGTAGCAGTGGCCGGACTCGAACCGGCACGCCCGAAGGCAAGTGATTTTGAATCACTCATGTCTACCAATTCCATCACACTGCCACCGGTAGACTCACCATGAGTGAGCGGTTGCATTATACCCGTCCCCCTTCGCCCCGCAACCGGATTGTGCACCGGCCGGTGTCGAGTGAGCATTATTTGTGCGCCACGCTTTGGCTTTTCCACGCCGCCGCTTTTGCTAGAATGCCCACCTTGATTCATCAAAGGAACATGACTGGTGGCTTCTTCTTATGCGGGTTTGCCCCGGGCGGGGGTGATGCGTCGCCTGGGTGCCTGGCTGTACGATTTTCTGGTAGTGGTGGCGCTGTTGATGGTGGCGGGGTTTATCTGTTTCGGGCTTACCGCCCTGGCGCTGCACCTGGGCTGGATTGGCCTGGGTGAGCACGAAGATACCGCCGCCCTGCTGAGCGCCAGCCGCGGCTATCAGCTGATTTTGCTGGGAGTGGTGCTGGGCTTTTACTGCTGGTTCTGGCGCACCAGCGGCCAGACCCTGGGCATGCGTGCATGGCGCCTCAGGGTGCAGAATACCGACGGCTCACGGTTGCGCCTGGGCCAGTGTCTGGTACGCGCCGTCACGGCGCTGCTGGGTCTGGGCAATTTCTGGGTGTGGCTGAATCCGGGCAGTAAACTGGCACTGCAGGACAAGCTCGCCCACTGTGAGACGGTGGTGCTCACCAAGGAGCAGAACAAGGAACTGCTGAGCCGCTGATGTTGTGAGGGGTGAAGGGTAAGGGGTGAGGAGCAAAAACACGCCTCTCCCCTGCCTCCTCACCCCTCACTTTTAAGCCCGGCGGTTAAGCAGAAACAGCGCCACACCGATAAACAGCAGGCTGGGGCCCAGTGCGCCCAGCACCGGCGGCACTTCATAGACCAGGCTGATGGGGCCAAACACCTCGTTGGCCACATAAAAGCCAAAGCCGAACAGAATGCCCATCAGCAGCCTGGCCCCCATGGTCACGCTGCGCAGGGCGCCGAACACAAAGGAAGAGGCCAGCAACATCATGGCCACCACCATCACCGGCTGCAACGCCTTGCGCCAGAATGCCAGCTCATAGAGGCTGCCGTCCTGACCGTTGTCTTCCAGGTAGTCCTGATATTCCCACAACCCTCGCATCGACAGCTCGTCGGGCTCTATCGCCACCACGCCCAGTTTGTCGGGGGTCAGGGTAGTTTGCCAGCGCCGGCTGGCCTGCTGCTCGGTGAGGACCGACTCACCGTGGTTGAAGATGGTGTCGGTCAGGTTAAGCAGGGTCCATTCACCGTTTTGATAGTCGGCGGTGGCGGCCTGGGTAATGCGCTGCAGGCGCAGGTCATCGTCGAAATAATACAGGGTAATGTTGCTCAGGGTACCATCGCGCCGGGCCTGGCCAATATTGATATAGGCCTCGCTGTCCCGGGCCCAGACACCGTTCACCGACAACACCACCTGGCCGTCGGAGCGTGCCTGGGTACGCAGGTCGTCCGCCGCCAGCTTGGTGGCCGGGGCCAGGTATTCACCGATAAGCATGATCACCAGCATCATAGGTACCGCGGTTTTCAGGGCACTGGTGACGATGTTGAAACGGGAATTGCCTGCCGCCTGCATCACCACCAGTTCGCTGGAACTGGCCAGCTGGCCCAGGCCGATCAGCCCGCCCAGCAGGGCGGCGATGGGAAAGAACAGCACAATTTCCTTGGGCATGGACAACAGCACATAGTAGAAGGCGGAAAGCAGGGTATAACTGCCCTCACCCACGCTGCGTAACTGCTCCACGTAACGAATAATGGCCGACAGGCCCACTAGCAAAAACTCACACAACAGCATGGCCATCAACACGGTGCGGCCAATGTAACGATCGAGAATATTGAACATCAGGCAGCCTTGCTCCGTGTGAGTTTTTCCCGCGTGCGGTTCCACCAGGCGGTTTCCGCCAGATTAAGGGGAACCGCCACCAGCAGCAGAAACGCCAGCGGTACCGTATAGAGGCCGGGCGTCGGCGGCAGACTGCCCCCCTCCATCGCCGAACGAGACGCACTTTGCAGCAGAAAGTAAGCCAGATACAGCAGAATGGCCGGCAGCAGCTTGGCATAGCGCCCCTGGCGGGGATTGACCACCGCCAGCGGCACCACCACCAGGGTCAGTACCAGCATCGATAGCGGCAGCGCCAGCCGCCATTGCAGCTCGGCGCGCTGAGGCAACTCTTCCATGCCCAGCAAGGCAAGGCTGGGCATGGCCTCAATCCGGCTTTGCACCGCTTCCACCTCAGAAGGCCGAATATAGGCGCTGTATTCATCAAACTCGGCCACGTCGAACTCCCGGTTGCCAGGGGTACCGCTATAGCGATAGCCCTGTTCCAGGGTCAGCCACTGGCCGTCATCCCGCTCGTGCAGGCGGCCGCCGTCGGCCACCACTATGGCCGGGGCGCGCTGGGCCTGCCCCTGCTGCACCACAAACAGCCGGTTAAGCCGGTTGCCTTCCTCACCTTCTTCCAGCTCTTCCACATATCCCACGATACGGCCGCCATCCAGGCTCATGAAGCGGGCCTCGCGCAACACCGCAAAACCCGGATCGGCCTTGACCTCTTCCCGCAGCTGATAGACCTGAGTCTTGGCCCAGGGGTTGAGCCAGAGCGAATTGAACAGCGCCACCGCCGTCCACAGCAGGGCCAGTACCAGGGTAGCGCGCATGATGCTGCGAGGGCCCATGCCCACCGCCTTCATCACCGTCATCTCGCTTTCGGCGTAAAGCCGGCCATGGGCGAACAGAATGCCGATAAACAGGCTGACCGGCAGCATCAGGGTGGCCATCTCCGGCAGGTTAAGCAGCAGCAGCCTGCCCACCAGCGCGCCGGGAATCTCACCGCTGGCAGCCTTGCCCAACACGTCGATAAAATTCTGGCTGATAAAGATGAGCAAGAGCACAAACAGCACGGCCAGCTGAGTCTTCAGGGTTTCCCGAAACAAATAGCGGAATGCAATCACCGTTAATCCCAGTGTAAACTTGTCTTTTTTAATGGAAACGCTTAACAATAAGCGTAAAATCACGATTTTCGCATATTAACTGTGCGAAATCCGGCGCCTTCAGCGATGCCCGTCATTATCGTTCATTCGGCGCCCATTGTCTTCAGGCTCAGGAGAATCCATGGAGTTCAGTGTAAAAAGCGGTAGTCCCGAGAAACAGCGCAGTGCCTGCATAGTAGTGGGCGTATTTGAACCGCGCCGGCTGTCGCCGGTGGCCGAGCAGCTCGACAAGGTCAGCGACGGCTACCTCAGCTCGCTGCTGCGCCGCGGCGATCTGGAAGGCAAGGCCGGCCAGACCCTGCTGCTGCATCAGGTACCCGGCGTACTGGGCGAACGGGTGCTGCTGGTGGGATGCGGCAAGGAGCGTGAGCTCGACGAACGCCAGTATAAGCAGATCATTCGCAAGACCATCAGCACCCTGAACGAGACCGGCTCCATGGAAGCGGTGTGCTTTCTGACCGAGCTGCACGTCAAAGGCCGCGACACCTACTGGAAGGTGCGCCAGGCGGTAGAAACCACTCTCGCCAGCCTGTACAGCTTCGATCAGTTTAAGACCAACAAGGCCGAACCACGCCGCCCGCTGCGCAAGCTGGTGTTCAACGTGCCCACGCGACGAGAGCTGACCATAGGCGAACGTGCCATTGCCCACGGCCAGGCCGTGGCCAGGGGCGTGCGCGTATGCCGCGACGTGGCCAACATGCCGCCCAATGTGTGCAACCCGGCCTACCTGGCCTCTCAGGCGCGCCAGCTGGCCGACGCCTGGGACAATATCAGCACCCGGGTGATCGGCGAGGAAGAAATGGCCGAACTGGGTATGAACGCCTACCTGGCGGTGGCCCGGGGCTCCCATAACGAAGCCATGATGTCGGTGATCGAATACAAGGGGCACCCTGACCCCAGCGCCCGCCCCATAGCCCTGGTGGGCAAGGGGCTTACCTTTGACGCCGGCGGCATTTCGCTCAAGCCGGCCGAAGGCATGGACGAAATGAAATACGACATGGGCGGCGCCGCCTCGGTGCTGGGCACCATGCACGCCCTGGCCGAACTGCAGCTGCCGGTGAACGTGGTGGCGATACTGGCCGGCTGTGAAAACATGCCCGACGGCAACGCCTATCGCCCCGGCGACATTCTCACCACCATGTCCGGCCAAACCGTGGAAGTGCTCAACACCGACGCCGAAGGCCGGCTGGTGCTGTGCGACGCCCTCACCTTTGTGGAACGTTTTGAGCCGGAAGCGGTGATCGACGTGGCCACCCTCACCGGGGCCTGCATCATCGCTCTTGGGCACCACACCTCAGGACTGCTGGCCAACCACAACCCCCTGGCCCACGAGCTGCTCAATGCCTCCGATCAAGCCGGTGACAGAGCCTGGCGCCTGCCCATGAGCGATGAATACCAGGAGCAGCTGGAAAGCCCCTTTGCCGACATGGCCAACATCGGCGGCCGGCCGGCGGGCACCATTACCGCCGCCTGCTTCCTGAGCCGGTTCACCAAGAAATACAACTGGGCCCACCTGGATGTAGCCGGCACCGCCTGGCAAAGCGGCAAGCAAAAGGGCGCCACAGGCCGTCCGGTGCCCCTGCTGACCCAGTTTCTGCTGAACCGCGCCGGCGCCCTGAACGTCGAAGAATAAAATGAGCACCGGCTGTTTTCACCTGTTGCCCAACGACGACGCCGGCCTGCTGGAGCAGTGGGTGTGCCAGTTGGCCACCGACTGCTACCGCCAGGGCCTGGGAGTGTTTATTCACACCACAGATCAGGCCCAGGCCGAAGCCATTGACGAGCGCCTGTGGCAACAGGAAGCCGACAGCTTTGTGGCTCACAACCTGCAGGGCGAAGGCCCGCGCCAGGGCGCACCCGTGGTGATTGGCTGGCAACCGCCCCAGGGCGGCCGTGCCGTGCTGATCAACCTGGCGCCCGAGGCCCCCGCCTTTGCCCGCCGCTTTGGTCAGCTGCACGACTTTGTGCCGGCCTCCGACCCCGGAAAACAGCAGGCTCGGGAGCGCTTCAAGGCCTACCGTCAGGCCGGCTTTGAGCTGACCACCAAGCCGGTACCACTTCCAACTCAAGATGTATAACACCATGGAAAAGACTTTTAATCCCAACGCCATCGAGCAGGCCCTGTACCAGCAATGGGAAAACAAGGGCTACTTCAAGCCCCATGGCGACACCAGCAAAGATGCCTACAGCATCATGATTCCGCCCCCCAATGTCACCGGCAGCCTGCACATGGGGCACGCCTTTCAGGACTCCATCATGGACACCCTGATCCGTTACCAGCGCATGCAGGGCAAAAACACCCTGTGGCAGGTGGGCACCGACCACGCCGGCATCGCCACCCAGATGGTGGTGGAGCGCAAGATTGCCGCCGAGGAAGGCAAGACCCGCCACGACTATGGCCGTGACGCCTTTATCGACAAGATCTGGGACTGGAAAAAGGAATCCGGCGGCACCATCACCCAGCAGTTGCGTCGCCTGGGCGCCTCGGTGGACTGGGACCGTGAGCGCTTTACCATGGATGACGGCCTGTCCAACGCGGTCAAGGAAGTGTTCGTGCGTCTGTATGAAGACGACCTCATCTACCGTGGCAAGCGCCTGGTGAACTGGGATCCCAAGCTGCACACCGCCATCTCCGATCTGGAAGTGGAAAACAAGGACAAGAAGGGCCACATGTGGCACTTCCGCTATCCCCTCGCCGACGGCGTCAAGACCGCCGATGGCAAGGACTACCTGGTGGTGGCTACCACCCGCCCGGAAACCATGCTGGGCGACACCGCGGTGGCGGTGAATCCGGAAGATCCCCGCTACAAGGATCTGATCGGCAAGGACATTATCCTACCCATCGTCAACCGCCGCATTCCCATCGTGGGCGACGATCACGCCGACATGGAAAAGGGCACCGGCTGCGTGAAGATCACCCCGGCCCACGACTTCAACGACTATGAGGTGGGCAAGCGTCATCAGTTGCCGATGATCAACGTGCTCACCTTTGACGCCGCCATTCGCAACGAAGCCGAGGTATTTACCACCACCGGCGAGCCGAGCGACGTCTACAGCCCCGAGCTACCCGCCGCCTATCAGGGTCTGGACCGCTTTGAAGCCCGCACCGCCGTGGTGGCCGAGCTGGAAACCCTTGGGCTGCTCGACAGCATCAAGGATCACGATCTCACCGTGCCCTACGGTGATCGTGGCGGCGTGGTGATCGAACCCATGCTCACCGACCAGTGGTACGTGCGGGCCGCGCCCCTGGCCAAGGTAGCCACCGAGGCGGTAGAAAACGGTGACATTCAGTTCGTACCCAAGCAGTACGAAAACATGTATTTCTCCTGGATGCGCGATATTCAGGACTGGTGTATCTCCCGCCAGCTGTGGTGGGGACACCGCATTCCCGCCTGGTACGACGAGTCCGGCAAGGTCTATGTGGGCCGGGACGAGGCCGAAGTGCGCGCCACCCACAACCTGGGTGATGATATGGTGCTGAGCCAGGACGACGACGTGCTCGACACCTGGTTCAGCTCGGCGCTGTGGACCTTCTCCACCCTGGGCTGGCCGGACAAGACCCCGGAGCTGGCCACCTTCCATCCGTCCAGCGTGCTGGTCACCGGCTTTGACATCATCTTCTTCTGGGTGGCGCGCATGATCATGATGACCATGCACTTCATCAAGGACGAAAACGGCAAGCCCCAGGTACCCTTCAAGACCGTTTACGTCACCGGCCTGATTCGCGACGAGAACGGCGACAAGATGTCCAAGTCCAAGGGCAACGTGCTCGATCCCCTCGACATGATCGACGGCATAGACCTGGAGTCCCTGGTCACCAAGCGCACCGGTAACATGATGCAGCCCCAGCTGGCCGCCAAGATCGAAAAGCGCACCCGCAAGGAATTCGCCGACGGCATCGAGGCCCACGGCACCGACGCCCTGCGCTTTACCCTGTGCGCCATGGCGTCCACCGGCCGTGACATCAACTGGGACATGAAGCGCCTGGACGGTTACCGCAACTTCTGCAACAAGCTGTGGAACGCGTCACGCTACGTGCTGATGAACACCGAAGAGCAGGACTGCGGCCAGAACGGCGGCGAACTGCAATACTCCCTGGCGGATCGCTGGATTCGCGCCCAGCTGCAGGCCACCATAACCGACGTGCGCAGCGCCCTCGACGGTTACCGCTTTGACCGCGCCGCCAGCGCCCTGTACGAGTTTATCTGGAACCAGTTCTGCGACTGGTATCTGGAGCTCACCAAGCCGGTGCTGTGGCACGGCTCCGAGGCCGAGCAGCGCGCCACCCGCAAGACCCTGATCGAGGTGCTGGAAACCCTGCTGCGTCTGGCCCATCCGATCATGCCCTACATCACCGAGGAGATCTGGCAGCGGGTTGCCCCCTTGGCCGGTCGCGGTGGCGACAGCATCATGCTGGCCGCCTACCCGGAGGTGAATGCCGCCGAGCAGGACGAGCAAGCCATGGCCGATCTGGAGTGGGTGAAGCGTTTTATCGTGTCCATTCGCAACCTGCGCGCCGAGATGAACATTCCCCCGGGCCAGGCCCTGAGCGTGCTGCTGCGCCCCGCCGGGGATGACGCCCGCCGTGCCACCGACAACGATGCCTTCCTCAAGGCCATGGCCAAGCTGGAGTCCATCACCCTGCTGGCCGCCGACGAGGAAGCGCCGGTGTCCACCAAGCAGTTGATCGGCGACACCGAGCTGCTGCTGCCCATGGCCGGCCTGATCGACAAGGACGCCGAGCTGGCGCGCCTGCAAAAGGAGCTGGGCAAGGTACAGGGCGAGATCAAGCGTCTGGAAGGCAAGCTCAACAACCAGGGCTTTGTGGCCAAGGCCCCCGCCGACGTGGTGGCCAAGGAGCAGGAAAAACTGGCCGACTACCAGGCCACCCTGGCCAAGCTGCAACAGCAGCAGGAACAGATCGCCAGCCTGTGATCATGGCAACCATGCCCTAATGTAAAAGCCCCGGCCGTGGCCGGGGCTTTTTTTATGAGGTTTTTCCGCCCGGGATCAGGACAACACCGCCACCGTCTGTTGCACCGCCAACGCGCCCTGGTGGATCTCATGCATAAAGCTTTCCACCTCCTGGGCCTGCTGCTTGCCCTGCTCTGCCACCCCACTGACCTCCAGGATGGCCTCGGACACCTGGGCGGTCAGCTCCCGGTTTTGTTGCACCACCTGGGCGATTTCCGCCGTGGCCCGGCTGGTGCGGCCCGCCAACTGGCGTACCTCGTCGGCCACCACCGCAAAGCCCCGCCCCTGCTCGCCGGCCCGGGCCGCCTCTATGGCCGCATTCAACGCCAACAGGTTGGTCTGATCCGCCACGCTGCTGATAGTGGCCACTATGTCCTCGATATTGCGCGCCTGTTCATTGAGCCGGCTGATGATCCCCATGGCCTGCTCCAGATCCTGGGACACGCGGGTGGAGAGGTGCACCGAGGTCTGCAGGGTATTACTGCCCTGCTCCACTATGTTGGAGGTCTTCACCGCAATCTCGCAGGCCTGCTCCGAAGCCTGTTGATTGCGGCGGGACTGCAGTACTCGCCGAGTGATGTCGCTGGCGAACTTGACCACCCGTTCGACCCGCCCCTGCTCATCCAGAATGGGGTTGTAGGTGGCCTCCAGCCAGATCTCCTCACCGCTGGCGTTGACCCGCTTGAAGCGACCCGACTTGTGCTCACAGGCCGCCAGCTCCTGCCAGAAATGAGGGTGATCCCGGTAGAAGTCCTCATCGCAAAACAGACGATGATGCTGACCCACCACCTGCTCGAGATGATAGCCCATCAACGACAGAAAGTTGTCGTTGGCGCTGAGGACGGTGCCATCCACCTTGAACTCGATCACCGCCATGGATCTGTCCAGCGCCGTCAGTACCGCCTGCTGCCGAATCAACTGATGCTGCTTTTCGGTAATGTCACTGGCGATCTTCAGAATTTTCAGCACCCGCCCCGTTTCATCCTGTACCGGAAAGTAGGTTGCCTGAAGCCAGATTTTACGGCCATCATGGGTTATCCGCGGGAACGTGCCCTGCTGGTGTTCTCCTGCCCGCAGGCGCTGCCAGAACGTCTGATATTCCGGTGATGCGACCAGCCCAGGTTCACAGAACATCTGATGATGTTTGCCTTTCACCTGCTCCAGGGTATAGCCCACCACCTTCAAAAAATCCTCATTGACATTAAGCACCTCGCCATCTGGCGTGAACTCAATGACGGCCACATGAGCCCGAATGGCCCGCAGTAAAGCGCTAAAATGCTGATTTTGCTCTTTGTACTGCAGCAGTTCCTGCTTTAGCTTTCCATTGCTGAACATGGGCACTCTCCCCCGAGACCAATATATCGATATATCGAAAGGTGGCATCTTGCAGACTCATATCAATCCTTTTGTTTCCGAGTTTACAGGATAGAACAAAACCCGATAGCCCATCCTCCATAACGTTTCATTTGACGCACGTCCTCGGCCGCTGGAACTTTATTCCGCTGGCACTTACCCTGATAACTTGAGACGGGAGTAAGTACCATGGGTTATCTGAAGTATGGCTGGTGTTGGCTACTGTTGACCGTCAGTATGCCGGGGCTGCCCAACAACATGAAACAGGCCCTGCTGGACGCCCACAACAGAGCCCGGGCCGAGGTGGGTGCTGGTTCGCTGGCATGGTCGTCCCGGGCCGAACAACAGGCAGCGGGTTGGGCACAAGTGCTGAGCCGGCGCTGCGATATTGAGCACAGCCGGGGTTCGGGCTTTGGCGAAAACCTGTTTATGGGCACGCTGGGGTTTTACGATGAGCTGGACGGGGTGCAAAGCTGGAAGGATGAACAGCGCCATTATTCCGGACAGCCCCTGAGCCGCGAGCTGGTGCCGCTGGTGGGCCACTACACCCAGATGGTCTGGCCCGATACTCGAGAGCTGGGTTGTGCCACCGCCACCTGCAACAACATGATGATACTGGTATGCAATTACTATCCGCCAGGCAACTACCTGGGGGAAAGCGCCTGGTAAATGGGGCCGACTGGCCCCTTTACTTCGGATTAATCATCGTCGTCGGTATCCACTTGGTTACCGATCACTCCGCCCACCACGGCCCCGCCCAGGGTTCCCATGGTGCTGCCGCCGGTCAGTACCGAGCCGCCCACGGCGCCGGCACCGGCGCCAATGGCGGTATTGCGATCCCGCTGGGACATATTGCTGCAGCCCGCCAGCCCCAGCAACAGCACGGTCGCCAGTGTGGCCGCCTTCATTTTGCCATCGATCATCATGGTACTTTACCTCTGTAGGTTAGGGTCACTGTCCTCACTTTCAGTGTAAGCGCTGAACGCTCCCCTTTCATGATGACACTCCGGCCGTATGCTGAAGGTTGTCGCAGCAGTCAGAGGGCCAGCCACAACAACCGCACCACAACCACGTTGGCCATGCTGACCAGCAGTAGAAAACCGACATAGGTCATCACCAGATAACGAAAATAGTTATGCCGGCTGTGCCGTACCAGGCCCAGCTCCTCCTGGTGGGCCCGGTGAGCCTGGGCGATCTTGGCAAACAACGTCAGCTCAAAGTGCATCAGCGCCAGGCTGATCAGGCTCAGCACGGTGCCGAGCAATGGCGCTATCAGTATCCAGCCCTTGAGCACCTGGGTGATTTCGGGCTTGAGGTAAGGCACGGCGCCCAGCAACACCACGGCCACGGTAATGCGAAACAGCTTTTGCCAGATGTGGTCGTGGCGGTACTTGTACTCGTCCCACAACTGCATGTGGGGATCCGGCGGTGGATACATGGCGGCGCTCCCGGCAACGATTTGCGCCACTATAGCATGGCCTTGAGTCCCATCTCTTCATTGCCGGGGCGTCCCTGATCGCCCTGGGTGAAGTCACAGACCCCGTCGGGAAAGACCGTCTGCAACATGGTCAGGTGCGGGCGCAAGTCGAGACCGCCATACAAACCCCGCTCCACGGCGGCGCTAACCGGGATCAGGGCACACTGGAACACCTCGCCGGTGAGCGGGGCACCGGCCACGTTGCGGGGCGAACGATAGGCCGGGTAACGCTGCAGACAGGCGCCCATGTCGGCATCACCGCGCCAGGGGCCATTCCATACGCCATCGCCCGCGGCGATCAGCTCACCGGTGTCGGTCCAGCAGGCATCCTGGGCACTGGCGGGGCGCTGGCCGCTGGTAAGCCATTCATCCAGCACCTCAAAGGCCCGATCGCTGGGGTTGTAGGGTTTGCCGCTTTGCCAGATCACCATGTTGTCAACATTGCCCCTGGCCGCCTTCATGCGCAGCCACACCGACTGGCTGGCATAGGAGTGATGCATGTCGAGCTCGGGATCCAGGTAATGGCGCAGATCGATCACCGGAATGTTGATATTGCCCAGGAACACGTGGCCGGAGCGGTAGGCGGCGGCAATGGCGTCGTGATTGCCCCGGCTGCGCGGAGCGGTTTTCACCAGATCGGCCCGGTTGCGCTCAAACACCCACAGCGGCACCGGGCTGCCGGGGGTTTTCTGCATGTTGTGATCGCTCCAGATGGATACCCCGGACAGGCTGTCGTCGCCGGTCAGCACCCACAGCCTTTCCTGCACCATCTGCACCGGCGGTTTCCAGCTGCCGATATTGGCATTGAGGTGAAAGAATTCGGCAAACGAGATGTCCCCCTGTTTCAGGGCCTCCAGGCCATACTGCACCCCGGTGTTGTCGTGGGTTCGGTTGGCATAGCCGTTTTCATCCACCCCGTATACATGGCCCAGATCGTGCCAGTGGCTGAAGCGTTCCCTGGCCACCACCGCCGGCGCATAGTAATGGGTCCGATGGGAGTAATGAGGGTTGTTGGTCAACGGCGCCAGCCCGCGCCAGCTTTTGGAGCACTCGGTCGCCCCCGGTGGCAGCCCGGGCAGGCGTAGTCCCAGCCCGGCCATGCGCGCCCAGCGGTAATACTTCTTGAACTCGTGTTCCACCTCGCTGCTGGCCGCCACGCCCATCACCAGGCCACGGTTTTCCTGCACCCGCCAACGCTTGTTCTCCCGGGCGGTTACGTCGAAGTAATACTCAAACAGTTCGCAGTCCAGCGCCCAGATGCTCTGGGTGATCATGTCCGGGTAGCTGTACTGGGGAATGAGGGCGTCGAGCAGGCCGGGCTTGTTCTGGGCAAACAGGTATTGCTGCACGGCGCCACCGGAGCCGCCAATGCCCACGGTGTAATCGGGCCGGCCATAACGGGCCACAAACTGCGCCTTGACCATTTCGGCGGTATTGGCCGCCAGCCACATGTTGTAGTGGTTACTGGTGACGTTGCCACTGGAGCCGGCCATGGCATAACCCTGGGCCAGCTGGGTGATCAGCCGGCTGCCCACCCGCCCCAGGCTCATCTTGCCCTGGCGCTTGCCGATGCCGACCCCGCCCTTGAAGTGGAAAATAAGCTTGTTGTTCCAGTAGGGGCTGTGGGTGTCGGTCACCGGCGCGCTGGGGTCCGCCAGCATGGCGAGCACATACACGAAGCGGTTGATGGTGCCCTGCTCTACCCTGAGCACAAAGGGAATGCGCTCGCCATTGTGCTCTATCCAGTCCATGTTCTCCGGGTAATCACCTTCGGGCAATAACCGGAAATCATTCTTGTCCTTGACCCGGTAGTAGTAGTCGAGACGGGTATTAAGCAAACAGTCTTTGCTGTGGCCCAGCAGCTTTTGCGTGTTCTTGACGCCGTTTTCCTCGGCGTACACCGGCGTGCCGATGCCCTCCTGATTATCTACCAGCGGCTGGCCCAGGCCCGATTCTTCGGTATTGCAGGAAAACGGATATTGCAGCGGGCCGAGGGAAGTATCGATGGGGCCGGTTTCACCGGGCTGCACCGGAAAGTCAAAGGCGGCAAGATCGAGCTGCACCAGTGAGGCATGGGGGCCGGCATAAGGCGGCCGCGGGTGAGCGGGATCATAGCCCGGGGGCAGCGCTTCAACGACCACCTCGGGCGGATCCGGCAACAGGTGCCGGCCCAGACGGGCCTGAAGCTCGCTGCAGCCGGAAAGGAAAATCAGAACAGGCAGGAATAACAACAGGGGGGGGCGACTACGGAACATGGTACTCTCCTTGATCCATGCATATATGGATCAAGCTTAGCCGAGCCCGTCAGCCCCCGCCCGCCGTTGTTATTCTTCGGCTTCCTCGAAGTAGGTGCCCCAGCCATCGTAATCGATGCCGTATTTCTCGGCGATGGGCAGCAGCTCGGCCACCTGCTGCATGATCTGCTCCTCGTCCAGGGCGCTGTCGGCCACGGCGTCAAAGCACAGCAGGGTCTGGCCCCGCTCCAGGGTCAGCTCCTCGGCGTCGGTCACTTCGTAGCCGGCCTTGAAACAGTCCACTGCCGCCTTTTCCAGTTTGGCAAAATTCTGGCCGGAAAAATGGTGCTCTATGATGTATTCGGCGTCGGGATTGCTGCCGTCGCTCAGCAGGGATTCGATGATCTCGCGGGTTTCCGCACGCCAGTCGTTGGCTTGGCTCATGATTCGGCTCCGGGTTGAGTCAGTGTTTCGGGGCGGCGGGCCTGCCGGTCCAGCTCAATGATACGATCGGCAATCTGCTTGCGGCAATGCTTGAGCAGATCCCGCATCTGGGCGGGCTCCCAGGCGCTGACATCCACCGGCGGCATGATGTCGATCAGCACCTCGCCGTTGTCCCAACGGTTGAGATCCACCTGGCCAAAATAGCTGGAGCAGGCAATGGGCACCAGCGGCACCTGAGCCTGCAGGGCAATGTGAAAGGCGCCGGTCTTGAACGGCAGCAGCCCCTTGCCCTTGCTGCGGGTGCCTTCCGGAAACATCCAGATTGACAGCCGGTTGTGGCGCACCTTGTCCACTACCTTGCCGATGGTGCTGGCGGCCTTGGCCTTGTTTTCACGGTTGATCAGCAGGTTGCCACTGAGCCAGAACAGCTGGCCAAACAGGGGAATCCAGAACAGGCTGTTCTTGCCGATGGCCACGGTACGGGGCATGACCACCCCCGGATGGGTAATGATATCCCAGTTGGTCTGGTGATTGGCGATATAGATGGCGGACTCAAGCCCCTTCACATTTTCACGCCCGCGAATGCGCACCTTGAGCCCGATAATCGGGCAGGCCAGATGAAACAGGCGACCGAGCAGATGCACGTTGTTCGGGTGGCGGGGGCGCACCAGGCACACCAGGGTACCGAGCACAAACACAACGACCATGGCCAGGCCCAGCAACAGTATCCGCAACAGCTTTAACATGAACTTTCCTCGCAATTTGAGACACGGCAGTATACTGACCGCCCCTCAAGGGAACAAGGCCGGAGGACTCAGCCGCCGGCGGGCCCCTATCTGAGTCGGGGGCCGCCTCCCTGTTCCAGCCTGAAGCCGCTCACCGCCAGTTGCAGTTGTTCCGCCAGGGTTGCCAGCTCTCGGCTGGCGCTGGCGGTCTGATCGGCGCCGGCGGCGTTTTCGACGCCCATGCCGTGAATACTGGTGACGTTGCGGCTGATGTTTTCGGTGACCGAGGCCTGCTCTTCCACCGCACTGGCAATTTGCGTGTTCATATCGTGAATAATCTGCACGGCGGAGCTGATGAGCTCCAGTGCCTGCTCCGCCTCACGGGCACGGCTTACGGTGTTCTCGGCCCGTTGACGGCCGCTGTCCATGGCCATCCTGGCTTTTTCCGCGTCTCCCTGCAGCCGGGCCACGGTGGCCACAATTTCCTGGGAAGACTGCTGGGTCTGTTCGGCCAGGTTGCGCACCTCGGCCGCCACCACCGCAAAGCCTCGGCCCTGCTCACCGGCCCGGGCCGCCTCAATGGCGGCGTTGAGTGCCAGCAGGTTGGTTCTATCGGCAATTTCCTGAATCACCTCGACGACGGTGCTGATTTGCGTGCTGCTGTCGGCCAGTGACTGCACCACCAGGCTGGTGTTGCCGACATTTTCCGACAGGGTTTGAATGTGCTCCACCGTCTGCAGCACCACTCGCCGTCCCTGTTCGGCGGCTTCAAACGCCGACTTCGCCGACTCGGCGGCCTGGGTGGTATTTTGCGAGACTTCCTGCACCGTGGCGGACATCTGATTGATGGCGGTGGCCACCTGCTCGGTATCCTGCTGCTGACGCTCCAGGTTGGTGCTGGTCTGCAGCGACACCGCCGAGGTCTCCTCGGCGGCCGAGGCCAGCCCCGAACTGGACATGTTGATCTGGCCGATCAACTCACGCAGCTTGTCGCTCATGTGCTGCAACCGGGCATAGACGCCACTGGCGTTGGGCATGAATTGCACCCCGAGATCACCGGCGGCAATGGCGCTGGCGATCCGTTCCATTTCCGCCGGCTCGGCCCCCAGTGGCTGCAACACGGTCCGCCGCAGCACCCAGCCCAGCAGCAGACTGAGCAGCACCAGCAGCACCGACATGATGACCATGACGATCACCATGTTCTGTTTTTGTGCCTCGGCATGCCTGACTTCACGCTCCAGCCGCTCCAGCAGCAACTTGGTGAACGTGTTGACCGACTCCTGCATCTGGCTGCGCGCCTGCTCATAGGTGGGACCAAACACGACCTGCGCGGCTTCCTGCTGTCGACCTGCCGCCATCAGCTCCATGGCCTGGGTTTCCAGTCGGGCCATGGTGACGGTGCCCTGACGGCCTTGCTCCAGCGTGCTCAACTCGTCCCGAGTCAGCGCTAGGCCACCGATCATGTCCTTGTTGGACAGGAGCCGGCCATCGATACGGGCCGCCCGCCCTTCGGTGATGTCCATCACCCGTTGATAGGCACTCAGCTCCAGCTCCGCGCCCGTGGAAACATAATTGCGAATGCGCCCGGTCAGCTCGGTTGACATCATGCGCATCTGGTTGGCCGAGTTAAAATAGTCGTAACGCTTTTCCTGTGCCGAGCCCAGCTCGCTCTGCGCCTGTAACAAAAAAAAGAGCGCGCCGGCCAGTATCAGTGCAAACCCCAGGGCCACCCCTATGATCTGACGAATCACGCTCTTCAGGGTCATTTTGCCCTTCATTCTTTCATCCCCTCTCGCAATCATGCCGCACCCATTTATTCAAGACGGCGGAATTTTGCTTTAAATGAAGCGGAATTGAAAACAAAAAGGCTCACATGGAACCATTTAATCTCTGTCTTCGGTTGCGACATCCCTCTCAATCCCGGCCGCGATGGCCGGCCAGAGACAGTCGCCGCCGTGTCTCCCCCCGCTCACAAAGGCGCCAGCCCAGCCACAGGCTGGCCGCCATCATCAACAGCAGCAACCCCGCCAGCACCGCCATGGTCAGCCGGTTGTGCCGTTGCTCCCGCTGAATATTGCGCTCCAGCCGTTCCAAAAGCAGGGTGATAAACTGGTTGACCGAATCGCTCATGATCTCGCTGTAGCGATCGTAATCGGGATTGAACACCTTTTGCCGTGCCTGGTGCTCGCGCCCCGACGCCATCAGCCGAACCGCCTCCTCTTCCAGCCGGGCCAGGGTCAGGGTGGCCTGCCGCGCCCGTTCCAGCAAGCTCAGCTCTTCCCGGGTCAGCTCCATATTCTGCAGCATTTGCTCATTGGACAGGGTCTTGCCATTGAGACGGGCATGACGCCCTTCGGTCACGGCCAGCACATGGTAATAGAGTGACAGATCCCGCTCCGAACCCGTGGTGACATAATTGCGAATGCGGGCACTGAGCTGGCCCGACAGCAGCCGAATCTGGTTGGCCGATTCGAAATAATCAAACCGTGTTTGCTGCGCCAGCACCAGCTGCTGCTGAGACTGTAGCAGCAGCCACAGCGCCGCGGCACCGATCAGCGTCAGCGCCGGCAGCACCACGGCGGCCAGCCGCCCTATGACGTTGTGTTTCATTTCGCCCTCTTCTTGTCCCGTGTTGTTGTTATTGTTCCCCGCGCACGAGGAGGAAAATTATGGGCCAAGAACCGCAGCAGGGGAACCGAAGGGAGGGCCGGCAGGACAATATGCAAGAAAAGCCCGCACCGTTCACATTTGGCAGTCACATCGTTCACAGCAACCACCAAAAGGCAGTACAAAATGAAAGGGCCGCCCAAAGGGCGGCCCTGCATCATGGCGGGGTACGGCTCAGCTGAGCTTGCCGTGACACTGCTTGTATTTCTTGCCCGAACCACAGGGGCAAGGGTCGTTGCGCCCCACCTTCTGGCCTTCCCGTACAAAGGGCGTGGCCTCGCCTTCGGTGGTGGCGGCCTGCTGCTCACCGGCCAGCGGATTCTCCGCCTCGGCGTGGCTGTAGCTCTGGGGCTGACGCTCGGCGGCCTCACGGCGTTTGGCCTCGACCTCTTCTACTTCTTCCTGGGATTGCACCCGCACTCGGCTGAGAATGCTCACCACCTCACGCTTGAGGTTTTCCAGCATCTGGGTGAACAGTTCGTAGGACTCGCGCTTGTACTCCTGTTTGGGGTTCTTCTGGGCATAACCACGCAGGTGAATACCCTGACGCAGGTGATCCATGGCCGCCAGGTGCTCCTTCCACAGGTTGTCGAGGGTTTGCAGCATCACCGAGGTTTCAAACTGGCGCAGCACCTCTGCGCCGACCACGGCTTCTTTTTCTTCGTAGGCCTGGGTCGCCGCGGCCAGCACCCGCTCCAGGATCTGCTCGTCGTGCAGCTTGTCGTCCTGCTGGAGCCACTCACCGATGGGCAGCTCCAGGGCAAAGTCGCTCTGCAGGCGCTGCTCCAGGCCGGGCACGTCCCACATTTCCTCCAGCGATTGGGGCGGAATGTATTCGTTGACCACGTCGGTCAGCACGTCTTCCCGAATCACCGCGATGGTGTCGCGAATGTCACCGGAGTCGAGCAGCTCGTTACGCTGCTCATACACCACCTTGCGCTGATCGTTGGCGACGTCATCAAATTCAAGCAGGTTTTTACGAATGTCGAAGTTGCGGGTTTCCACCTTGCGCTGGGCGTTTTCAATGGCCCGGGTCACCCAGGGGTGCTCGATGGCCTCACCTTCTTCCATGCCCAGCTTCTTCATCATGCCGGTCACCCGATCCGAGGCAAAGATGCGCATCAAGGCATCTTCCATCGACAGGTAGAAGCGGCTGGAGCCGGCATCGCCCTGACGACCGGCCCGGCCGCGCAACTGGTTGTCGATGCGACGGGACTCGTGGCGTTCGGTGCCGATAATATGCAGGCCACCGGCGGCCAGCACCGCCTTGTGGCGCTGCTGCCAGTCTGCCTTGATAGCGGCAATCTGAGCATCGGTAGCCCCATCGCCCAGGGTTTCAATCTCGGCCTGCCAGCTGCCGCCGAGCACGATGTCGGTTCCGCGGCCGGCCATGTTGGTGGCGATGGTCACGGTGCCGGCACGGCCGGCCTGAGCGATGATCTCCGCTTCCTTCTGGTGGAACTTGGCGTTGAGCACCTGGTGCCGAATGCCCTGCTTGTCGAGAATGGTGGAAATCAGCTCGGAGTTTTCGATGGAAACCGTACCCACCAGCACCGGCTGGCCCCGCTCCACGCAGTCCTTGATGTCGGCGACGATGGCCTGGTATTTCTCGGCGGCGGTCAGGTATACCAGATCACCCATGTCCTTACGGATCATCGGCTTGTTGGTGGGGATCACCACGGTGTCGAGGCCGTAGATATGCTGAAATTCAAAGGCTTCGGTATCGGCGGTGCCGGTCATGCCCGCCAGCTTGTCGTAAAGACGGAAGTAGTTCTGAAAGGTAATCGAGGCCAGGGTCTGGTTTTCGTTCTGAATCTTCACCCCTTCCTTGGCTTCCACCGCCTGGTGCAGGCCTTCGGACCAGCGTCGACCCGCCATGGTACGGCCGGTGTGCTCATCGACGATCACCACCTCGTCGTTCTGCACGATGTAGTCGACGTTGCGCTCAAACAGGGTGTGGGCCCGCAGGCCGGCGTTGACGTGGGCCAGCAGGGTAATATTGCCGGCGGAGAACAGCGAGTCGTCCTCCTGCAGCAGGCCCATGCGCTTGAGCTCGTCTTCCACGAAGATCTGGCCGTTTTCGGTCAGCAGCGCCTGTTTGTTCTTTTCGTCCACGGTGTAGTGACCGTCGCCGGTGTATTCCTCGGTATCTTCCTTGTCCTGCTTCACCAGCTTGGGGATCAGGGTGTTGATGCGCATATACAGCTCGGAGCTGTCTTCTGCCGGCCCCGAGATGATCAGCGGGGTACGGGCTTCGTCGATCAGCACCGAGTCCACCTCGTCCACCAGGGCGTAGTTGAGCGGCCGCTGCACCCGCTGCTGGGGCGAAAACGCCATGTTGTCGCGCAGGTAGTCGAAACCGAATTCATTGTTGGTGCCGTAGGTAATGTCGCAGGCGTAGGCGGCCTGTTTTTCCTGATGGCTCATGCCGGGCAGGTTGCAGCCCACGGTCAGGCCCAGGAATTCAAACAGCGGCCGGTTGCCTTCGGCGTCCCGCCGGGCCAGGTAGTCGTTCACCGTCACCACGTGCACGCCCCGGCCGCTGAGGGCGTTCAGGTACACCGGCAGGGTACCGGTCAGGGTCTTGCCCTCACCGGTCTTCATTTCGGCAATCTGGTTGTTGTTGAGCACCATGCCACCGATCATCTGCACGTCAAAGTGGCGCATGCCAAACACTCGCTTGGACGCCTCGCGCACCACCGCAAAGGCTTCGGGCAAAATCTGCTCCAGGCTTTCGCCCTGCTCCAGGCGGGCACGGAATTCCACCGTTTTGCCCTGGAGCTCGGCGTCCGACAGGGCCTCGAACTTCGGCTCCATGGCGTTGATTTCGTTTACTACCTTGCGCAGTCGCTTGAGGGTTCGGTCGTTGCGGCTGCCAATGATGCGAGTGAAAAGTCTGGTAATCATGCTTGGCCAATAGTGATGTTGAAAAAAGACGCCCCGCGCGCCGGCGAGGCCATAACGATAACATGGGCGGAAAGCACATGACGCCTTCCTGCCGGCCCCGGACTTTGGGCGGTTGAGTATGTCAATGTAACCCGACAAGGCGTCAGGTAAAAGGGCTGGTCGCCGTGAACGCATGGCTCTTCGGGCCCGCGCTTTCGAATCCAGGTTCACCGAAGCATGCTCGAAACGGAATTGATATGGTGTTGAAAGTGCCGGGATTCAAGGGTGTGGGTGCCAAAAGCGACACAATCAGGCTTTGGGTGCGGAGAAAACCGACGCGCCTGACACAAAAACAACACGGGCCCGTTACCGGGCCCGTGAGCAAGGTGCACACCGGCGCGGAGAGATGCCGGCGTGCAAGCCAGGTTTATCAGGCGGGCTGAAAAGCGGTGTCGTAGTAACGAATGGGCGACTCGGCGCGCTCGTCGCCAAAGGTGACCATTTCCCAGGCTTCGGTCTGGGCCAGCAGCGCCCGCAACAGGTTGTTGTTCAGGGCGTGACCGGTCTTGTAGGCCCGGAACTCGCCCAGAATGCTGTGGTTGCACATGTACAGGTCGCCGATGGCGTCCAGCATCTTGTGCTTCACAAACTCGTTGGGGTAACGCAGGCCGTCGTCGTTGAGCACCTTGTAGTCATCCAGTACCACGGCGTTTTCCAGGCTGCCGCCCAAGGCCAGGTTCTGGGAATGCAGGTACTCGATGTCACGCATAAAGCCAAAGGTTCTGGCCCGGCTCAGTTCCTTCACAAAGGAAGCGCCGGAGAAATCCAGCACCAGGTGCTGGCTCTGGCCTTCAAACACCGGGTGTTTGAAGTCGATGGTCAGATCCATTCGAAAGCCCTTGTTGAAGGGACGCAGTTCGGCCCACTTGTCGCCGTCCTCTACCCGCACCGGCTGCTTGATACGAATAAACCGCTTGAGCGCGTTTAGTTCGTGAATGCCGCCGGACTGCAGCAGGTAAATAAAAGGATGGGAACTGCCGTCCATCACCGGCACCTCGGGCGCATCCACCTCGATATAGAGGTTGTCGATGCCGAGACCCGCCAGGGCGGCAGACAGGTGCTCAATGGTGGACACCCGCACACCGGCGTCGTTGACCAGCGCGGTGCACAGCATGGTGTCCTTCACCAGATCGGCGTCGGCCCGAATCTCAACCTGCGGCTCCAGATCGGTACGACGAAACACAATACCTGTGTTGGCCGGCGCGGGTACAAAGCGCATCTGCACCTTGTGACCGGAATGCAGGCCGATTCCGGTGGCCTGCACGGTATTTTTCAGAGTTCGTTGTCTAATCATGGAATTGTCCGTCAGTCAGATAGCACGATTCGAACCATATTAAAATGGCCATACATCCTAACACAGCTTTGCCCGCCGGCGCCAATGAGGCGCTTTTTCAACCAGGCTCAGTCGGCTTGCTTGCGCAGGAAGGCCGGAATATCCAGGTAGTCCAGATCGGTCTTGACCTGAGTATTGTCGGCGTTCACCGCCAGCTTGCCGGACTGCTCCTCGTGGCCCAGATCGGGGCGACGGGGGCTGCTTTCCTGGCTGTTGCCGGATTTCACCAGGGTGATGTCGGGCTTGCGCTCGGCACCGATACCGGTGGCCACCACGGTTACCCGCAGCTCGTCGGTGATTTCCGGATCCAGTACGGTACCCACCACCACGGTGGCGTTCTCGGAGGCAAAGGCCTTGACCGCGTTGCCCACGGTTTCGAACTCCTCGATGCTCATGTCGAGACCGGCGGTGATGTTGACCAGAATGCCACGGGCACCGGCCAGATCCACGTCTTCCAGCAGCGGGCTGGAGATGGCCTTCTCGGCGGCTTCCTCGGCCCGGTCTTCACCGGTGGCGTGGCCGGTACCCATCATGGCGGTACCCATTTCCCGCATCACGGTGCGAACGTCGGCGAAGTCGACGTTAATCAGACCCGGGCGGGTGATCAGTTCGGCAATGCCCTGTACCGCGCCCAGCAGCACGTTGTTGGCGGCCTTGAAGGCGTCCAGCAGGGAAATGCCCCGGCCCAGCACCTTGAGCAGCTTGTCGTTGGGAATGGTGATCAGCGAGTCGACGTGCTTGGCCAGCTCGTTGATGCCCTGCTGGGCGTAGTTCATGCGCTTCTTGCCTTCAAAGGCGAATGGCTTGGTCACCACCGCCACGGTCAGAATGCCCAGCTCCTTGGCCACTTCGGCCACCACGGGGGCGGCACCGGTGCCGGTACCACCACCCATGCCGGCGGCGATAAACACCATGTCGGCGCCGTCGAGCAGATCGCGAATGGCATCCTTGTCTTCCAGTGCCGCATCGCGCCCTACTTCCGGATTGGCTCCCGCGCCCAGGCCCTTCGTAATGGCGCTGCCGACCTGCAGGGTGTGATGGGCGCTGGCGTTGCGCAATGCCTGGGCATCGGTGTTGATCGCCAGGAATTCCACGCCTTCCAGGTTTTCACGCACCATGTGCTCCACGGCGTTACCGCCGCCGCCGCCTACACCGACCACTTTAATGACGGCTTCCTGCTCGTGATCATTCATCAGTTCAAACATAGGATTCACCCTCTCTCCGCTTTGGTTCCGGCGTGCTTGTGCCGGACTTAAAATTCGCCACGCAGCCAGTTGCCCACCCGCCGGAACAGGCCGGTGACGCTGGACTTGCCGCTGTATTCCTGCTGAGGCATCGACTGGTGCTCCTTGCCGTATTGCAGCAGCCCCACGGCGGTGGAGTACACCGGTGTCTCAACATAATCCGATAATCCCTTGATACCGCCGGGCTGGCCCACCCGTACCTGGCACTGAAAAATCTGCTCGGCGCATTCCACCAGTCCTTCGATCTGGGCGGCGCCGCCGGTCAGCACCAGGCCGGCGGCCAGCTGATGCTTGACCCCGGCCTTTTTCAGCTCGCCCTGCACCTTGGCCAGCTCCTGGTTGATCATGCCGAGCAGCTCGCTGTAGCGGGGCTCGATCACCTCGGCCAGGGTCTGGCGCTGCAGGCTACGGGCCGGTCGCCCGCCCACGCTTGGCACCTCTATGCTGTCTTCCTTGCTCACCAGGCGACTGAAGGCGCAGCCGTGACGTACCTTGATGGCTTCCGCATCCAGCGGCGGCGTGCCAAAGGCGTAGGCGATGTCACTGGTCACCGTGCTGCCGGCATAGGGAATCACCTTGGTGTGGCGCAGGGCGCCGCCGGTGAACACCGCCATGTCCATGGTGCCGCCGCCGATGTCGACCACACACACGCCCAGCTCCTTCTCGTCCTCGGTCAGCACCGCATAGCTGGACGCCAGGGCGCTGAAAATCAGTTGATCCACCCGCAGGCCAAGGCGTTCCACGCACTTCTCAATATTGCGCGCCATGTCGTTGTGACAGGTAATCAGGTGCACCTTGGCGTGCATGCGCACACCGGACAAGCCAATGGGATTGCGAATCCCCTCCTGAAAATCGATGGAGTACTCCTGGGGAATCACGTGCAACACCCGGTGCTCGTCGGACAACCGCACCGACTTGGCGGTGTGGATGACATTGTCCATGTCTTCCTGGGTCACTTCCTCGTCGGAAATGGGCACCATGCCGGTTTCGTTGCGGCATTCGATGTGCTTGCCCGACAAGCCCAGGTAAACGGAGGTGATCTGGCAGTCGGCCATCATTTCGGCCTCATCCACCGCCCGTTTCAGGGACTTGACCACCGACTCAAGATCGTTCACGCCGCCCTTGTCCATGCCTTTTGCCGCATGGCTGCCGAGGCCGATGATATTGAGATCACCGTCCGGCAGCACTTCGCCCACCAGGGCAGTGACCTTGGCCGTGCCGATATCAAGCCCGACGATCAGATTTCGTTCCGCGCTCTTGGTCATTCTCTGTCTCTTCGTCCTGCTTCCATCCCACTGCCAACCCGGTATCGTAACGCAGGTCGAGATAGGCCACTCGCTCGCGTCCAGCAATGCCCGGATAGACATTCACAAATCGTTGCAGACGGGCTTCAATATCGTCCCGCCCCAGTATCAGCCGCACCCCGTCACTCAGGGTCAGCTCCCAGGAAAAGCGCGGCGTCAGGTGAACGCGGCTGATACGGTACCCCTGCTCACCCAACAACATGCGCAGGCGCTGATATTCTTCCAGCACCCTGGGCGCTTCTTCATCCGGTCCCGACAGGCTCACCAGCTCTAGCTCGCCCCTATCGGCGTGAAACACCTCGCCGTGGCGGTTGACCAGATCCTGCTCGTTCCAGAACGCCGCCACCGGCTGCTCCACTATGTAGACCCGCAGGGTGTCGGGCCACTGCTTGCGTACCGAGGCGCTGTATACCCAGGGCAGTGCCTGCAGCTGCTGCTGCACCCGATCCACCTCCAGGGCAAAAAAGTTGCCCACCTCGGGCAGCGCCAGCACCGATTCGCGCATGTCATCACGGCTCACGAAACGGTGCTCGCCCTGAATAATCAGGCTGTTCACCGGCACCTGATTGGCCGCCGTCGCCCACATCACCAGCTGCCACAGGCCCCACAGCAAGGTGCCCAGTACCAGCAGAAAAAACACCAGGCCGGACAAAAAACCCAGCCGGGTACGGGTGGCCACGACCTCGCTCATTTCAGTCCGCCATTCCCAGCACGCGCACCACCAGCTGATCAAAATCGAGTCCGGCCACTCGAGCCGCCTTGGGCACCAGGCTGGTCTCGGTCATGCCCGGCACCGTATTGACCTCCAGCAGCCACCACTGGCCGCTGCGACCCCGCATCAGATCCACCCGGCCCCAGCCGCTGGCGGCCACGGCGTCAAAGGCCTGAAGGCACAGCTCGCCCAGCGCCTGCTCTTCCGGCTCGCTCAGGCCACAGGGGCAGAGATACTCGGTGTCGCCGGACTGGTACTTGGCCGAATAATCGTAAAAGGTATGGGGCGTGCGCAGGCGAATGGCCGGCAGCGCGCGCTCTCCCAGAATGCTGACGGTATATTCGTCGCCGTCGATAAAGCGCTCCAGCAGCACTTCGTCGTCAAACTCAAAGGCGGCATCAATGGCCGCGCGCAGCTCGGCGGCGCTTTCCGCCCGGGCCATGCCGATGCTGGAACCTTCGTGAGACGGCTTGACGAACACGGGCCCGCCAAAACGCGCCATCAGCGCATCGGCCATGGCGGGCTGAAAGTCCTTACGGCGCACGATGTCAAAGTCGGCGGTGGGCAGCCCCATGGCCCGCCACACCTGCTTGGTGCGAATCTTGTCCATGGCCAGGGCCGCGCCCAGCACTCGGGAGCCGGTATAGGGAATGCCCAGATGTTCCAGGGCGCCCTGCAGGGTGCCGTCTTCACCGCCTCGGCCATGCACCACAATAAAGGCTCGGTCAAAGCCCTCTTCCTTCAGCCGTGCCAGCGGATAGTCTTTGGTGTCAACGCCATGGGCATCGACCCCGGCGCGCTGCAGGCCGGCGAGCACGGCGGCACCGGAGCGCAGTGACACTTCCCGCTCGGCGGAGCGTCCGCCAAAGAGCACAGCAACCTTGCCGAATTGTTCCATCATTGCTCCCCTTGCAGCTTCATCGCCTCGGCCGAGAGTTTCAGGCCGCCCAGTTTGCGCGCCAGGGCGCCCACGTTGCCGGCCCCCTGGGTCAGTACAATGTCACCTTCCTGCATCAGCTCCGCCAGCACGGCCGGCACCTCGTCGGGAGTGGCCACATAGATAGGCTCCTGACCCCGGCTGCGAATGCTGCGGCACAACGCCCGGCTGTCGGCGCCGGGAATGGGTGATTCGCCAGCACTGTACACTTCCAGCAGGATCAGCACATCGCTTTTTGACAGTACGTCGACAAAATCCTCATACAGGTCCCTTGTGCGGGTATAACGGTGAGGCTGGTAGATGGTCACCAGCCGGCGCTCGGGCCAGCCGGCCCGCACCGCATTCTGGGTGGCGCGCACTTCACTCGGGTGATGGCCGTAGTCGTCCACCAGCTTGACCCGGCCACGACCGGTGTCGAACTCGCCATACTGTTGAAAGCGCCGGCCCACCCCCTCGAATTTTTTCAGCGCCGCCAGAATGGCCCCGTCTTCGATGCCGTCTTCACAGGCCACGGCGATGGCCGCCGCCGCGTTTTGGGCATTGTGCCGGCCCGGCAGGTTGAGCTGAACGTCCAGGCAGCTGCCGTCGGGGCGGCACACGCGAAAGGTGCTGTGATCGGCGCTCTGTTGAAAGTCTTCCACCCGGTAATCGGCCTCGGGATTGAAGCCATAGGTGACGAACTGGCGGCCGATGCGCGGCAACAGGCCCCGCACCACGCTGTCGTCGATACACAGCACCGCCAGGCCATAGAAGGGCAGATTGTGCAGAAAGTCGACGAAGGTACCTTCCAGCTTGCTGAAGTCGCCGCCATAGGTGTCCATGTGATCCGCTTCGATATTGGTGACGATCGACACCATGGGCTGCAGGTGCAGGAAGGACGCATCGCTTTCGTCCGCCTCGGCGATCAGGTAACGACTGGAGCCCAGGCGGGCGTTGCAGCCGGCGCTATTGAGCAGGCCACCGATAACAAAGGTGGGATCCAGCTCGGCCTCACCGTAGATGCTGGCCACCAGACTGGTGGTGGTGGTCTTGCCGTGAGTACCGGCCACCGCCACGCCGTGGCGAAAACGCATCAGCTCCGCCAGCATCTCGGCTCGGCGCACCACCGGAATGCGCAGATCCCGTGCCGCCAGCAGCTCGGGGTTGTCGGCCTGAATGGCGGTGGACACCACCACCACGCTGGCCCCGGCCACCTGCTGGGCGTCATGGCCCAGGAAAATGGTGGCGCCCATGGCCTGCAGCCGGTCGGTGACCGGGTTGTAGGCGATGTCGGAGCCGGTAATGGCATAGCCTTCATTGGCGAGCACTTCGGCAATACCGCCCATACCGGCACCGCCAATGCCGATAAAATGAATGCGTCTGACCCGTCTCATCTCCGGAATCATGCTTCTCAGTTTTGCCAGTTCAACCTTGGTCATGCCAGTCTCTCGTTTATGTCGCCAGGCCGCGCAGGCAGTCCGCCACCCGCGCCGCCGCATCGGTAATTGCCAGTTGCCGGGCCCTGCCGGCCATGTCCCGCAGCCGCTCCCGGTTGCCGGCCAGTTGTTCCAGTTGCTGCGCCAGTGCCGCCGGGGTCAGGGCTTGTTGTGGCATCAGCAGGGCCGCGCCTTCGCTCACCAGCGCCTGCGCGTTTTTGGTCTGGTGGTCGTCCACCGCGTGGGGCAGCGGCACGAAAATGGCGCCCAGTCCCGCCGCGGCCACTTCCGACACCGTCAGCGCCCCCGCCCGGCACACCACCAGATCGGCCTCGCCATAGGCGGCGGCCATGTCGGAAATAAAATCACTCACCTCGGCCTTGATTCCGTGCGCCGCATAGGCGGCGCGCACTGCCTCGCCGTTGCCCTTGCCACACTGGTGGCGCACTTGCACCGGGGCACTCACTTGCGCCAGGGCCTCGGGCAGGGTGTCGTTGAGTATCTTCGCGCCCAGGCTGCCGCCCACCACCAGCAGCCGCAGCGGCTGAACCCCGGTGCCGATGCGTTCGGCCGGTGCCGGCAGCGCCACCACGTCCGGACGCACCGGGTTGCCCACCACCTCGCCCTGCTCAAAGGCGCCGGGAAAGGCCATCAGCACACGGCTGGCGATGCGCGCCAGCAACTTGTTGGTCATGCCGGCGGCGGCATTTTGCTCGTGCAGCACCAGCGGAATGCCCGCCAACCTGGCCGCCACGCCCCCCGGGCCGGCGGCAAAACCGCCCATGCCCAGCACCACGTCCGGCCGGGTTTGTTTCAGCACGCTGCGCGCCTGGCGCACGGCGTTGGCTATTTTAAAGGGCGCCGCCAGCAGCCGTTTCACGCCGTTGCCGCGCACCCCGGCGATGTCGATGGTGTGCAGCGGATAGCCGTGCTCCGGCACCAGCCGGGCCTCCATGCGCTCGGCGGTGCCCAGCCAGTGAATGGTCCAGCCTTCGTCCCGCAGCAGGTCGGCCACCGCCAGCCCGGGAAAGACGTGGCCGCCGGTACCGCCGGCCATGACCAGCAGGGTCTTGTTGTTGCTCATAACACCTCCCGCTGTCTGGCCTGCATGTGATCCCGCCGCCATTCAAAATCAATACGCACCAGAATGGCCACCGCCGTGCTCATCACCAGCAGGCTGGAGCCGCCGTAGCTGACCAGCGGCAGGGTCAGGCCTTTGGTGGGCAACAGGCCCGAGGCCGCGCCCACATTCACCACGGTCTGAAAGCTGAACCAGATGCCGATGCCCATGGCCAGATAGCCTTCGTACTGGCGGCCTCCCAGCAGCACCTTCTGGCCGATGCGCAGGGCCTTGAACGCCAGCCAGCACTGCAGCAGCAATACCAGCAGCACCCCGGTAAAGCCCAACTCTTCGCCGAGAATGGCGAATACGAAATCGGTATGGGCCTCGGGCAGGTATTCCAGTTTCTGAATGGAGTTACCCAGGCCTTCACCAAACCAGCCGCCCCGGCCAAAGGCCATCAGCGACTGGGTCAGCTGGTAACCGCTGCCAAAGGGATCGTCCCAGGGATTGAGAAAGGAAGTCACCCGCTTCATGCGGTAGGGCGCCATGGCGATCAGCCCCGCCACCAGTGCCACGCCCAGGGTCACCAGGCTGATAAACTGACCCATGCGGGCGCCGGCGATAAACAGCATGCCGAGGGTGGTGACAAAGAGCACCACCACGGATCCCAGATCCGGCTGCTTGAGCAACAACAACGACATGATGCCCATCACCGCCAGTGGCTTGAGAAATCCCTTCCAGTGGCCGCGTACCTCGTCCTGCTTGCGCACCAAAAAGCCGGCAAGAAAGGTGAACAGCGCCAGCTTGGCGATTTCCGCCGGCTGCACGTTGAACAGTCCCAGCGCCAGCCAGCGCTTACTGCCGTTGATTTCGCGTCCAGCCACCAGTACCAGCATCAACATGATCAGCGCCAGCACCAGAAAACCGGCGTTGAATTGCTGCCAGCGGGCCATGGGCACCTGCAGCACCAGGGTGCTCAGAAACAGGCAGATCAGCAGAAAGCTGCCGTGACGCTTGACGAAATAAAAGGGATCGCTGCCCACCGCGATGCCCTCGGCGATGGAGGCGGACGACACCATGACCAGGCCGATCGCCATCAGCGCCAGGGACAGGATGACCAGCTGACGGTCATAAATATGGCCCTGGGACGGTCGCAGCAGCCAGTCCAGACGGGGTGAAGGCAATAGCGTCATAACGCCTCCACCAGGGCCGCAAAGTGATCACCCCGGGCCGTGTAGCTGGAATACATGTCCAGGCTGGCACAGGCCGGCGCCAGCAACACCCAGTCTCCGGCCTGCGCCTGCTCCGCACACCAGGCCACCGCCTCGGCCATGTCGGCCACGGCGTGCGTATTGTCGGCAAGACGCAGCAATTGCGCTCGATCCTGACCCAGGCAGGCCATGCCGGCGATGCACGAGTGCAGCAGCGGCACCAGCGGGCCAAAGTCCTGGCCCTTGCCCTGACCGCCGGCGATCAGCCACAGCCGACCGCTCATGCCATCGGCGATGCCATCAATGGCGGCCAGGGTGGCGCCCACATTGGTGGCCTTGGAGTCGTTGATCCAGCGCACTCCGCCTTTCTCGGCGATAAACTGACTGCGGTGGGCCAGGCCGCCAAAGCGGCGCAGCACCGCCAGCTGGGCGGCTTGGGCAATGCCGGCTTCGTCCGCCAGGGCCATGGCGGCGAGCGCATTAAGCTGGTTATGGGCGCCCACGATGCGCAGCTCCGGCACCGCCAGCACAGGCTCGCCGTGCACGCTGAGCCAGCGTTCGCCCTGATGGTCGATGCGGCCATAATCCCGTGCGTCGAGGCCAAAACTCACCGCCCGGCGACCCGCCGGAGGCGTGGTCTCACCGTCTTCCCGGTTATACACACAAAGCCCGGCCCCTCGGTAGATGCCGAGCTTGGTGTCCCGGTAATGGGCCAGGGAGTCGTAGCGATCCAGGTGATCCTCGCTGATATTGAGCACGGTGGCGGCCCGCGCCGCCAGGCCGGGGGTGGTTTCCAGCTGGAAACTGGACAGCTCCAGCACCGCCAGCTCCAGCGGCCGGTTCAGCAGTTCCAGCGCCGGCGTACCGATATTGCCCCCCACGCCCACCGCCAGGCCGGCCTCGGCAGCCATCTCGCCCACCAGGGTGGTGACCGTGCTCTTGCCGTTGGAGCCGGTAATGGCGATCACCGGGGCACGGCATGCTCGCAGGAACAACTCGACATCACCGATGATTTCCACCCCGGCCTCGGCGGCGCGACGCAACTCGGGGGTGGCCAGGGGAACACCGGGGCTGACAATGATCAGTTCGGCACTGAGCAGCACCTCGGCGTCGAAGCCGCCGAAGTGGCACTCCAGCCCGGCGGGCAGTTGCTCGGCACCCGGCGGCTGGGCACGAGTGTCCATCACCACGGGGCTCACCCCGAGGCGCGCGCAGTAACGCACACAGGAAAGTCCCGTCTGTCCCAGTCCGATAATCACAGTGCGCGCAGGGATCATGGCGTTATCTCAGCTTCAGGGTGGCCAGGCCGGTCAGCACCAGCATCAGGGTGATGATCCAGAAGCGAACGATCACTCTGGGCTCGGGCCAGCCTTTCAGCTCGTAATGATGATGAATGGGCGCCATGCGGAAAATACGCTGGCCCCGCAGCTTGTAGGATCCCACTTGCAGGATCACCGACAGGGTCTCGATCACGAAGATGCCGCCCATGATCACCAGCAGAAATTCCTGGCGCACCAGCACGGCAATCACCCCCAGGGTAGCGCCCAGCGCCAGGGAGCCCACATCGCCCATAAACACCTGGGCGGGAAAGGTGTTGAACCACAAAAAGCCGAGGCCGGCACCGACGATGGCGGTACATACCACGGTCAGCTCGCCGGCATTGGCTACATAGGGAATGTGCAGGTACTCGGCGAAGTTGACGTTGCCGGTGGCCCAGGCCACCAGGGCAAAGCCCGCCGCCACCATGACGGTGGGCATGATGGCCAGGCCGTCGAGGCCGTCTGTGAGGTTGACCGCATTGCTGGAGCCCACGATCACAAAGTAGCTGAGCACCACGAAGAACAGCCCGAGCTGGGGCATGACGTCCTTGAAAAAGGGCACCACCAGCTGGGTCTGGGCCGGCTCCTGGGCAATCCAGTAGACAAAGCCCGCCGCCGCCAGCGCCGCCGCCGACTGCCAGAAATATTTCCAGCGCGCAATCAGACCATCGGTGTTCTTGCGCACCACCTTGCGGTAGTCATCGACAAAGCCGATGGCACCAAAGGCGCCCAACACAAACAGCACCACCCACACATAGGGATTCGACAGCCGGGCCCACAGCAGCACCGACACGAAGATGGCGATAAGGATCATCAGGCCGCCCATGGTGGGGGTGCCGGCCTTGCTGAAGTGGGACTCGGGGCCGTCGTTGCGCACCACCTGGCCAATCTGCAGTTTCTGCAGCCGGCGAATGAGCCGGGGGCCTATCCACAGCGATACCAGCAGGCCGGTCAGGATGGAGACGATGGCCCTGAAGGTGAGATAGGAAAATACGTTGAAAAACCCGAAATGGGGGGTCAGCCATTCCGCCAGCCAGACTAGCATAGCTCGCCCTCCCAAATGGCCCGGACCATGTCTTCCATCCGGGCACTGCGTGCACCCTTGACCAAAACTACCACCTTGTTGTGTGCCGCCAGTTCTGCCTTCAGCGCTGGCCACAGTTGTTGCTTGTTGTCGAAATGACGGCCCTGGGCCGCCGTGGCCGTGTGCCGGCTGTCTTCACCCGCGGTCAGCACGGCGTCAATGCCAAGCTTGCGGGCATGCTCGCCCACCCTGACATGCATGTCGCGGCTGTAATCCCCGAGCTCGGCCATGTCACCAAACACGAAAATGCGGTAACCCGGCAGGCTGGCCAGGGTATCGAGCCCGGCCAGTACCGACGCGACGCTGGCGTTATAGGTATCATCCAGTACCGTCAGACCAGGTCGCGTCCATACCTGCAACCGGCCCTTGGCCTGATCAAAGGCGGCAAGTCCGGTCGCAATATCCTCCAGGCTAGCGCCCAGCTGTTCGGTACCGGCGGCGGCGGCCAGCGCATTGGCCACGTTGTGCCTGCCGGGCACCGGCAACTGCACGTCCACCTCGCCCTGAGGCGTCAGCAGCCGAAAACGGGCACAGCCGGCGGCATCCAGGGTCACCTGGCGGGCCTGGTATTCACGGCGCTCGCCGAAATACGTCAGCTCCACCTGTTGTTTCCACAGGCTGCAGAAGGGGCTGTCGCCGTTGGCGATGGCCACCCCACCGGGCTCCAGGCCGCCGTAGATTTCTCCCTTGGCCTGGGCAATGCCTTCCAGCGAGCCGAACCCTTCCAGGTGCGAGGCTTCCACGTTGTTGATCAATGCCACATGGGGCTTTGCCAGCGAGCTGGTCCAGGCAATTTCGCCGATGTGATTGGCGCCGAGCTCGATCACCGCATAGTCGATGGCATCGGTCAGCTCGCACAGGGTCAGGGGCACGCCGATTTCATTGTTGAGGTTGCCCCTGGTGGCCAGCACCTCGCCTTTCTGGCGCAGTATGCTGGCGGCCATTTCCTTCACCGTGGTCTTGCCACAGCTGCCGGTGATGGCCAGCACGCGAGCATGGCTTTGTTCACGCACCAGGCCGCCCAGCACGCCCAGCGCCAGCCGCGTATCGGCCACGCGGATCTGGGGTAAATCCAGCTCCAGCCAGCGCTCAACCAGCAGGGCAGCGGCGCCCTGCTTCACCGCCTGTTCGGCAAAGTCGTGGGCATCAAAGCGATCGCCGGACAGCGCCACAAACAGGCAGCCCTCATGCATGGGCTGGCGGCTGTCGGTAGACACCGCCAGAATGTCGCGGTCGGTGCCGCGCAGCTCGCCGCCAGAAGCATCGGCCAGCCGGCTCAGGGAAACGGCTATCACTGAACCTCTCCCAGCAGCGCGGCCACGGTTTCCCGGTCGCTGTAATGTATGGTTTGGGTGCCCACTATCTGATAATCCTCATGGCCCTTGCCTGCTACCAATATGATGTCCCGCTCGTCCGCCGCCTCCAGGGCATGGGCGATGGCGTCGGCGCGGGCATGAATGACGATGGCCTCATCCGGCGCGCTCAGACCGGCCCGCATATCGGCGATGATGGCCTCGGGCGACTCGGTGCGCGGATTGTCATCGGTCAGGATCACCACGTCGGCGGCGCTTTCGGCCGCCGCCGCCATCAGCGGCCGTTTGCCCTTGTCCCGATCACCGCCGCATCCGGTCAGGCACCACAGCCGACCCCGGCAATGCTGACGCAGCGCCTGCAGTACCTGCTCCAGGGCATCCGGTGTGTGGGCATAATCCACCACCACCAGCGGTTTGCCCGGGGCGGTAAAGGGCTCCATGCGCCCGGCCACACCGGTCAGTCTTGGCGCCGTTTCCAGCAGGCGCTCGAAAGACTCACCCAGCTCCAATAGTGCCCCCATGGCCGCCAGCAGGTTGGCCACGTTGAAACGGCCGATCAGGGGGGCGGATAATACACCATTCCCCCAGTCGGAGTTAATGGTCACTTTCACCCCGTCGCCATAAAAATGTACCGTTTCCGCCACCAGCTGACGCCCGGGGAAATCCGCCAGGCGGCCGTGCAGGCTGTAGGCCACGGCGTCGGAATAGCGGCCCAGCCAGCGCCGGCCCAGCACGTCATCGGCGTTGATCACCCGGCTGCGCCGGCACAGCTCAAAAAGGCCTCGTTTGGCTTCGCCGTATTCCGCCATGGTGCCGTGATAATCCAGGTGATCCCGGCTCAGGTTGGTAAACACCGCCACGTCAAAATCGAGCGCGGCCACCCGGTGCTGATGCAGGCCGTGGGACGACACTTCCATCGCCACGCGCGCAGCACCGGCGTCAAGCAGCCCGGCCAGGGTGTGCTGCACTTCCAGCGCAGAGCCGGTGGTATTGACCGCCGCCTGCAGCTGGCCGCACAGGCCGTTTCCAAGGGTGCCCATCACCCCGGTGGTAGTGCCCAGCAGCTGGCTCCAGTGGGCAATCAGCTGGGAGACGGTGCTCTTGCCATTGGTGCCGGTGACCCCGACCAGTTGCAGTTGCTGTGAAGGCTCGCCGTAAAAGGCGCCGGCCAGCCGGGACAGCAGCTCCGGCAGCCGGTGCACTCCCAGCAGGCGATGATCCTGCGGGTTCAGGCCGGCCTGCTCGGCGCTGTCGACCTGGTGAATCACCGCCGCCGCGCCCTGCTGCAGGGCGCTGTCGATAAACTGACGACCATCGATGTGATGACCTTTAACGGCAATAAACAGGCTGCCGGGACTGACCCGGCGGCTGTCGAGGGTGATCTTTTCAATGGCGATGGCCGGGGCCGAATGACCCAGGGACACCGCCAGCTCTCTAAGTGTGAGGGACAAGTGCTGCCTCCTGTCCTGCCAGCTGGAATTGTTCTTCGGTGGCGGCATCGGGGCGAATGTTGAGCAGCTGCAGGGCGCCACTCATCACCTCGGCAAACACCGGGGCCGCCACCTGACCACCGTAATACTGATCGCCCTGGGGTTCGTTGATCACCACCACCAGGGCCAGGCGCGGATCGCTGAGCGGCGCCACGCCGGCAAACAGACCCACGTAATCGCTGCCGTAACCTCCGGCAATGGCCTTGCGCGAGGTGCCGGTCTTGCCGCCCACCCGGTAACCGGCGATGGCGGCATTGCGGGCGGTGCCGCCCGGACCCACCACGCTTTCCAGCATGTGCATCACGGCCTCGGCATGCTGCCGGGGCACCGCCTGCTCGCCTGCCGGCGGCTGGCTGCGCTTGATAATTGTCAGCGGATGGCGCACGCCGCCGTTGGCCAGAATCGCATAGGCCTGGGCCAGTTGCAGCGGAGTAACCGTTACCCCATAGCCAAACGACAGCGTGGCCTGCTCAATGTCGGACCAGCGCCGGCGCTGGGGCACCATGCCGGTGCTTTCGCCCACCAGGCCCATGCCCGAGTCAATGCCCAGGCCAAAGCGGTACAGGGTATCGAGCAATTGCTCCGGGGTTTCCTCCATGGCCATCCGCACCATGCCCATGTTGGATGAGCGCTGCAGCACGGTTTCCACACTGATGTTGCCCAGGTTGCGAGTATCGGCCACCCGCTTGCCGCCCAGCCGCATCCAGCCCGGGCTGGTGTCGATCATGCTGTTGGCCTTGACCACACCGTTTTCCAGGGCACTGACCACTATCATCGGCTTAAGGGTGGAGCCGGGCTCGTAGGTATCGGTCACCGCCCGGTTGCGGGCACGAAAGCCCTGATACTGACTGCGGTTATTGGGGTTGAACGACGGCGCGTTGACCATGGCCAGCACCTCGCCGGTCTTGACGTCCAGCATCACCAGCGAGGCCGAGGTGGCCCGGTGAAATTCAAAGGCGCGCTTGAGCGAACGGTAGGCCAGGGCCTGAATGCGCTGATCTATGGTCAGTTCGATGTTGTTGGCCTGGCGCGCTTCCGACACCACCCCCAGATCCTCGATCACTCGGCCCATGCGATCCTTGCGCACCTTGCGCTCGCCGGGCTGGGCGGTGAGCCAGTCATTAAAGGCCCGCTCTATGCCCTCGATGCCGTTGCCGTCGATATTGGTCATGCCCACCAGGTGGGCGTTGATCTCGCCGGTGGGGTAAAAACGGCGCTCTTCCGGACGCAGGTGAACGCCCGGCAGGCGCAGCTTGCGAATGTATTCGGCCACCGCCGGGGTTACCTGGCGTTGCAGGTAAACAAAACGGCGTTTGGGGTTTTCCACCCTGGCCAACAGCCGGTCATGGGGCACTCCCAGCACCTCGGCCAGGGCCTGCCAGGCCTGCTCCCGATCCAGGCTGCGCTCGGCGTGGATCTGTTTGGGATCGGCCCACACCGCCTGCACCGGCACCGACACCGCCAGCTCTTCGCCGTTGCGATCCATGACCATGCCTCGGGAGGTGTTGCTGACCGCGGCGGATCGCAGGGATCGCAGATCCCCCTCCAGCCGTAGCCGATCCGGAGAGATCACCTGGATCCAGGCGGCCCGGGCAAAGAGGGCGAAAAAAGCCAGCAGAATAACGGCGCAGGTAAAGTGAAAGCGCCCCAGTGCCAGCAGTGGCTCTTTTTTTTGCCGGTTACGCCTGCTCATGGTTCCATCACCAGTTTTTCCTTGCCCGGATTCGGACGGTACATGCCCAGCTTGTCCCGGGCCAGGGCCTCGACACGGCTGTGCTCCATCAGGGTATTCTGCTCCAGCAGCAGGTTGCGCCACTCGATGTCGAGCTTATCCTGCTCGGCCATCAGCTCGTTGTATTCACTGGTCAGCTGCCGAGTGCCATGGGTCACCACGATCACCGTCATGGCCGACACCACGGTGGCCACCGCCAACAGCAGCAGCCATTTGTATCGCCACAGATCCCGCCCGACTTCCCGGGCCAGGTTGATGCGGCTTTCCATTACTCAGCGGTCTCCAGCCGTTCGGCTACCCGCAATACCGAGCTGCGGGCCCTGGGGTTGGCATTCACTTCCTCGGCCGACGGCTTTTGCGCCTTGCCTACGCTCTTGAGCGAACGGCCACCGGCCAGCTGCGCCTCGGTCAGGGGCAGTCCAGGCGGCACCTCGGGTCCTTTTTCATGCTTGCGAATGAAGTGTTTGACCAGGCGATCTTCCAGGGAGTGGAAGCTGATTACCGACAGCCTGCCGCCCGGGGTCAGCACACGAAGGGCACCGTTCAGCGCCTGCTCGATTTCGTCCAGCTCGCTGTTGATGTAGATGCGAATGGCCTGAAAACTGCGGGTCGCGGCGTGTTTGTTCTTTTCCTTGCTCGGGTTGACCCGGGCGATCATTTCCGCCAGCTGACGGGTGCGGGTCCAGGGCGTGGTTTGGCGGTCGTGCACTATGGCCCGGGCAATCTTGCGGGCATGACGCTCCTCGCCAAAGGTCTTCAGCACCCAGGCGATGTCGTCCATGTCGGCATGGTTAAGCCAGTCGGCGGCACTCTGTCCGCTGGTGGGATCCATGCGCATGTCGAGGGGACCGTCCTTCTGAAAGCTGAAGCCGCGCTCGGCGTCATCCAGCTGGGGCGACGACACCCCGAGATCGAGCAGCACACCGTCAACCGTGCCGGTGAGGCCCTCGGTTTCCATCATCTCTGCCAGACGCGAAAAGGGGCCGTGCAGAATCTGAAAACGCGGGTCGGTAATTTGCGCGGCCTCGGCAATGGCCGCCGGATCCCGGTCAATGGCCAGCAAACGACCATTTGGCCCCAGCTTTGACAAAATATGGCGCGAGTGGCCGCCGCGGCCAAAGGTGCCGTCCACATAGATGCCGTCGGGGCGAATATTAAGACCGGCCACTGCTTCTTCAAGCAGAACGGTGATGTGTGCCTGTTGTTCACTCATTGTTATAGCGAAAAGTCCCGCAATCGTTCTGAGGATTCCCAGCCTTCCTCGGGAAGGGCCAGCAAATCGTCATTTATTTGTTGTTGCCAGCGGTGCTCACTCCAGATTTCAAAACGGTTGAGCTGCCCCACCAGCATGATTTTTTTTTCCAGTGCCGCGTGCTGCCTGAGCGGCCCCGGCACCAGCATGCGGCCATTGCCATCCAGCTCGCATTCGGCCGCATGTCCCAGCAGCAGGCGCTGCAGGCGCCGTTCCTGGGGCTGGGTGCTCGACAGGCTGCGCAGCTTTTTCTCTACCAGCTCCCATTCTGTGAGGGGATACAGCAGCAGGCAGGGGTGGCTGATATCGATGGTACATACCAGCAGGCCGTCGCATTCATCATGCAACGGCCCTCGATATCGGGTTGGTATTGCCAGCCGCCCTTTACTGTCCAGGCTGATGGCGTGCGCACCACGCAGCATTCAGAGTCCCTGTTGATTCCTTTGTTCCACAAAAATCCACTTTTTCCCACCACACCAAGTGTAAGGAGGCAATACCGGCATTTCAAGCAAGGAAATAGTCGCTCACGACAAAGGATTCCGATGAGTCGGAAATAAAAAAACAGGTGGCTGTTTTATATGGAGATTTTTTTAAATAAACAGGGATGAAAATAAGATGACCGACACAAAAAACAGCGCCAAAAAAAGAGAAACGCAGCCGAATGGCTGCGTTCATGAAATTAGGTTGAGCTGGCCTGTAAGCCGGGTTCTGTATCGGGCAAGCCCGATTGACAATCATTCCTCTAGGCCGGCGATCGCTCGCCGGCTCCAGCAACCTACCCGCCTCCAGCGCGGGCCGCGCCTGTAGGAGGCCTATTTGGTCTTGCTCCGGGTGGAGTTTACCGTGCCACGGACTGTTGCCAGCCGCGCGGTGCGCTCTTACCGCACCCTTTCACCCTTACCTGTGCCCGAAGGCCATCGGCGGTTTGCTCTCTGCTGCACTGGTCGTGGGCTCACGCCCCCCAGGCGTTACCTGGCACCCTGCCCTGTGGAGCCCGGACTTTCCTCCCCCTCGCCCGTCTGCCCGAAGACACAACGACGAGGCAGCGATTGTCCGGCCAGCTCGGCTGCGCAGTGTACCTCAGCCCGGCCAGCGGCGCCAGCGCTATTCTGCCGGCTCAGAGCCCGGCTTCCAGGCCGTATTTGTACAGGGCATTCTTTTTCAAGCCGTGAATCTCGGCGGTCAGCGCCGCCGCCTTTTTCAGGCCCAGATCGGCACTGAGCAGGGCCAGGGTCTTCAACGCCGGCACCGGCAGGGCATCGGCCTCGGCCTTGTGCCCGGCCACCATCAGCACGATCTCGCCCCGGCAGCGGTTGGCGTCTTCCTTCAGCCAGTCCAGCATTTCGCCCGCCGGCAGGCCCTGAATAGTTTCAAAGGTCTTGGTCAGCTCCCGAGCCACCACCACTCGGCGTTCCGGGCCCATCACCGCCACCAGCGCCGCAGCGGTATCGAGCAGCCGGCGGGGAGACTCGTAAAACACCATGGTTCTGGGTTCATCCTTGAGGCTTTCCAGCTTGTCGTGGCGCGCCTTGTCCTTGGCCGGTAAAAAGCCTTCGAACACAAAGCGATCCGTGGGTAGGCCGGCCGCCGACAGGGCGGTGACCGCGGCACAGGGTCCGGGCAGCGCCACCACCGCCACCCCCGCCTCACGGCAGCGATTGACCAGGTGATAGCCCGGGTCACTGATCAGCGGCGTGCCCGCATCCGACACCAGGGCGATGCTTTTGCCCTCCTGCAACCGGCCCACCAGCTGCTCGGCCTTGTGCTGTTCATTGTGATCGTGCAGCGCCCAGGTGGGCGTGCCTATCTGATAGTGGGACAGCAGCTTGCCGGTGTGCCGGGTGTCTTCGCAGGCGATCACATCCACCTGGCGCAGGGTGTCCAGGGCGCGCTGGCTGATATCACTCAGATTACCAATGGGGGTGGGCACGATATAAAGGGCGGCGGTCTGGCTCATGGCGACTCCTGTGCAAGCAATTGTTTCACCGTCCCGGCCCGATTACACTTAGGACCAGAATGACTCAGCATGGGAAATAAGGGATTGGCAACTCAAACACAATGGGCCAGTGTAACACGACTGCTGTGCACCCTGGTGCTTTCATCCGTTCTGGCCGCCTGCGGCTCCGGCCTGCTGCAAACCGGGGTAACCCCGGAGCCGGCACCGGATCTGTTCAGCCCGCTGGACCGCCCTGCCGAACAGTACTCGGCCCAGGCCGGTGTAGCCACCGGAGCCGACGCCTTCGCCTGGCGTGTGCTGGCAGTACGCGCCTGGTTGCAGCAGGGCCAGCGTGATCAGGCTAATGCCCTGATGGCCGAGCTGGACCAGGTCGCCACCTTGTCGCAACGGCCCGTGGTGTCCATGCTGCAGGCCGCCGACGCCCTGGTGGGCCAGGATCCCGGACGTACCCTGCAACTGCTGCAGGGGCTCGACCGGACTCGGCTGACCACCAGCGGGCAAAACTACTATTGGCTGCTCAAGGCCAATGCCCACGAGGATCTGCAGCAGACGGTGGCGGCGGCCTCGGCACTGATCGCCCGTCATGCCGGCCTGGCCGCCACCGAGCAGGATGGCAACCGGGAACGTATTCACCGATTGCTGGCCACCCTGTCGCCGCCCGAGCTGCGCCGTGCCCAAGGGGACGATCAGTCCGCCGACGCCAATGGCTGGTTCCGGCTGATGAGCATTCTGAACGCCGCCGATCTGCCCGCGGCCCAGCGCGACTGGCAGCTGGCCTCATGGAGCAGCAGCTATCCCGAGCACCCCGCCCGTCATTACCTGCCCGGCACCCTGACCACGGCCCCGGCGGCGGACTACCGCCCAAGCCACATCGCCGTGCTGCTGCCCCTGTCCGGGCGGCTGGCGGAGCAGGGCGAGGCGGTGCGCAACGGCGTGCTGGCAGCCCATCAGGGCCAGTCTTCCCGGCTCAGCTTCTTTGACAGCGCCGGCAATGACATGGCCGCCCTGCACCGGCAGGTGCTGGCATCGGGCGCCGACTTCATCATCGGTCCGCTGCTGAAAGACAATGTGGACGCATTGCTGCGTCAGGATCCGGCCATGCCGGTACTGGCACTGAACCAGCCCGCCTACCAGCCCGGCCTGGCCCACCTTTACTATTTCTCCCTATCTCCCGACGCCGAGGCCGCCGATGCCGCCCGGCAGATGTGGGACAACGGCCACCGGCAGCCCCTGGTGTTCGCCCCGGCCAACGAACTGGGTCGCCGAGTGGCGGCGGAGTTCGATCGCCAGTGGCAGGCCCTGAGCGGTCGCGCCGCCATTCTCGGTTACTTCAGCAATCAGGCCGGCATAGAGGGTGACGTTCGCCGGGCCCTGAGCCGCCGCCCGGCGACGGCCGGCCAGGTGTTGCCGGTCAACGGTGAGCCCGGCCTGGTGCCCGAAGCCAGGCCGATAGACGCGGTGTTCATGGTGACCAACGCCGCCGAAACCCGGTTTATTCTGCCCTACTTCGACTTTGTGCGGGACAGTCGGGCCGCCCGCCTGCCCACCTATGTGATATCCCGCAGCTACCTGCCCCCGGGCGAGGCCCCCATGGGCGAACTGGCCGGGCTGCGGCTGGCTGACATGCCCTGGCTGTTTGACGGCGCCCCCCAGCTGAAGGAGGAAGTGCTGAGCCTGTGGCCCAACGCCAGCACCGCCTGGCTGCGGCTGTTCGCCCTCGGCTATGACGCCCTTACCCTAGTGCCGCAACTGCCGGCCCTGCGCCAGGGAAGCCCGGCGGTGCCGGCACTGACCGGTGCCCTGACGATCTCTCCCGAGGGCGTGGTGCAGCGCCGGCTGCAATGGATGGAATACAGCAATGGCGACTGGATTCCCCCCGGGCAACAATAAGCGTGCCCATGGCGCCTTCCATGAGCGCCGGGCCGAAGACTACCTGCGCACTCAGGGGCTGCAGCCGGTGGCCCGTAACTACCAGTGCAAACTGGGCGAAATCGATCTCATCATGCGCCAGGGGGACACCCTGGTGTTTGTGGAGGTCCGCTACCGCCAAAGCCGGCAATTTGGCGGCGCCGCGGTGTCGGTGACCGGCGCCAAGCAACAACGGCTGCGCCGCGCCGCGCTCAGCTATCTGCACATGAAGGGGCTGAACGAAGCACACCAGCCCTGTCGTTTCGATCTGGTCGCCTGCGACGGCGACCAGATCAACTGGATACCCAACGCCTTTTGAGGAGCCTCATGCAGGAAGAAATCAAAGCCAGCTTTACCGAAAGCATTCAGACCAAGATCGCCGCCGCCGAGGCCTTGCCCGACGACATTCTGGCCGCCGCCCAGATGATGGTGATGTGCCTGCTCAACGGCAACAAGCTGCTGGTATGCGGTAACGGCGGCTCCAATGCCCTGGCCCAGTTGTTCGTCAGCGAACTGATCAACCGTTACGAAACCGAGCGCCCGGCACTGCCGGCCATGTGCCTGACCCTGGACACCAGCAGCATCAGCGCCATTGCCGTGGATCACCATTTTGACGACGCCTACGCCCGTCAGATACGGGCCCTGGGCCAGGCCGGCGATGTGCTGGTGGTGATCTCCACCAGCGGCCACAGCCGAAATCTGATCAAGGCCGCCGAAGCGGCGCTGAGCCGGGACATGACCATAGTGGCCCTGAGTGGCGGCGACGGCGGCGAGCTGGCCGGCCTGCTCGGCCCCAACGACGTGGAAATTCGCGTGCCGGCACTGCGTGCGCCACGTATTCACGAGGTGAACCTGCTCACCCTGCATTGCCTGTGCGATCTGATTGACCGCACCCTGTTTCCCAGCCAGGAGGACTGACCATGAACAAGACAGCGGCCGTGCTGCTGACCTCTCTCGCCCTGCTGCAGGGCTGTGCCGGCCTGGTGGCCGCCGGCGGCGCCACCGGCGCCAACGTGATCACCGATAGGCGCACCCTGGGCACCCAGCTCAGCGATCAGACCATTGAAATGCGCGCCCTGCACCGGCTAGGCGAGGAAAAGCCGATGTGGAACGAAAGCCGCTTTGCCGTGATCACCACCAATGGCAAGACGCTGTTGATCGGCCAGGCTCCCACCGAGGCCTACCGGGCCCGGGCCGAGGAGATAGTCCGGGGCGTGCCCGGGGTCACCGAGGTGTTCAACGAGGTACGTATCGGCCAGCCCCTCACCCTGACCCAGCAGAGCAAGGACACCTGGCTGACCTCCAAGGTCAAAAGCACCCTGCTGGCGGAGAAAAACATCGACGGCTCCAAGCTCAAGGTGGTGAGCGAAAACGGCGAGGTGTTCCTGATCGGCCTGGTCACCCAGAAGGAAGGGGACATCGCCGTGCAGATGACCCGCAGTATTGCCGGCGTGCGCCAGGTGATGACCATGTTTGAATTCGTGCAAGCCGCTCCCTGAGCCAGGGCACGGTAATAAAAAACGCAGCCATTTGGCTGCGTTTTTTATTACTTGATGACCTTGAGGTTGGGCCTGCCCTTGCGCGGCGGCTGAGTGCCGTCCATTTCCGGCGGCGTGGCCGCCTCCGGCTCGGGCACCTCGTCGCTGGCGGCTTCCAGCCAGGCCTCGTAGGCGGGCTCCGGCGGAAAGAAGGTACCGGCACCGTTTTCACGGGCCTGAATGGCCACCACTGCCGCCATGGGAATGTAAACCTGCAGCGGCTGACCGCCAAAGCGGGCATTGAAGCTGACCGCTTCGTTGTCCATGTGCAGGCCCACCACGGCGCTGGGCGAAATATTCAATACGATCTGGCCGTCATTCACATATTGCCGCGGCACCTCGGTATGAGGCACTTCGGCATTCACCAGCAAATGCGGTGTCAGCTCGTTGTCCAGCAGCCAGTCGTAAAAGGCCCGCAGCACATAAGGACGGCTGGGGGTCATCTGCTCCATATTCACACCTTGCCACCGATATCGCGTTCGGCTTCGGTCAGTGAGGCCTGAAAGGAGTCGCGCTCAAACAGCCGCATCATGTAGGTCTTGAGATCCTTGGCACCACGGCCGGACAGCTCAATGCCCAGGGACGGCAGCCGCCACAGCAGGGGTGCCATATAGCAGTCGACCAGGCTGAACTCTTCGCTCATGAAGAAAGGATACTCGGCAAACACCGGGGCAATGGACAGCAGCGCCTCACGCAGCTCCTTACGGGCGTCGTCGGCCTTGTCGCCGCGCTGAATGCGCTCCACCAGTGAATACCAGTCCCGATCGATGCGGTGCATCATCAGTCGGCTGTTGCCCCGGGCCACCGGATAGACCGGCATCAGCGGCGGATGGGGAAAACGCTCGTCCAGGTATTCCATGATGATGCGCGACTCGTAAAGCGCCAGCTCCCGATCGACCAGGGTCGGCACGGTGCCGTAGGGGTTCAGCTCCAGCATGTCCTCGGGGAGGTTGTCAGGTTCAACCTGACTGATCTCCACACTGACGCCCTTTTCTGCCAGCACAATGCGCACCTGGTGGCTGTAGATGTCATCGGCGCCCGAAAACAGCGTCATGATGGAACGTTTGTTGGCCGCAACTGCCATTGAATCCTCCGCAAATCATAAATGGGAACGGCAACGGTAGCCTGTCAGCTCCATTGCCGCTCCCTGTTCAGCTTAGACGATGTCTAATGTCTCAATCAGTGCACGTCACGCCAGTATTCCTTCTTCAGCATATAGGCGATGACGAAGAAGATGGCCAGGAAGCCCAGCACCCAGTAGCCGAGGCGCTGACGCTCCAGCTTAACCGGCTCACCGGAGTACACCAGGAAGTTGACGATGTCGAGCACGGCCTGATCATACTCGGCGGTGGTCAGCTCGCCGTTGCCCTCGGTCTCGATGCCCACCGGGGTCACTACCTGCTGACCGTCCACGGTACGGGTTTCGGTCTTCAGGGTAGCGGTGCCCTGCAGCGGCTCCAGTACGTGGGGCATGCCCACGGACGGGAACACCAGGTTGTTCACGCCAAACGGACGGCTGTCGTCCTTGTAAAAGGAACGCAGGTAGGTGTACAGCCAGTCGGCGCCACGTACCCGGGCCACCAGGGTCAGATCCGGCGGCGCGGCGCCAAACCAGTTGGCGGCGTCGGCTTCAGGAATGGCATTTTCCATCAGATCACCGATGGCCACACCGGTGAAGTTCAGGTTGGCCTGCATCACGTCTTCCGGAATGCCCAGATCCTCGGCCACACGGTTGTACCGCTGATACTGAGTGCTGTGACAACCGGAACAGTAGTTCATGAACAACTTGGCGCCGTTTTGCAGCGAGGCCTTGTCGGCCAGGTCGTAGTCCGCCTCGTCGAGGTGAACGTTGCTGCCAGCGGCAAAGGTCAGGGCCGGCAACAGCGCAAACAATGCAACAACTATCCTTTTCATTTGAACGTTACCCTCTCTGGCAGCGGCTTGGTTTTTTCGTTTTTGCTGTAGAAGAACAACAGCACGAAGAAGGCGAAATAGCCGAAGGAAGTCACCTGGGCCAGCAGCGTCAGTACCGGCGTGGACGGCAGCGCGCCCAGAATACCCAGAATGATAAAGCAGATCACAAACTGAATGATGTTCAGCAGGTGCAGCTTGCTGCGGTAGCGGAAGGAACGCACCTTGCAGCGATCCAGCCAGGGCAACACGAACAGCACGGCAATGGACAGGCCCATCAGAATAACGCCCATCAGCTTGTCGGGTACCGCCCGCAGAATCGCGTAGAACGGAGTGAAGTACCATACCGGCGCAATGTGCTCGGGCGTCTTCAGGCCGTTGGCCGCTTCAAAGTTCGGCGCTTCCAGGAAGTAGCCGCCGCCTTCGGGCATAAAGAAGATCACAAAGGCAAAGAAGAACAGGAATCCGGCCACACCCACGATGTCTTTCACGGTGTAGTAGGGGTGGAAGGGAATGGCGTCTTTCGGCCAGCCGTTCTCGTCCTTGTTTTTCTTGATGTCGATACCGTCGGGGTTGTTGGAACCCACTTCGTGCAGGGCCACGATGTGCAGGAACACCAGGATCACCAGCACCAGCGGCAGGGCGATCACGTGCAGCGCGAAGAAGCGGGTCAGGGTGGCCCCGGAGATAACATAGTCACCCCGAATCCACAGGGTCAGATCATCGCCGATCACCGGAATGGCCCCGAACAGCGAGATAATCACCTGGGCACCCCAGAACGACATCTGGCCCCAGGGCAGCAGGTAGCCCATAAAGGCTTCCGCCATCAGCACCAGGAAGATCAGCATGCCGAACAGCCACAGCAGTTCACGGGGCTTCTGGTAGGAGCCGTAGATCAGGCCACGGAACATGTGCAGGTAGACCACCACGAAGAAGGCGGAGGCACCGGTACTGTGCATGTAGCGCAGCAGCCAGCCGTATTCCACGTCCCGCATGATGTATTCGATGGAGGCAAAGGCGCCTTCACCGGACGGATTGTAGTTCATGGTCAGCCAGATACCGGTCAGGATCTGGTTCACCAGTACCAGCATGGCCAGGGAGCCAAAGAAGTACCAGAAGTTAAAGTTCTTGGGCGCGGGATACTGACCTACATGCTTGTTGTAGGTCGCCGTCATCGGAATGCGCTCGTCGATCCAGCTTACGAGTTTACCCAGCATGGTGTTAGGCTCCTTCCTTGTCTTCACCCACCAGTATGGTGGCGTCGTTGACATAGTAATAAGGGGGAATGACCAAGTTCAGCGGAGCGGGAACCCCCTGGAACACGCGGCCGGCCATATCGAACTTGGAGCCGTGACAGGGGCAGAAAAAGCCGGAGCTCACACCCTGTACCTGCTCACCGAAGCTATCGGGCAGGTAGGTGGGCGAGCAACCCAGGTGGGTACACAGGCCCACGGCCACAAACACCTCGGGCTTGATGGAGCGGTAGCTGTTCTGGGCATAACCGGGCTGTTGCGGTTGCTCAGATGCAGGATCCCGCAACTGGTTGTCATGCTTGGGCAGGCCATCCAGAATTTCCTGACTGCGGCGCACAACCCATACCGGTTTGCCACGCCATTCCACCCGAATCAACTGACCGGGTTCCATTTTACTGATGTCGACTTCTACCGGAGCACCGGCGGCCTTGGCCTTGGCGCTCGGGTTCCACGATGCGATAAAGGGCACAGCGGCGAAAGCGGCTCCGGCCCCGCCCACAACAGCGGTTGACCAGGTCAGAAACCTGCGGCGACCGGTATCAACTGGCGCATTGCTCATCCAAAAACTCTCCCATTTGGTCTCCGCGCATTTATTTTTCGTTCCATGCATTGATACTGCGGTGTGACAATCGCGGCGGATATCATGGTTTCAATTGCCACAAAAAAACCCGGAAATTCTAATGAAAAGCGGTGTCTTTTACAAGGACACCCGAAGTGCCGCAGCTCGCATATATGGCGGCAGAATTTGTTCCAAATCAACAAATAACCAACAAGTCATTAATCCGTGAACGGCGGCTTTTCATAATAAAAAAGCCCGGGAAACCCGGGCTTTGAAATACAAGACTGCTGTCCCAATTAACGCTTGGAGAACTGGGGACGCTTACGCGCCTTGTGCAGACCAACTTTCTTACGCTCAACGCGACGGGCGTCACGAGTCACGAAGCCGGCCTTGCGCAGGGAACCGCGCAGGGTCTCGTCATACTGCATCAGTGCACGGGTGATACCGTGACGGATGGCGCCGGCCTGACCGGAGATGCCACCACCGGATACGGTGATGTACAGGTCCAGCTTTTCGCTCAGCTCGGTCAGTTCCAGCGGCTGACGTACCACCATGCGGGCGGTTTCACGACCGAAGTACTGATCCAGTGAACGCTGGTTGATAACGATGTTACCGCTGCCCGCCTTTACGAATACGCGCGCAGTGGAGCTTTTGCGACGGCCGGTACCGTAGTATTGAGTTTCTGCCATTTGCCTAATCCCGCCTTAGATGTCAAGTACTTGAGGTTGTTGCGCAGCATGGTTGTGCTGGCTGCCCGCATAGACTTTCATCTTGCGGTACATGGCACGACCCAGGGGGCCGCGGGGCAGCATGCCGCGTACGGCAGACTCGATTACCATCTCGGGCTTGCGGTCGATCAGCTTTTCGAAGCTGATGGACTTGATGCCACCCGGGAAGCCGGAGTGAGAGTAGTAAATCTTGTCAGACGCTTTCTTACCGGTAACCTGTACCTTCTCGGCATTGATAACGATGATGTAGTCACCGCAGTCAACGTGAGGAGTGAATTCCGGCTTGTGCTTACCGCGCAGGCGGCGGGCGATCTCGGTGGCCAGACGACCCAGAGTTTTGCCCTCTGCATCAACAACATACCAGTCACGCTTGACGGTTTCTGGCTTAGCAACAAAAGTTTTCATGGATGAACCCAAATTACTGAAAATGAATCCTACACTTGCGCACATGCGCAAAACACGACCAGACCCCCTACCCCTTCGAGTAGCTGTCTGCTTACTGTGATGCCACCTTATCGGCGGCTGTGTAACGTGGGCCGGGCGATTATAGGTAAAGTTGCCTTAAAAATCACCTGCTAATTTCAATGCCCGTTGAAACCGGCCGGCTCGCCCGCCCTTTCCTCACGACCATGCCTCGGATCGGAGGGCGCATATTGTGACTAAGGAAGGTGCTCTCTGGCAAGATATTCATGGGACTGCATTTCGGTCAGCCGCGAGAGGCAGCGCCGAAACTCGAAATTGAGCCGTCCTTCCCCATACAGGTCGGTCATGGGCACCGCCGCCGAGATGATCAGTTTAACGTGGCGCTCGTAGAACTCGTCCACCATGGCGATAAAACGGCGGGCGGCATCATCGGTATTGCCGTCCATGGGCTGCACCTCCGCCAGCAATACCGTGTGGTAGCAGCGGGCCAGCTCAATGTAGTCAAGCTGGGAGCGGGCCGTTCGGCACAATGCATCAAAACCGATATACAGCACGCCGTCACCCTCGGCGATGGTACTCAATCGACGGTGGTTGACTTCGATGTCGGCACCCCAGCGACCGGGCTCGTTGCACAAGCGGGCAAAATACTGTTCCAGGTTGGCACTGGCCTGGGCATCGAGGGGATGATGGTAAATCTCCGCCTGCTGCAGGGTGCGCAACCGGTAATCGGTGCCCGAGTCCACATTCACGATGTCACAGTTGGCCTTGATCAGGGCAATGGCGGGCAGAAAACGGGCCCGCTGCAGGCCGTTGCGGTACAGCTGGTCGGGAGGAATATTGGAGGTGGCCACCAGGATCACGCCATGACCGAACAGGTATTCAAACAGGGTGCCGAGGATCATGGCATCGGTAATATCGGACACGAAAAACTCGTCAAAACAGATTACGCGGGCATCCCGTGCCAGTCGCTCGGCCACTATTTTGAGCGGGTCGGCCTGGCCCTTCAGGCTTTGCAGCTCGTCGTGCACCCGCACCATAAAACGATGAAAATGCACCCTGAGCTTGCGTTCAAAGGGCAGGCAGTCGTAAAACGTATCCACCAGGTAGGTTTTGCCCCGACCCACGCCGCCCCAGAAATAAAGGCCGCGAATGGTTGCCGCCGGCGCCTCGACGCGGCCGGTGAGCCGCTGCCACAGGCTGGGACGGGGCGTGGCCGCCGGCGGGGCCGTAAGTTCATCGTAAAGACGCTGCAAATGGGACACCGCCTCGGCCTGGGCCGGGTCGTGCACAAAGTCGGGGCGGGTCAGATCCGCCTGGTATTTGCTGCTGGGGGTCATGACAGTTTCTGAGTGAACGCGAAGGCCACCAGTGTATGGCCGGGGCCGGATCCGGGCAAGGTGTGGGCGGCAGCGGCTTGATCTTCCACACAAAAAGCACAATTAATGAAAACAGCGCCGTTTGACACGCCGGTACGGAACTCCGCTCACGGCGATCAGTCTGAACAAGCAATTTGCGGCATTTGTCGTTTTACACTGAGGAGCATATGCATGAAAGGTCGACTCCCCCTGCTTTCCGCCCTGGCCCTGAGCCTTGGCCTGGCCACCCTGCCCGCCGCCCAGGCCGCCCTGCCCTTTGGCGCCGGCAGCGAGATCAACAGCCTGGCCCCCGTGGTGGAAAAGGTCAGCCCGGGCGTGGTCAATATCTCGGTATCCGGCAGCAAGGTCAGCCGCCAGGTGCTGCCCGAGCCGTTCCGCTTTTTCTTTGGTCCCAACATGCCCGGCGAGCAGGTGCGTGAACGGCCCTTTCAGGCCCTGGGCTCCGGAGTCATCATCGACGCCGACAAGGGCCATGTGATCACCAACAACCACGTCATCGAGGACGCCGACAAGATCCTGATCACCCTGATCGACGGCCAGGAATACGAGGCCGAATTGATCGGCTCCGACAAGGAATCCGACATCGCCCTGCTCAAGGTGGACGCCGACAACCTGGTGGAAATCGGTTTTGCCGACTCCGACAAGCTGCGCGTGGGGGATTTCGCCATTGCCATCGGCAACCCCTTTGGCCTGGGCCAGACCGTGACCACAGGCGTAATCAGTGCACTGGGGCGCACCGGCCTGAACGTGGAAAACCTGGAAAACTTCATTCAGACCGACGCCGCCATCAACTCCGGCAACTCCGGTGGCGCCCTGCTCGATCTGGAAGGCAACCTGGTGGGCATCAACACCGCCATTCTCGGCCCGGGCGGCGGCAACATCGGCATTGGCTTTGCCATTCCCGCCAACATGGTGAAAAACCTGGCGGATCAGATCCTGGAATACGGCGAAGTACGCCGGGGCGTGCTGGGCGTCATGGGCGGCGAGCTCACCTCCGAACTGGCGCGCACCTTTGGCTACCGCAGCCAGCATGGCGCCTTTGTCAGCCAGGTGCTGGAAGACTCCGCCGCCGCCGAGGCCGGACTCAAGGCCGGGGACATCATCATCAGCCTGGACGGCAAGCCCATTCGCTCCTTTGGCGAATTACGTGCCAAGGTCGCCACCATGGGCGCCGACCGTACCGTGGAGCTGGGACTGTTTCGGGATGGCCGGGAAAAAACCGTCAAGGTCACCCTGGACCACGCCAGCGAGCAGCAGGTGGCGGCCAACACCCTGCATCAGGCCCTGGAGGGCGCGTCTCTGGCCAACAACGATGGCGGCGTGCGCGGTGTCCGGGTGACCGAGGTGGCGCCCCGCTCCCCCGCCGCCCTGTCCGGGCTGGAGGAAGGTGACGTCATTATCGGCGTCAACCGCAAGCGGGTGAAGGAGCTGGGTGAACTGCGCCAGATTATTGAAGCCAAACCGGAAGTGCTGGCGCTCAACATTCAGCGCGGCAACTCCTCCATCTACCTAGTGCTGAGATAACCCCCTGACACCAAAGGGAGTCTGCCGCCGGCAGACTCCCATCCCCGGCCGCTTATGTTATGCTTGGCGCACCTTGCAGCCATCACTTGACGACATGCGGCCAGCCACCCTGCTCAAATACCTGTTTCAGGCCACCCTCTACGGGGTACTGATGGCCGCCCTGCTGCTGTTGCTGTTCCCTCAGCTGCGCACCCAGTCGCTGGAACACTGGTGGCGCACGCCCCAGGTGGGTGTGGCCAGCTTTGCCTATGCCGCCAGCCGCGCCGGTCCCGCCGTGGTCAATATTTACACGCGCAGCTTTCAGCAGGGCAGCGCCAGCCCGGAGCTGAGTGCCACCGGCCTGGGCTCCGGGGTCATTATGTCGGCGGCGGGCCACGTGCTCACCAATTACCATGTCATCGCCGAGGCCGATCAGGTCATAGTGGCATTGCAGGACGGCCGCATTCTGGCCGGAGAGGTCATCGGCTTTGATGTGCCCACGGATCTGGCGGTGCTGAAAATTGCCGCCGAGCGACTGCCGGTGATTCCCCAAAGTGAACAACTCAATACGCAGGTGGGCGATATCGTCCTGGCCATCGGCAATCCCTATAACGTCGGCCAGACCATCACTCAGGGCATTATCAGCGCCACCGGCCGCACCGGCCTGTCGAGCATGGGCCCGGACAGCAACGGCCGCCAGGATCTGCTGCAGACCGACGCCGCCGTTAACGCCGGCAACTCCGGTGGCGCCCTGGTCAACGTCTATGGCGAAATGGTGGGCATCAACACCGCGTCGTTTCAGAGCGTGGCCCACCAGGAAAGCTACGGCATCAGCTTTGCCATTCCCTACGGACTGGCCCGACGCATTATGGAGGCCCTGATCGCCAACGGCCGGGTCATTCGCGGCTATCTGGGCATCGGCGGCGCCGACATTCCCCCGGTCATGGCCCGGCTGCTCAACCTCAACGATAGAACCGGCATTTATGTCGACAACGTCAGCCCGAGCGCCCCGGCCGCCAAGGCCGGCATAGAAAGCGGCGATGTGCTGCTGGCCATCGACGGCAAACCCATCGGCAATACGCGCCACGCCATGGACATGGTGGCGGAAACCCGGCCCGGCACCGAGATTCGCGTGACCCTGCTGCGGGATGGAAAAACCCTTACCCTGCCGGTGCTGATCGAAGAGGATCGCCGCTTTCAGCGCCTGCGCTGAAGGCGACAAGAAACCTAGCCTTGCGAATAAAAAAAGGGAAGACACATCCATGTCTTCCCTTTTCATTTTGCCCGCCGTCTCACTGGAACGGCCGATAGCTTTCAGCTTATGGCCTGAAGCCTCAGTTGCCCTTAATCCGCTCGATATTGCCGCCCAAGGCGGAAAGCTTGGCTTCGATGACCTCGTAGCCGCGGTCGATGTGGTAGATGCGATCCACTATGGTGGTGCCTTCCGCCACGAAACCGGCCAGCACCAGGCTGGCAGAAGCGCGCAGATCCGTGGCCATCACGGTGGCGCCGGTGAGCTGCTCGGTGTCGCCGCAAATGGCCATGTTGCCATTGAGCTCGATATGGGCGCCCATGCGGTTGAGCTCGGGCACGTGCATAAAGCGGTTTTCAAAGATGGTCTCGGTCACCTGGCCCACGCCCTTGGCCACCGCATTGAGCACGGTGAACTGGGCCTGCATGTCGGTGGGAAAGGCCGGATAGGGTGCGGTCTTGATGTCCACCGGCTTCAGGGTACGACCGGTCATGTCGAGGCGAATCCAGTCTGCACCGGTTTCCACCAGGGCGCCCGCTTCCCGCAGCTTGACCAGTACCGCTTCCAGCAGATGCGGATCGGTGTTGCGGCAGGTGATGTCACCGCCGGTGACCGCCGCTCCCACCAGGAAGGTACCAGTTTCGATGCGATCCGGCTGCACGCTGTAACTGCCACCGTGCAGGGCGTCGACGCCGTCGATGATCAGGGTGTCCTGACCAATGCCCTGAATGTTGGCACCCAGGCCGTTGAGGAAGTTGGCCAGATCCACCACTTCCGGCTCCCGGGCGGCGTTTTCGATAATGGTGCGCCCTTCCGCCAGCACCGCCGCCATCAGCAAGTTCTCGGTACCGGTCACACTGACCATGTCCATCAAAATGTGGGCGCCCTTCAGGCGGCCGTCGACCCGGGCCTTGATGTAGCCGTCTTCAACGCGAATCTTCGCGCCCATTTGCTCCAGGCCGTGAATATGCAGGTTGACCGGGCGGGCGCCGATGGCGCAGCCGCCGGGCAGGGACACGTCGGCCTTGCCGAAACGGGCCACCAGTGGCCCCAGGGCCAGAATGGAGGCACGCATGGTGCGTACCAGCTCATAGGGGGCAATGTGGCTGTTAACGGCGCCGGCGAGCACGGTGACGTCACCATTGACCTTGACGTCCACGCCCATGGTCGCTAGCAGTTGCAGGGTGGTATCCACGTCCTTCAACCGGGGCACATTGGAAAGGTGTATCGCCTCGTCACACAACAGGGTGCCGAACAATATGGGCAGGGCGGCGTTTTTGGCACCGGAGATGGTCACCTCACCGGCAAGCCGGCAAGGGCCCTGAATTTTGAACTTGTCCATTCGTGCTCCTGTCAGGACGGCATGATAAATTTGCGTTCCCGGGCCCACTGCTCGGGAGTAAAGGTCTTGACGCTCAGGGCGTGAATGGCGTTCTGGGCGATCAGATCCATCAGCGGGCCATTGATCGCCTGCTGACGCTTGACCCGGCTCATGTCGGCAAAGATGCCGGACACGGCGATCACCTGAAAGTGGTCACCTTCGCTTTTCACATACAGCTCGTCCAGCTCCAGCGCATCGCGCAGGCGGCGTTCTACTTCGTTATTCAGATCCATGTTGGCTCCGGGAATCGTTTTTGGGCAGCTCGAACAGCGAGGCAACCCCGTATAAATCGGCAAGGGGATAAAAACTGTCGGGCGGCGCGATCAGCGCCAGCCGCTTATCGCGGCCGGCCAGGTGCTGGCTCCACTGCACCAGCAGCGCCAGCCCCACCGAGTCGATGCGCTCAACGGCGCTCAGATCGGCCGAACACTCGGCAAACAGCGTGTTTCGTTCGGCCCACCAGGCGGGCAGCTGCTCGCGGGTCAGGGCTCGAGTCAGTTTCATTGCCCGGTTTCCAGCGGGGTCACCGGCTTGCTGGTCAGCTCATGCAGCTGGCTGCTTACCGCATCGATGCCCTTCTGACGGATCAGGCCGCTCAGCTCCGACTGCTTGGCAGAGAGCAGACTGATGCCTTCGGCAATCATGTCAAATACCTTCCACTCGCCGGTATTGCTGTTTTTGCGCAGCTTGAACTCCAGGCGAATTTCGGGCTTGTTCGGTTCCAGCACCGTCACCGGCACCGTGGCCTGCTTGTCATCGGCGCCGGCCTGGCCCTTGCCGATGTTCACGGTCTGCTCCTTGTAGGCGGCCAGGGCATCGGCATAGGTCACCACCAGGTAGTCGCTAAAGGCGGAAACAAACCGCTCACGCTGCTCGGCGGTGGTCTGCTTGAGCTGGCTGCCGATCACCCGGTAGGCGGAATAGCGCACATCCACCGCCGGCAGCATTTCTTCCCGCACTATGGTGCGCAGGTGCTCGGGATTGGACGAAATTTCGCCCTGTTCCTGCTCAAGCCGGTCAAAGGTGCGCTGGGCCACCTGATCCACCAGCACATAGGGGTCGGTGGCGGCCATGGCCGGCAGCGCAAACAGGCCGGCCAGCACCAGCAGCCAGGACATCAGTTGTTTTTTCATGATTCCTCCTCGGGAATATGCCGGTTCAGTCTTTACCGATGGAATAAATAAACTTGCCGATTAACTCTTCCAACACCAGGGCAGATTGCGTATCGGCGATGGTGTCGCCGTCCGCCAGCATGCCGATGCCCATGTCCTCGTCGGCAAAGCCCGGAGTAATGCCCAGGTATTGTTCGCCGAGCAGGCCGGAGGTGAGAATGGCGGCGGTGCTGCTCTCGGCAAACTCCCCCGCCTCCCGGTTCACCGCCAGGGTCACCACGGGCACCTGGGACTTGGCATCCAGGCTGATGTCGGCCACCCGCCCTACCACCACGCCGCCCACCTTGATGGGAGAGCGCACCTTGAGGCCGCCGATGTTGTCAAAGCGGGCATACAGGGTATAGGTCTCCCCCTGACCGTTGACACTCACCCCGGCCACCTTGAACGCCAGCAGCAGCAGGGCGCCGATGCCGGCCAGCATAAAGCAGCCGACGCTGAATTCCAGTTTGCTGTATTTCATTATCGCTTACCCGAACATGATGGCGGTGAGCACGAAATCGAGCCCCAGCACCGCCAGAGATGAATGAACCACGGTACGGGTGGTCGCCTGACTGATGCCGGCCGCCGTGGGCCTGGCATCCACTCCGTTAAACAGGGCAATCCAGGTCACCACCAGGGCGAACACCAGACTCTTTACAAAGCCCTGCATGATGTCCTGTTGCCAGTCGACCGCCGCCTGCATGGCGGACCAGAAGCCGCCCTCGTCCACGCCCAACCAGTCTACCCCTACCAGCTTGGCGCCCCAGATGCCGACCATGCTGAACAGAAACGCCAGCAGCGGCATGCTGATAAAGCCGGCCCAGAACCGAGGGGCCACCACCCGGCGCAGCGGATCCACCCCCATCATTTCCAGGCTGGAGAGCTGCTCGGTGGCCTTCATCAGGCCCAGCTCGGCGGTCAGCGCCGAACCGGCTCTGCCGGCAAACAACAGCGCGGTCACCACCGGGCCCAGCTCCCGCAGCAGCGACAGCGATACCAGGGGACCCAGGCTGCCTTCGGCACCGAAGTCCACCAGCACGTTGTAGCCCTGCAGCGCCAGCACCATGCCGATAAACAGCCCCGACACCAGAATGATCAGCACCGACTGCACACCGACCACATGCAACTGCTGCACCAGCAGCGGAAAATGCTTTTTCGGCTCGGGCCGCCCCAGCAAAGCGTGGGTCAGCATCAGCCCGGCCCGGCCCAGGGCGGTCAGGCCGGAAACACCCTGCCGGCCCAGCCGGCCAATCACCTCAATCAACATAGGTCAGTGACTCCCTGTAATCGGGGGCGGGATAATGAAACGGCACCGGGCCGTCGGCATTGCCGCGCAGAAACTGCACCACCTGGGGATCCTCGTGCCGTTTCAGCTCCTCGGGCGTGCCCGCCGCTATCACCTTCTTGTTGGCGATGATGTAGGCGTAATCGGCGATGGTCATCACCTCGTCGACGTCGTGGGTCACCACAATAGAGGTGAGTTGCTGGGCCCGGTTGAGTTCGGAAATCAGCTTGACCAGCACCCCCATGCTGATGGGGTCCTGGCCGGCAAAGGGCTCGTCATACATGATGAGCTCCGGATCCAGGGCGATGCTGCGTGCCAGCGCCGCGCGCCGGGCCATGCCGCCAGACAGCTCGGACGGCAGCAGATGAGCGGCGCCACGCAGCCCCACCGCTTCCAGCTTCATCATCACCAGGGTATGGATCATGGCTTCCGGCAGGCCGCTGTGCTCTCGCAATGGAAAGGCGACATTGTCAAACACCGACAGGCCGGTAAACAGGGCGCCGCTCTGAAACAGCATGCCCATGCGCCGGCGCAGCTGATACAGCCGGTTGCGCCCCAGGGACGGAATCGACTCGCCGTCGAACAGCACTTCGCCGCTGTCGGGCTTGATCTGACCGCCGATCAGCCGCAGCAAGGTGGTCTTGCCGATACCGCTGGGGCCCATGATGGCGGTGATCTTTCCACGCGGAATTTCCAGGTTGATGCCCTCATAGAGAGGACGATCACCGTGGCTGAAGCAAAGATCCCGTATCTCGACAAGGCTCTGGCTCACACTCGCTTCCCCGTAAAAAAGAAAGGATTGTATGGGTTCGGCCGAATATCGGCAACCGCATGACGGTGAATTTGCGCCACCCCCTGTCCACCCAAATCCTGCCCCTGCAGGCATCATGCCGGTCGCTTCTCGGCGCGGGCTTTTCTATAATGGCGCCGCCCCTGAAGCGGAGAACCCCATGTCAGCAGAATTTGATTATCGTAGCACCGCCCAACGCGTTCTCGATATTGAAAAGGCGGCCATCGACGGCCTTTATCAATATCTGGATGAATCCTTCAACCATGCCTGCCGGCTGATGTTTCACTGCCAGGGCAAGGTCATCGTGACCGGCATGGGCAAGTCCGGCCATATCGCCCACAAGATTGCCGCCACCCTGGCCAGCACCGGCACCCCGGCGTTTTTTGTGCACCCGGGCGAAGCCAGTCACGGCGACCTGGGCATGATCGACAGCCGGGACCTGGTGCTGGCCCTGTCCAACTCCGGTGAAAGCGAGGAAATCATCGCCCTGCTGCCGGTGCTCAAGCGCCGGGGCATGAAGCTGGTGTGCATGACCGGCAAGCCCGAGTCCACCATGGCCCGGGAAGCGGATGTGCACCTGTGCACTCGGGTCGAGCAGGAAGCCTGCCCGCTGGGACTGGCCCCCACCGCCAGCACCACCGCCACCCTGGCCATGGGTGACGCCCTGGCGGTGGCGCTGCTGGAGGCCCGCGGCTTTACCGCCGACGACTTCGCCCTCAGCCACCCGGGCGGCGCCCTGGGCAAGCGGCTGCTGCTGCGGGTGGCCGATATCATGCACAAGGACGAGCGGGTGCCCCGAGTGGGTCTCGACACCCTGATCATCGAGGCGCTGCTGGAGATCGGCCGCAGCGGCATGGGCTTTACCGCCGTGGTCGATGGCGAAGGCCGGCTGGCCGGCATCTATACTGACGGAGACCTGCGCCGCACCCTGGACCACAAGGTTGACGTGCACAACACTCGCATCGCGCAGGTCATGACCCGCAGCTGCACCACTGTGCCCGCCGGCATGCTGGCGGCGGAAGCGGTCAAACTGATGGAAGAGAAAAAAATCAGCGGCCTGCTGGTGCTGGATGATGACCAGCGCCCGATCGGGGCCTTTAACATGCACGATTTACTACGCGCGGGAGTGATCTGATGACGGTACAAACCCTCTATGGCGCCGTGACCAAGGACGTCTGGCGCCGGCTGAAAGACATTCGCCTGCTGATTTGTGACGTGGACGGCGTCTTGTCCGATGGCATGATCTACCTCGGTAACGACGGCGAGGAATACAAGGGCTTTTCCACGCGGGACGGCTTTGGCATCAAGGCATTGCTCAATGCCGGCATCGAAGTGGCGGTGATCACCGGGCGCAGCTCGCGCATCGTCAGTGAACGCATGGCTTCACTGAGCGTGCGCCATGTCTATCAGGGCCAGAGTGACAAGATGCACAGTTACGGCGAGCTGCTTGAGCGCCTGGAACTCACCCCCGAACAGGTGGCCTATATCGGCGACGACGTGGTGGATCTGCCGGTGATGCAGGACTGCGGCCTGGGGGTAGCGGTGGCCGATGCCCACCCGCTGGTGCTGCAGCGGGCCGACTACACGACCCGCACCGCCGGTGGCCGGGGTGCGGTGCGCGAACTGTGCGATCTGCTGCTGGCGGCCCGCGGCCGGCTGGAGCAGGCCGAGGGCATGAGCGTATGAGCCGCCAGACCTGGCTGTTTGGCGCCCTGTTCATCATTGCGCTGGCCAGCTGGCAGTGGTTTCGCAACGATACCGAAGCGCCGGTAAACCCGCAGGATTACCAGCCCGATTTCGTCGCCACCAACCTGGCCAGCGTGCAGTACAACCGGCTGGGGCTGCCCTACCGGGGCATGCAGGCGGAGTACGCCGAGTACTACGAGCCCCTGTCCATGACCCTGATGAAAAAACCTGTTATCTTGCTCTATTCCCCCGATGGCCAGCCCCAGTGGCGGCTCCGCGGTGATGACGGCACCATCAATACCGGCGACAATGCCGTGCTGACCGGCAATGTCGTGGGCAATGGGCTGCAACCGGATGCCCTGGTGGAAACCCTGACCACCGAATATCTGGAACTGGACTTTATCAATAACCAGCTGCGCTCCAACCGGCAGGTGCGGCTGCAAAGTCCGCAATACCAGGCCGAGGGGCTGGGTGTGCTGGGCGAGCTTGATCAACAAACGGTGGAATTACTGAATGAAACCCGGGCAACTTATTTCAATCCTTAGTCTTGGCGGCCTGCTCGGCCTGGGTCAGGCCCAGGCCAGGGACAGCGACTTTCGCCAGCCGGTGACCATAGACGCGGGCCGTCAACTGGTAGAGCTGGCCGATGACAAGGTCACCTTTATCGACAAGGTAGTGGTCAAGCAGGGCAGCATAGACGTGCGCGCCGACCAGCTGGTGGTGATCCGCAATGAACAGGGCCTGCAGTCGATGACTGCCAAGGGCAGTCCGGCCACCTACGAGCAGATCCTCAACAACGGCAAGCCGGTGCATGCCGAGGCGCGGGAAATTCACTACGACATGCGCGCCCGCACCATCACCCTGATTCGGGACGCCAAGCTCAAGCAGGATGACAACATCGTCACCGGCTACCGTATTCGCTACTTTATCGACAAGGAGCAGATGGAGGCCGAAAGCCAGGGCGGCAAGGACAGGGTCACCACCATCTTCCTGCCCGAGCAGGTGCAGAATTTCGACGAGCAGGACAAGAACTGAGCATGGCGATACTGAAAGCGCGCGGCCTGCAGAAAAGCTACAAGGGCCGCAAAGTGGTGGCCGACGTCAGCCTGACCGTTAACACCGGTCAGATCGTGGGTCTGCTCGGCCCCAACGGTGCCGGCAAGACCACCTCCTTTTACATGATTGTGGGCCTGGTCCAGCGGGACGCCGGCAGCATCACCATCGACGGCCAGGATATCAGTCACGAGCCCATGCACGTGCGCGCCCGCTCCGGCATTGGCTACCTGCCCCAGGAGGCCTCGATTTTTCGCCGCCTGAGCGTGGCCGACAACCTGATGGCGGTGCTGCAGACCCGCAAGGATCTGAATGCCGACGGCCGCAGCGAGAAAATGGAACAGCTGCTGGAAGAATTCAACATTACCCATATTCGCGACAGCCTGGGAATGAGTCTGTCCGGCGGCGAACGGCGGCGGGTTGAGATCGCCCGGGCGCTGGCGGCGGATCCGCGCTTTATTCTGCTCGACGAACCCTTTGCCGGTGTGGATCCCATTTCGGTGATAGACATCAAGAAAATCATTCTGCACCTCAGGGACAGAGGACTGGGCGTACTGATCACCGATCACAATGTGCGCGAGACCCTGGACGTGTGCGAAAAGGCCTATATTGTCAGTCATGGGCACCGCATCGCCGCCGGCACACCGACGGAAATCCTCGCCAACGAGCAGGTCAAAAAGGTTTATCTCGGCGAACAATTCAGCCTCTGAAGGCACCGCAACCCGCGGTTGATATGGAAGGACGTTTGCATACATGAAGCCGACTCTTCAGTTACGTCTGGGCCAGCAGCTGACCATGACGCCCCAGCTGCAGCAGGCCATTCGCCTGTTGCAGCTGTCCAGCATGGAGCTGCAGCAGGAAATTCAGCAGGCGCTGGACAGCAACCCCCTGCTGGAGCAGGAGGAAGCCGACAGCGTCAAGGTGGCCGACAACCGCAACGAAGAGCAGATGGCCGCCGACACCGCCATGGAGCGCAACCAGCTGTCCGAAGACTTGCCCATGGACACCAGCTGGGAGGAGGTTTACACCGCCTCTCCGGTCAGCGGCGGCGCCGGCCTGCCGGAAGGGCTGGAAGACAGCGTTTACCAGGGTGAAACCACCGAGAGCCTGCAGGACTACCTGATCTGGCAGATGAATCTGACCCCTTTCAGTGACACCGATCAGGCCATCGCCATGGCCATAATCGATGCCGTCGACGACGCCGGCTACCTCACCGCCGGTATCGACGATCTGCTGGAAGCGGTATCGGCCCGGGAGCTCGGTATCGAGGCCGACGAAGTGGAAGCAGTGCTCAAGCGTATTCAGCACTTCGACCCCATCGGCGTGGCCGCCCGCAGCGTGCAGGAGTGCCTGTGCATTCAGCTGGAGCAGTATCCGCCCGACACACCCTGGCTGAGTGAAGCCCGCGCCTTGCTGGCCCAGCACATGGACCTGCTCGGCAACCGTGACTACCGCAGCCTGCAGCGCAAGACCAAGCTCAAGGAAGACGAGCTCCGGGAAGTGCTGGCGCTGATTCAGCAACTGGAGCCCCGCCCCGGCAGCAGCATTATTCAGGGTAACTCCGAATACGTCATTCCCGATGTGGTGGTCACCAAGCGCAGCGGGGTCTGGGTGGTGGAACTCAACCCAGAGGCCATGCCCAAGATACGGCTCAACCAGACCTACGCGGCCCTGGCCAGCAAGCCCCGCAACAGCGAGGACGGCCAGTTTATTCGCAATCACCTGCAGGACGCCAAGTGGTTTCTCAAGAGCCTTGAAAGCCGAAATGAGACGCTGCTCAAGGTTGCCAATTGTATTGTTGAACAACAACAGGCATTCTTTGAATATGGAGAAGAGGCCATGAAGCCCATGGTGCTGAACCATGTGGCGGAAGCGGTGGAGATGCACGAATCCACCATCTCCCGGGTGACCACACAGAAGTTCATGCACAGCCCCCGTGGCGTGTTTGAACTCAAGTATTTCTTCTTCAGTCATGTGGGCACCGACGACGGGGGTGAGTGTTCGTCCACGGCAATTCGCGCCCTGATCAAGAAGCTGGTCGGGGCCGAAAACCCGGCCAAGCCGCTGAGCGACAGCAAAATTGCCCAGCTGCTGGCCGACCAGGGGATCAAGGTGGCCAGGCGAACCATCGCCAAGTACAGGGAGTCACTGGCCATTCCCCCTTCCAATCAGCGCAAACGCCTGGTTTAAAGGCAACGACAGAAGGAAGACGTTATGCAAATAAATCTGACCGGACACCATGTCGAGATCACCGATGCCCTGCGTGATTATGTGAACAGCAAGTTTACCCGGCTGGAACGCCATTTCGATCACATCACCAATGCGCACGTCATCCTTAATGTGGAAAAAATGCAGCAAATCGCCGAAGCCAAGCTGAACGTCACCGGCGGCGAGCTGTTTGCCAACTCCCAGCATGAAAACATGTATGCGGCCATCGACAGCCTCATCGACAAGCTGGATCGTCAAATCATCAAACACAAAGAAAAACTCAAGCAAAAATAACCATGGAAGTCGCCGACATACTCAGCAGGGGCTGCACCCGCAGTGCAGTCCCCTGCACGAGCAAAAAACGTGCTCTGGAAATTATCAGCGAGCTGGCTGCCGAACATCTCAATATCGGCAGCCAGCCGCTTTTTGACTGTCTGCTGGCCCGAGAGAAAATGGGCAGTACCGGCATCGGCAATGGCATCGCCATTCCTCACGGCCGGATCAGCGATGACAACAAGGCGACTGCCGTACTGCTTACCTTTGCCGAGCCGGTGGAGTTCGACGCCATCGACAACCAGCCGGTGGGCTTGGTGTTTGCCCTGCTGGTACCGGAGCAGGAATGCAAGCAACACCTCAAGACCCTGTCGCTGATCGCCGAGAAACTGAGTAACAAGCAGGTGTGCCGGCAATTACGTCAGGCCGGCAGCGATGAGGAACTCTATCAAATCATGATTTCAGCCTGAGGATAGCAAGATGCAGCTGGTGATCGTCAGTGGCCGTTCCGGTTCGGGCAAAACCGTGGCCTTGCGGGTACTTGAAGATCTCGGCCATTACTGCGTCGACAACCTGCCGGTGGCGCTGCTGCCGGAGCTGGTGCGGCTGCGCCGGGACAAACCCGGAGCGGTGGCGGTAAGCATAGACGTACGCAACCTGCCCGACAGTGCCGAGCAGCTGGAAGCCTTTCTGGCCGAGGTGCGAGCCATGGATGACGTTCAGCCTTCCAGCATCTTTATCGACGCCGACAATTCGGTGCTGATCCGCCGCTTTGGGGACACTCGCCGGCTGCATCCGCTGTCCCGCCACAGCCTGACCCTGGACGAGGCCATTCGCGAAGAAACTCATCTGCTGGCGCCACTGTCGTCGGACGCGGACCTGCGCATCGATACCTCGTCCTTAAGCATTCACGATCTCAGCGAAATCATTCGCGAACGCATCCTCGGCAAGAAAGAAAAGGAATTGAACTGGGTGTTCGAGTCCTTTGGCTACAAATACGGCGTTTCCAAGGACGCCGACTTCGTGTTTGACGCCCGTTTTCTGCCCAACCCCCACTGGATTGCCGAACTGCGCCCCTTTACCGGCCAGGATCAGCCGGTGGCCGATTACCTGAGCAGCCAGCCCGAGGTGATGAAATACCTGTGGCAGCTGGAAAACCTGCTGATCACCTGGATGCCCCACCTGGAACGCAATAACCGCAGCTATGTCACCGTGGCCATCGGCTGCACCGGCGGTCAGCACCGTTCGGTCTTCATCGCCGAACAGCTGGCCCGGGTCTTTGGCCAGATGGGCAAAAGCGTGCAGCTACGTCACCGTACTCTGGAAAAGCGCAATGCCGAAAATTGAACGCGACCTGCAAATCGTCAACAAGCTAGGGCTGCACGCCCGGGCCGCCATTCAGCTGGTGCAGCTGACCCAGCAATTCGACGCCGAAGTCACCGTGTGCAACCAGCAGAAAGAGGCCCCCGCCAACAGCGTCATGGGCCTGCTGATGCTGGAAACGGCCCAGGGACACGCCATTCGCGTGGTGGCCGAGGGCCCGGAAGCGGAAGCCGCCATGAATGCCGTGGCCCGGCTGGTGGCGGATCGCTTTAACGAGTCGGAATAACCCGACGGATCCGCCCCATGACAGAGTCCACCGATCAAACCGGCACCACGGACCACCTCGAGGCGGTCACCCAGGCCCTCAACAGCGGCATGTTTGTGCACGTGCGCCGCATGCTGCAGCAGATGCGCCCGGGGGACGTGGCCTGGTTGCTGGAATCTTCACCCGCTCCCAGCCGAAAGGTACTCTGGCAGCTGATCGATCCGGACGATTACGGCGAGATCCTGGAAGAGCTGTCGGAAGAGGTGCGCGACGGCATCATTCGGCTGATGGAGCCGGAAAAGCTGGCCATCGCCCTGGAGGACATGGAGTCGGACGATCTGGCCTATGTACTGCGGGATCTGCCCGAGCAGCTGTTCAACCAGGTGCTCACCGAAATGGACGAGCAGGATCGCCAGCGTGCCGAGCTGGCGCTGTCCTATCCGGAAGACACCGCCGGCTCGCTGATGAACACCGAATTCATCAGCCTGCGCCCCGATGTCACCATAGACGTGGTGCTGCGCTACCTGCGCCTGCACAGCGAGCTGCCGGAAGGCACCGACACCCTCTATGTGGTGGATCCGCATAACCGTTTGCTGGGAGACATTTCCCTCGCCAGCCTGGTGGTACAGTCTCCCACCACCACGGTGGCCGAGGCCATGGACACCTCGGTGGAAGCCATTCCCCTGACCATGACCGACACCGAGGTGGCCAACCTGTTTGAGCGCCATGACTGGCTGTCGGCACCGGTGGTGGATGAAAACAACCTGCTACTCGGGCGCATCACCATCGACGACGTGGTCGACATCATTCGAGAAGAAGGCGAGCACTCCATGATGGGTATGGCCAAGATGGACGACGACGAGGACACCTTTGCCCCCGTGCTCACCAGCGCGCGCCGCCGCTCCTTCTGGCTGACCATCAACCTGGGCTCGGCGCTGGTGGCCGCCAGCGTATCCAACATGTTTGAGGAAACCCTGTCCCAGCTGGCTACCCTGGCCATTCTGATGACCATAGTGCCGTCCATGGGCGGCATTGCCGGCAACCAGACCCTGGCGCTGGTGATTCGAGGCATGGCGGTGGGCCATATCGGCGACAGCAACGCCCGCTGGCTACTGACCAAGGAGGCGTTGGTGGGTCTGCTTAACGGCATGCTGTGGGCGGTGGCGATATCCGTGGTAGTGGCGCTATGGAAAGGCAGCTGGGAAATTGGCCTGGTGATTGCCGCCGCCATGTTTATCAACCTGTCGGTGGCGGGCCTGGCCGGCGCCAGCATTCCGCTTATCATGAAACGCTTCAATATCGATCCGGCCCTGGCCGGCTCCATGGCCCTGACCACCATCACCGACACCGTCGGCCTGTTGTCCTTCCTGGGGCTGGCCACGCTGATCCTGCTGCACTGATCAGGCAACAGCTAACCGTAGGTTGGCGATGAGCGTAGCGAATCCCAACCTACGCCCTGCCATCAATATCAATAGCCAGAAACACCAAGGGCCGCATACGCGGCCCTTCTTGCAGCTTATAGCTAGGTTTACTGCCCCGCGATTTTCATCTTGTCGATCAGCACAGAGCCGGTGTGCAGGCTGGAGCGGGTTTCCACGTCGGTACCAATGGCCTGAATACCGGCAAACATGGTCTTCAGATTGCCGGCGATGGTGATTTCCTCCACCGGGTAGGCGATTTCGCCGTTCTCCACCCAGAAGCCGGCGGCGCCGCGGGAATAGTCACCGGTGACGATGTTTACCCCCTGCCCCATCATCTCGGTCACCAGCAGCCCGGTGCCCATTTGCTTCAGCAGCTCATCATGGCTCTGGCCGCTGTTTGACACCGTCCAGTTGTGAATGCCGCCGGCATGGCCGGTTACCGGCAGGCCCAGCTTGCGCGCCGAGTAGCTGGTGAGCAGATAGGTCTGCAGTACGCCGTTTTCGATGATGTTGCGCTCGCAGGTGCGTACCCCTTCATTGTCAAAGGGGGCGCTGGCCAGGCCCTTGTTGAGGTGGGGCTGCTCGTGAATGGTGAGCCAATCGGGAAACAGTTGCTCGCCGCAGGCATCGAGCAGAAAGGAGGACTTGCGATACAGGTTACCACCGCTAATGCCCATCACCAGGTGGCCGAACAGGCCCGCCGCCACATCCGGATGAAACAATACCGGCGCCTGGGTGGTGCCGATCTTGCGACCACCAAGGCGCCCAAGCGTGCGGCTGACCGCCTCGTCGGCGACCCGCTCCGGGTCCCACAGATCGTCAAAGCTGCGGGCCGAGGTGTAGCCGTATTCCCGCTGCATGTCGCCGTCCTGCTCGCCGATGAGCACACAGCTCATGCCATAGCGGGAGCCGGCAAAGCCTTTGACAAAACCGTGGCTGTTGCCGTAAACGCGAATGCCGACATTGGCGGAGAAACTGGCGCCGTCGGACTGCTTGATGCGTTTGTCACGGCCCAGCGCCGCGCGCTCACAACGCAGTGCCAGCTCGATGCCGTCGGCGGGCTCCATGGCACGGGGAAAGCACAGCTCAAGGGTAGGCGCATTCCAGGCCAGCTGGTCGGCATCGGCCAGGCCGGCATGAGGATCGGCGGTGGTATAGCGGGAAATATCCAGCGCCGCCGCCACGGTGCGGGCAATGGCGTCGGGGCGCAGATCCGAGGTGGATGCCGAGCCCTTGCGGCCGTCTCTGTACACGGCGATGCCGAGGGCACCGTCCTTGTTGAACTCGATGTTCTCCAGTTCGGCATTGCGGGTGTTCACCGACAGCCCGGTCTGCTTGCTGATGGACACCTCCGCCGCCTCGGCACCCAGGCGTTTGGCGCTTTCCAGCGCCTGCTCTACCGCCATCTCAAGCTGGCGCTGTTCGATTTGAATCTCTTCGGGAGTCATAGTGAATTCGCTGGTTCCGTTTGCCGTTAGCATAACAGACCCCTGCGCCCCTTGGGAGAAGCTGGTAATATATTCACCATCACCGATTTGCAAGAGACATACCATGCGCCATCACGACGACCACTCAGACCACGACGACGATATCGAGTGGGTCAGTAAAAGCGAAATGAAGCGGGAAAGCCACGCCCTGCAGCAACTGGGCCTGGACCTGGTCAGGCTTAAGGCCAGCGATCTGGCCAAGGTGCCCCTGGACGAAGAGCTGAAGGATGCCATCGAGCTGGCGCACAAGCTTTCCAACAAGCGCGAGGCCCTGCGTCGTCACCTGCAGTTTATCGGCAAGCTGATGCGCAGCCGGGACGTCACCGCCATTCGCGAGGCGCTCAACGCTTTTGATCAGAAGAACGCCGTGGTCAACGCCCATTTTCACAAGCTGGAGCAATGGCGGGACCGCCTGATCCGCGAGGGCGACAAGGGCGTGGATGCCCTGATGGCCGAATATCGCGGACTGGATCGACAGAAGCTGCGTCAGCTGGCCCGCACCGGTCGCAAGGAGCAGGCCGCCGGCCTGCCGCCCAAGGCCTACCGGGAGCTGTTTCAGTATCTGAAGCAACACCTGGATCAGTAATACGACCCACCATAAAAAACGCCGGCATCATGCCGGCGTTGTAGTTTTCAGGAACAGGCTGCTTACTGGGTGCCGCCGACCGTCATGCGATCCAGCTTGAGGGTCGGCTGGCCCACGCCCACGGGCACGCTCTGACCGTCCTTGCCGCACACGCCGACACCAGCATCCAGGCTTAGATCATTGCCCACCATGGACACCTGACTCATGGCCTCGGGGCCGTTGCCGATCAGGGTCGCCCCCTTGATCGGCGCGGTCAGCTTGCCGTCCTCAATGAGGTAGGCTTCGGAGGCCGAAAATACAAACCGGCCCGAGGTAATGTCCACCTGACCTCCGCCGAAGTTGGGAGCGTAAATGCCCTTCTTCACGCTGCGAATGATCTCTTCCGGCGGCGTCTCGCCAGCCAGCATATAGGTATTGGTCATGCGCGGCATCGGCAGGTGAGCGTAAGACTCGCGCCGGCCGTTGCCGGTGGGCGCCATGCCCATCAGCCGGGCGTTGAGCTTGTCCTGCATATACCCCTTGAGCACGCCGTTTTCGATCAGCACGTTGTAGCCGCTGGGGGTACCCTCGTCGTCTATGGTCAAGGAGCCACGACGATCGGCCAGGGTGCCGTCGTCCACTATGGTGCACAGGGATGAGGCCACCTTTTCACCAATGCGGCCGGCATAGGCAGAAGAGCCCTTGCGGTTAAAGTCCCCTTCCAGGCCATGACCCACCGCCTCATGCAACAGCACGCCAGGCCAGCCGGCCCCGAGCACCACCGGCATGGTACCGGCGGGGGCGTCCACCGCCTCCAAGTTTACCAGGGCCTGACGCACCGCTTCCCGAGCATAGCCCATGGCCCTGGGTTGGCCGTCGACCTCTTCAAGGAAGTAGTCGTAACCAAAACGGCCACCGCCGCCGCTGCTGCCACGCTCGCGCCGGCCATTACGCTCCGCCAGCACCGAGCAATTCAAGCGCACCAGGGGGCGCAAGTCCGTGGCCAGGGTACCGTCGGTGGCCAGCACCAGCACTTCTTCATAAACACCGGAGATGGAAGCGATCACCTGGGTTACCGCCGGATCCAGGCTTCGGGCAAAGGCATCCATCTGCTGCAGCAGGGCAATTTTTTGCTCCCGGGGCAGGCTGTCGAGCGGATTAACCCCCATGTAGCGGGCGATCACCGGCTGCTCCTTGCCCACCTTGAAGCGACCGTCACCGCCGTGGGCGGCAATGCCCCGGGCGGCGCTTACCGCCTGATCCAGGGCGGCGGCGGTCAGCTCATCGGAATAGGCAAAGCCGGTCTTTTCGCCGCTTACGGCGCGCACCCCCACGCCCTGCTCAATGTTGTAGCTGCCGTCCTTGACGATGCCGTCTTCCAGCACCCAGGACTCGTGCACGCTGTTCTGAAAGTACAGATCGGCAAAGTCGATCTGGTGGCGGCTGAGCCGCGCCAGCTGGGCGTCCAGCAGAGCCATGTCCAGCTCGTTGGGCACCAGCAGGCTTTGGTTGATCTGTTCAATACTCATTCTTTGTCTCTCCACACCGCCCGCAGGCGGGCATGTTGGGCCACTGGCATCTGGCGGCGCACGCTCTCAAGGCGCTGGCGATCAAGGGGGGCCCGAATCAGGCCTTCGCCTTCGGGCAGGCAGGCACACACCTCACCCCAGGGATCCAGAATCACCGAATGTCCCCAGGTCTGGCGACCTCCCGCATGCTCCCCCCACTGACCGGCGGCCAGCACATAACACTGATTTTCAATGGCTCTGGCCTGCAACAGTGGCAGCCAGTGCGCCTGGCCGGTCACTCGAGTAAAGGCCGCCGGCACCATCAGAATGTCGGCACCCCGCTCGCGCAGGGCACGATACAACTCGGGAAAACGTAGATCATAACAGATCGACAGCCCCAGGCGACCAAAGGGACTGTCGACCACGCCCAACTCGCTCCCCGGCTGGTAGCTGTCCGACTCCCGGTAACGGCCATGGCCGTCGGCCACATCCACATCGAACAGGTGCAGCTTGTGATAATGCGCCACCTGCTGACCCTGCTCATCATAAACTAGGCAACTGGTGTGCAGCCTGTCGCTGCCCTCAATGCGGGTCGGCATGGAGCCCACCACCAGCCAGATGCCAAAACGCTTGGCCCAGTGCGCCAGGCAGTCCTGCACCGGCCCCTGACTAAGCGGTTCGGCCACACTCAGCACCGCCTCGCGCCCGCCAAACACCACGGCGTTTTCCGGCAGTTGCACCAGCAGCGGACGGGCGTCGGGCAGCCGCGCCAGCAGGGCCTCAATCCGTTCCCGGTTGCCATGCCAGTCGGCACCCGCGTTCAGTTGCAGGGCTACCAGTTCCATTTATTACTCCTTGTCGTTTTGAGGCAGGCGGATTTGCTCCCGCTCCCGGCCCAGTTCACTGACCGTCGGGCTGGCCAGGGGGCCACTCACGCGATAACGAATACGCGTGAATACATCTACCACAGGCCCCAGTACCTTGGACAGGGCCAGCACATAAAGGCCGGTCACCGGCGTCACCGCAAAGGCCGCCAGCACCGGCAGGTTGCCGGTCAGGTTGGGCGTGAATTCAAAACGGTAATCGAGCCGCTCGGCGGCCAGGTCCACCCGTCCTTGCCCGGCCATGTCGCCGGCGGCCCCTTTCAGCAGAAAGTCGTCGTTGCGCAACAGGCCCTGCTCAAAGGTGCCGGTGGCACGAATACTGTCAAAGTAAAAACCGCCTTCAAACACGTCGCGAAAATCCAGCCGCAGCCGCCGCAGTATCGAGTCCATGCTCAGCACCGACAGCAGGCCGGCGCCCTTGTCGCTCACCCCGGTGAGCACGCCGGCGCCGGTTTCCACGCTGACGGTGCCATCCAGGCGGGAGGTCACCGGCTGCCAGGGCAGCCCGGGCCAGCTCAGCTCGCCTTCCAGCAGCGCCTGGGTGTCACGGAATGGCGAGGGTTCATCCAGGGCCTGCCAGAGCGCCTGCAGGGATTGCGCCCCTCCTCGCCACTGCAGCCGGGTAAGGTCGCCGCTGTCGTGCTGCAGCCAACGCCCTTGCGCCCGGCCCTGCAGCAAGGGACCGTCGAGCCAGAGGTCGTCGAGCTGCACGCCGTTTTCCGCGTGCAGCGGTGACAACTGGAACCCTGCCTTACCCAAGGCCAGCTCGCGCCAGCGGCAGTCGTCACAGCGAAACACCAGGGCCGGCACTCGGGCCGGAGACAACCGGCCCATACCGATGCCTTCACCGCCGGGCCTTGGCGACAGCCACAGCCGGTCAAAACTGGCGGTGATCGGTTCATCATTGCCCCAGGCCAGCTCTCCCTGCGCCTGCTGCGCCGCCACCGCCAGCCGGTGGCGGCCGGCTTCTCCCGGGCTGAAGGTCAGCCGCAGATCGCTGAGTGGCTGGCGCCACAGCTCACCGCTGTCGGCACGCAAGTCCGCCCGGTAGCGCTCCGGCCAGTGCAACGCTATCGCTCCTGCCTCGTTCGACGACGCCCCGCCGAGCCGCGCCAGCCAGTCGTCCAGCCCGAGCTCGGCCAGGTGTGCCGCCACATCCACCGGCGCTCGGGGAAGCCTGGCCTTTGCGCCGCCGGCATCGAGCCAGAGCCGGCTGACGTGCACACCGTCGGCGGCAAAGCCGAGTCGCAGCTCGGCATCGATATCCGGCGCCATGGCAAGCCGCGCACGGGCCTGGGCCGTGTCGCCGGACAGCAACAGCCGCAACGGCCGATCCGGTCCGGCATCCTTGCCCAGGGGCGGCGGCAGCCGGCTTGCCAGCCCTGCCAGGCTCGAGTCCAGCTCGGCGGTGTAATTCACCCGCCCTTCGGTCATGTTCAGCTGCACTCGGCCCTGCCAGCCGGCCTCGCCCTGCAACCCCGCCAGCCAGGGGTGTGCCCGGCCCAGGGCATCGCCCTGCAAGCGGCCGGCCAGACCGATATCGGCATGATAGCCGGCCTCGGTGATCCGGCCCTGATAATCCACCGTCAGCGGCTGGCCCAGCCAGCGGCCTTGCAACTGCTTCAGCCCGGTTTCTTTCTCGTCAAAATTGAGGGTGCCGTGCACTCCGGTCAGGGGCATGGCCAGGGGCGTGATCAAGACCTCATTGTCACTGAAAGTCACCTCGCCCTTTACCCCCACCGGGCCGCCGCTCAGGGGAATGTCGAGGGCCAGCCGGCCCGTCAGCGGGCCCGACACCCGCACCTGCTGCAGGGTGGCCCCCACCGAGCCGGCCAGGGGAGACTGTTGCAGGTAACCGGACACCGCCTCGCCGTCCCCCTCAATGCCGGCGTTCAGCGCGAGGCGGGCGCTGCGGTTCAGGGGCACGATGCGGGCATCGATGTTTTCGGCCCGGGCCTGACCAAGGCGCCCGCTGGGGCCGGTCATGTACAGGCCGTCGTTTTCAAACAGCAGATCGAGATCCAGGGCAGTCAGCGGCTGCCAGTGGGGATCAAAACGGAATTCGGCGTCGCGCAGAGGCACCCGGGCTTGAAAAATGCCCGACCCGTCGCGATAGGGAAAACGATTGAGGCGACCGTACCAGAGCACTTCGGCGTGTTCGGCATGGCCGCCGCGAATGGCGCCCTGCAGGTAGTCCACCAGCCGAGTGCCCATTACCGGCTCGGGCAGATAAACCCCAGCCCGACCGGCCCGGTGCAGATCCACTCGGGCCGAGGCGCTGAGCAGGGGCGACCCTGCCGGCGGCAACTGCAGGCTGACCCAGGCTTCAAGATCCAGGTCGTCGCCGGCCACCCGCAGCCGGTCACTCCACAGCCACCAGTCGCGGCCGCGTTTTTGCCACTGCAGCTCGGCGGTCAGCGCACGCATCGGCCAGGGGCCGCGAAAAGCCTTGTCCCAGTGCCAGTCGGCGGCCTCGGGCTGGTTCAGGATCAGCCGGCCGTGCTCCGCCGCCAGGGTAAAGCGGCCATTCAGCCCCTGCGTTTGCGGCACCCAGCCAAAGGCCTGCGTGCTGACCTGGTGGAGTTCCCCGTCCAGCTGCCAGTCGCTGCCGTCGGCATTGGCGGCAAAACGCAGCCCCGACAGCCGGCCCTTGGGGGCAATGCCCGCCAGCTGACGCGCGGCGGTGGGCCAGTAGTATTCGCCCCACTGGGCCAGCAACGCCAGATCGGTAAAGCTGAGCCGATCCAGGTAACCGCTGAGCCGCTCCCCGTCGCGGTCGAGCTGAACCTGCCAGCGCTCCCAGGCCTCGCCGTCCACGCTGATGTCGATATCGCTGCTGGCCAGCTGCCAGCCGGCGGCGGTCGGTTGCCATTGCAGACGACCCCCCTTAACCACCACCTCGTGGCCCTCTCCCCAGCCGGCCCGGTTCTGCCCCAGGGTCAGCAGCGCCGCCTGCAGCTCGCCCTGCCGCCATTCCAGCCAGGCCTCAAAGGAAAGCTCGGCCGAGACGCTATCGTCCTCGGGGCGCACCCGGGCCAACACCGGACTGGCATCCACCCGGTCGGCCTGCAGATAAATACCGCCGCTCAGGCGGTCGATGGGCCCTTCCAGCCGCCCTTGAAACACAAACTGCTGGCCGGCACCGGGACCAAAGCTCAATCGGCCCTCGCCCTGATGCAGCTCGGCGCCGTTGTGCCAGCGCAGGGCAGGAATATTCAGCTCCAGCAGAGGCTTGCCCGGAGCGGCCAGCACCAGCTGGGCATCCACCAGGCTCAGCCGCTCCACGCCCTGCAGTGCCAGAGTGCGCAGGGCGGTGATATCGGTACGCGGCGCCTCGCCTTCACCGCTCAGTCCCAGGGTCAACCGCAGGCCGTCCAGGGTGAGCTCGTTGAGCACCGGCCGCCACTGGCGCAGACTTTGCCACAGTTGCATGTCCACCGAGGCCCGACGCAGGATCAGATCCGGCTGTTGCGGCCGCTGCAGACGCACGTCTTCCAGCACCAGTACGGGACCGAAGTCCTGCCAGCCCAGCCCCAGGCCGCCGATGTTCAGGGTCAGCTGGTGTTCGCTCAGCAACCGGTCCAGCCACTGTTGTTGCAGGGCCGCCAGCCAGGGCGAGCCGAAGCGCAGCAGGCTGACCAACAGGGCCAGCATCACGGCGGCTCCGGCCAGGCCAAACCAGGCCCAGCTCAGGCTGCGTTTCAGCACTACATCATCACCACGTCAAACTGCTCCTGGTTATACAGGGGCTCGCTGTTGACCCTGACCTGCTTGCCGATAAACACCTCCAGTTCGGCCAGCATGTGCGACTCGTCTTCCTGCAGGGCCGCGGCCACGGCGGTGGAGGCATAGACCACGAACTTGTCGGCGTCGTAGGCCTTGTTGACCCGCAGGATCTCTCGCAGGATTTCGTAGCTGACGGTTTCCACGGTTTTCACCCGGGCTCGACCATTGCACTCGGGACAGGCATCGCAGAGCACATGCTCCAGGCTCTCCCGAGTGCGCTTGCGGGTCATCTCCACCAGTCCCAGCTGGGAAAAGCCGTTGACGTTGGTCTTGGCCCTGTCTTTGGACAGGGCCAGCTCCAGACTGTGCAACACGCGGCGCCGGTGGTCCTCATCGTACATGTCGATAAAGTCGATGATGATAATGCCCCCCAGGTTGCGCAGCCGCAGCTGACGGGCAATGGCCTGGGTAGCCTCGATATTGGTGTTGAAGATGGTTTCTTCGAGGTTACGGTGCCCGACAAAGGCGCCGGTATTGATATCGATGGTGGTCATGGCCTCGGTCTGATCGATGATCAGATAGCCCCCCGACTTGAGCTCCACCTTGCGATCCAGGGCCCGCTGGATCTCGTTTTCGACGTCATACAGATCAAAGATCGGCGACTCGCCGTGGTAGTACTCGATGCGCCCGGACAGCTCGGGCACGAACTCATCCACAAAGGTGCGCAGGGCGTCGCAGGTTTCCCGAGAATCGACCCGAATACGATCCAGCTCGGCCCCGACAAAGTCGCGCACGATGCGAAACGCCAGCCGCAGATCCTCGTAGAGCATGGAGCAGGACGGGTACTTGCCCCGGCGCTCCTGAATCTTGCGCCACAGCCGCTTGAGAAAGGCGGCATCCTGGGCCAGCTCCTGCTCGCCGATGCCCTCGGCGGCGGTGCGAATGATAAAGCCACCCTGTTCGTCCACATGCTCGGCGGCCAGGGCCTTGAGCCGCTCCCGCTCCTGTTCGGAGTCGATGCGCTGGGACACGCCCACGTAGGCGCTGCCGGGCATGAACACCAGATAGCGGGACGGCAGGGTAATGTCGGTGGTGAGGCGAGCTCCTTTGGTACCGAGGGGATCCTTGACCACCTGCACCATGATATCCTGGCCCTGACGCACCAGTTCGGCGATATTGCCGGCCTGAAAATGGGCCTGCTCACGGGTGTCGACGCACTCGGTATGGGGCACGATGTCGGAGGCATGCAGAAAGGCGGCGCGCTCTCCGCCGATGTCCACAAAGGCCGCCTGCATGCCGGGCAGCACCCGGCTGACCTTGCCCTTGTAGATATTGCCGACGATGCCGCGCCGGGCCTGACGTTCGATATGCACTTCCTGCAGGATACCGTTTTCCACCAGTGCCACCCGGGTCTCAGCCGGGGTCATATTGATAATCAGTTCTGCAGACATGTGGGCTCCGCCAGTGAGGGGGTGATATGGCCTTAAACTATCACAGAATGGCGGCTTTCAAGAGCCGGAATCAACCGGTTACGATGCCGGCGTCCCGCAACAAGGCTTCGGTTTCCACCAGTGGCAGGCCCACCACGGCGCTATAGCTGCCGTGAATACGCGACACAAAACGTCCACCCAGTCCCTGAATGCCGTAACCGCCGGCCTTGTCAACGGGCTCGCCAGTGTGCCAGTAGCGGTCGATGTCGGCCTCGCTCAGGGCGCGGAAGGTCACTTCCGTGGTCACCAGCACACTCCGGCAGTGTTCGCCCCACGCCAGCGCCATGGCGGTCATCACTCGATGGCTGCGGCCCGACAGCCGGCGCAGCATGGCCTTGCCGTGGGCCTCGCACTGGGGCTTTTCCAGCACCTCGCCGTCCACCACCACTATGGTGTCACCGCCCAGCACCGGCAGCGGCTCGGGCGCCAGCGCGGCACCGGCCAGGGCCTTGTCCCGGGCCAGCCGCTGCACATAGCCGGCGGCGTCTTCGTCCGGCCGCTGGCGCTCTTCCACCTCGGGACGCACCAGTTCAAAGCGTACCCCCAGCTGCGCCAGCAGCTCGCGGCGACGGGGCGAGGCGGAAGCCAGGTAAAGGGCGATGGTCATGACGACTCCTCAGGTCAGGGCAAACTGACGCCGGCACTTGCGCAGCAACAGGAAGATCCAGGGCCAGAACACCATGCTGCTGACGATGGACCAAAAGTAGTGATAGTCCACCTGAATGGCGCTGTTGAGGTAGCCGGTCCAGAAGATTAGCAGCTTGTTGAGCATGGCCAGGCCGCCGACCACAAAGGCCTGCTGCCACACCGAGTAGTTGCGCATGCGCTGAAACTGGGAAGCGGCCAGATACACCGGAATCACCAGCGCCAGGGCGCGCACCCCCAGCACCGAGCCCAGCAGCAGATCCAGCAGCAGGCCGGCCACAAAGGCGGTGCCCACGTTGGCCCGGTGCGGCAGGGCAATGGTCCAGTACAGCAGGGTGACCAACAGCCAGTCGGGGCGAAAGGGCGCTATTATGTCCGGCAGCGGCAGAATCGACAGGATCAGCGCCAGCGCCAGGCTGGCCATGATGCCCAGGCGACTGCGCAATGGAAAGGCACTCATGGCGTGGGTTCTCCGGGTTCGGCCACCGCCGGCTCAGGCTCTGCGACCCGCGGCTCGGGCCACAGCAGCAGCAGGTACCGCACTCTATCCAGGGCGGCAAAGGGGGTTATGCGAATATCGGCAAAGGCCTGGCCTTCCTCATGGCCCACATGGGTCACCCGCCCCACCGGATAGCCCTCGGGAAAGCGCCCCGCCAGGCCCGAGCTGAGCAGCACGTCACCCTGCTGAATGTCGGTATTTCGGGTGATGTTGTCGAGCACCAGCCGATCCAGCCGACCACTGCCGCTGGCGATGGCGCGAATGTCGTTACGCGCCACCCGCACCGGAATGCCGTGGCTGGTATCGGTGATCAGCAGCACTCGGCTGGTGGTCTTGCCCACCGAGATGATCTGGCCGACCACACCCTGCTCGTTGAGCACCGGCTGGCCTTCAAACACCCCCTGCAGGCTGCCCTTGTCGATCACCACCTGATGGGAAAACGGATCCGTGTCCACCGCCATGATCTCGGCCACCATGCGGCGGGCGTCGCGCTGTACCGGTGATCCCAGCAGCTCGCGCAAGCGTTGGTTCTCCTGCTCCAGATGGCGCAGCCGCAACAAATCGTCACGCAGCAGAAACAGCTCCCGCTCCATGCGCTCGGCCTGGTTCAGCAGGGCCTGGCGCGACATCAGCTGGGTAGAAGCGGAGTCCAGCAACAGCCGCGGGCTGTTGGCCATGTACTGCAGGGGGCTCACCAGGGAATTGAGATAGACCTTGATGCCGGCAAAGGACTGGTAGCGGCTGTCTGCGATAATCAGCATCAGGCACGCCAGTACCGCCAGGGTCAGGCGAATGGGCAAAGAGGGGCCACGGCCAAATATGGGCTTCATGAAAAAGAGCGAGCCGGTCACCCGGCCCGGTTCATCAGTCGTAGTGGAAGAGGTCGCCGCCGTGCATGTCGATCATCTCCAGAGCCTTGCCGCCGCCACGGGCCACACAGGTCATGGGATCATCGGCCACCACCACGGGAATGCCGGTTTCTTCCATCAGCAGGCGATCCAGATCGCGCAGCAGGGCGCCACCGCCGGTGAGCACCATGCCCCGCTCGGAGATGTCTGAGGCCAGCTCGGGGGGAGACTGCTCCAGCGCCACCATGACGGCGCTGACAATGCCCGACAACGGCTCTTGCAGGGCTTCCAGGATCTCGTTGGAGTTGAGGGTAAAGCTGCGCGGTACCCCTTCGGCCAGGTTGCGGCCGCGCACTTCGATTTCCAGTACCTCTTCGCCCGGATAGGCGGAGCCGACCACGTGCTTGATGCGCTCGGCGGTGGCTTCGCCGATCAGCGAGCCGTAGTTGCGACGCACATAATTGATGATGGCCTCGTCAAACCGGTCGCCCCCCACCCGTACCGACTGGGAATAGACCACGCCGTTCAGGGAGATAATGGCCACCTCGGTGGTACCGCCACCGATGTCCACCACCATGGAGCCGGTGGCTTCGGACACCGGCAGGCCGGCACCGATGGCCGCGGCCATGGGTTCATCGATCAGGTACACCTCGCGGGCGCCGGCGCCCAGCGCCGACTCCTTGATGGCCCGGCGTTCCACCTGGGTAGAGCCGCAAGGCACGCACACCAGCACGCGGGGGCTGGGGCGAAAGAAGTTGTTGTCGTGCACCTGTTTGATGAAATGCTGCAGCATTTTTTCGGTGACGTAGAAATCGGCGATCACGCCGTCCTTCATCGGGCGAATGGCGGCGATGTTGCCGGGCGTGCGCCCCAGCATCTGTTTGGCGGCATGACCGACCGCGGCTACGCTCTGGGCCGAGCCGGTTCTTTCCTGGCGAATGGCCACGACCGAGGGCTCGTTCAGAACTATGCCCTGATCCTTGACGTAAATAAGGGTATTGGCCGTTCCCAGATCGATCGAAAGATCGTTGGAAAACATGCCTCTTAGCTTCTTGAACATATGCTGAAGGGGATCCTGGATTGAGAAACCGGAAAATTCGGCTAACTTTACCAACGCATTCAGCCCCCGGCAAGGCGGAACCGCGAGCAGAGCCGAACACGAATGGATACGAGTTTCAATAAATCAATAAGTTCCTTACACTTGGGCTTCGGACTTTATTTTTCACTGGTTTTGCCTTGCCTTCACTGCATCACTGGCAACGACTGTACGCTCGAGGAAACGCCGGTCTACAGCGGGTCGAGCACCCCCTGCTTACCCGCCACGGCCTGATACTGCACGTGCAGCGGGACGACCGTCTGCATGTTTCCATATCCGGCAATAAGTGGCGAAAACTTAAATATGTGCTGCGCCAGGCGCTGTCGGAACGGGCGACCGGCCTGCTCAGCTTTGGCGGCGCCTGGTCCAATCACCTGCACGCCCTGGCCGCCGCCGGCCACGCTTTGGGATTACCCACAGTGGGGGTGGTGCGGGGCGAGCCAGAATATGCAGCCAATCCCACCCTGACCGATGCGCGGGCCTGGGGCATGGCCCTGGAGTTCGTCGACCGGCAAGGCTATCGCCGCCGTCACGACTCAGGCTTTCTGGCCGAGCTGGCCGCCCGTTATCCCGGCTTTTACCTGATCCCCGAAGGGGGCAGCTGCGCCCTGGCCCTGCCCGGGGTCGCGGAGCTGTGGCGGGAACTGCCTGCCTGCGATCGGCTGGTGCTGCCGGTGGCCAGCGGTGGCACCCTGGCGGGGCTGCTTTCGGCGCGCCCGGAGCGCACCGTCATCACCGGTTATGCGGTGCTCAAGGGACAGGGCTGGCTGGCCGACACCGTGTGCGGGCTGCACCCGCCCGCGGCCGGCGATGCGGGCTGGCAACTGCGGCTGGATCATCACGGCGGCGGCTATGCCAAATGCCGTGATGCCGACCGGCGAGCCATCGTCGAGCTGAGCCATACCCTTAACCTGCCCCTGGAGCCGGTATACAGCGGCAAGGCCATGCTCGGCCTGTTCCGGGACATCGAAGCCGGCCATTACACCTCCGGCAGCCACCTTGTCTTTCTTCATACCGGCGGCCTGCAGGGGGCAAGAAGCTATACCAGCGTAAAGCGCTCGGGGCAGGCGAAGTAATAGCCCTGCCCGGCGTGCACCCCCAGCTGGCGCAGGCATTCCCATTCGGCTTCGGCCTCCACTCCCACGGCAATCACACGGGTACGGTTGCCCATGCAGTTGCCCAGCAGGCTACGGACCGCCATCTGGTTATTGGGCTTTCGGTGTATATCCCGCACCAGGCTGGGGTGCAGCTTGAGGTAGTCCAGATCGTAGTCCTTGATGTACTGAGTGCTGACCACGTCCTGGCCGGCGTGATCCACCGCCAGCCGGCAGCCCAGCGCCTTGAGCGCCCGTAGCGGCTTGGCCAGATCCAGAAAGTGACGGCTAACCCCGGCTTCCGACAGTTCGATCACCAGTTCACCCAGCAAGGCCCGAGGCAGCTGGATCAATTCAAACACCAGCCAGCGATGAAAGCCCCGGTTCAACAGGCTGGCCACCGACACGTTGATCGCCAGGGTGGCCCGGCGATCGCCCTCCTGCAGCAAGGTCAGGCCACGCAACAAGATGCTGCGATCCAGATCCTGCAGCAGGCCGCATTTTTCCGCCATGGGCAGAAAATGTCCCGCCGCCAGTTCCCGCCCCCGCTCGTCGTGAATCCGGGCCAGCAGCTCCTGGCTTTCCGGCTCGCCCCCCCGTTCCTGGTAGATACCCTGACGATCGAGCAAAATGGCGTCCTGCTCCAGCAGCCGGCTCAGCAGGGTGCGCCAGCGCACCGTGCCCTTGCCGCTGCTCTCTTCGGTCAGGCCCTTGTAATACATGAAGTAACCGTCGCCGCCCTGCAGGGCGGCGCTGCGCAGGGCCAGCTCGGCTTCTTCCTGCACCTGATCCAGCTGTTCGCCAAAGGCAAAGCAGACGCCGCCGATAAATACCGCCGGCTCCCTGATTTCATCGGGCCAGTGCAGGCGGTGCAGCAGCTTCATCACCTGGCGGGCGGCGTCCAGCGCCTCGCTTTCCACCAGATTGGGAAACAACAGGGCGAAGGTGTTGCCGGTGTAGCGGGCCTGCAGGGCGCCGGGGTAGCGCCGAATCAGGTGGCCCAGATAGACCGAGGCCGAGCTCAGCAACTCGTCGCCCCGCTCAAACCCCAGGCGATGGTTGATGTGCTCCAGATCCTGCAATTCCACCAACAACAGGGCGCCGGAATGGCTGGCGGCGTCGTTGAGCGCCGCTTCCAGCCGATTGTCAAAAAACACCCGGTTGCCGATGCCGATCTTGCGGTCCACAAACACATTGGCGCGAATAAAGGTGTCGAAACGGCTACGCTCCTTGCGCGCCTCCTTCAGCTCGGCCATCAGCCGGTCCAGCGCCCGGCTGGCGGCCTGGGGCCATTCCTCTCCCGGATGGTGCTGCAACATGCTGAGCCGGCCGTCGAGGATAAGCCGGCCACGCTGATCGAGCAGCTCGGCACCGCGCAGCTGGCGACGAAACCAGCGCAGGCTCAGCAGCAGACCGGCGAACACCAGCATGATGGCGCCGGTTAGCCCGGAGACCGCGGCCAGGGAGTGGTCAATATCGTAAAAGGGCGGCTGCAGCACCAGCCTCACCTGTAGCCCGTCACCGCCCAGGGGGCGGCTGTATTCCTGAGTCACCTCGGTTTCAGGCGGTACCTGCACACTCTGGTAGCGCCAGCGCAGCTGTTCGCCGTCATGCACCGAAAACTCGATCAGATCGCTCACATCCATCAGGGCCGGCAGCCATCGTTCAATGGCCGGCTGGGCCGCGCTGTCAGGTTGCCAGGCCTCGTCGACCATGCGCACCACGGCGTCCACCTGACGTTGCTGATAAGCCAGCCCCATCTGGTAAAAACTGATGCCGGCGCCAACCAGTACCATCAGTACGGCCGCCAGCACACAGAGGGTGATGGTGGTAATAAACTGATTGGTAAATTTCATGGGCTATCCCTGCCGCCGGCACAGTGCCGGCGCATCCTGTTAATATTTATATTAGAGCCGGGCGAACCCTTGCCCGCTATTGTTCAGTATTGTTTACTTTTGGCCAGCGCCCAAACGGCAAAAGGCCCCGCCGAGCGGGGCCTTGTCTGAAACGATGATTCCTCAGAACGGAATATCGTCATCAAAGTCCATCGGCGGCTCGTTGTATACCGGCTGGCTCTGGGGCTTGGCTGCCGGTTGCGGCTGGCCTTGCGGCTTGTTGCCGCCGTACTGGGACTGGCCACCCTGCTGGCCATACTGGCCGCCGCCTTGCTGCTGGCCCCAGTTGCCCTGTTGCTGGCCGCCACCCTGCTGACCCTGGCTCCAGCCGCCCTGGCCCTGACCGCCGCCCTGAGGGCGACCACCCAGCATCTGCATGGTGCCGCCCATGTCCACCACCACTTCGGTGGTGTAACGGTCCTGGCCACCCTGATCCTGCCACTTGCGGGTTTGCAGGCGGCCTTCCACATACACCTGAGAGCCCTTGCGCAGGTACTCGCCGGCAATCTCGGCCAGCTTGCCGAAAAACACCACTCGGTGCCACTCGGTGCGCTCGCGCTGCTCACCGTTCTGCTTGTCACGCCAGGTTTCGCTGGTGGCCAGGGTAATGTTGGCGACGGCGTTGCCGTTAGGCATATAGCGCACTTCGGGATCCTGACCCAGATGCCCGACCAGGATGACTTTGTTGATGCCTCTATTGGCCATAACTTGCTCCGTACTCACAGGTTGATCAGGCGTTTGGCCTGATCCAGTTCAAAAATATTGCCATCTACCTTGAGGTAGGCGGCGCCTTCGTCGGGAATGATCAGCGCCTCGTGCACGCCCGGTAGCGCCATCAACCGCTGCAGCAGCTGACTGCGGGCGGATTCTGACTCTATCTTAACACCGATGGGCAGAATATGAGACCGCACTCGGCTGACATTGGCCATGCCTGCCGACAGCCAGAACCAGAACACCATGGTCAACGCCACCAACAGAAAGACCCCGGCCCCTCCCAGCTGCTGAAACAGGGCACCACCCAGCACACCGCCGAGAAAGGCACCGAAAAACTGGCTGGTGGAATAAATGCCCATGGCGGTGCCCTTGCCACCCGCCGGCGCCAGCATCGACAAAAACGCCGGCAGCGAAGCTTCCATAAAGTTAAACGCGGTAAAATACAGCACCATGGCCACCGCCAGCAGCCACAGCTTGCCCTGGCCCAGGGCCATCAGCACCAGCGCCACCATCATCACCAGAATGGAAGCCTGAAACAGCAGCTTGTTCATGTTGCGCCGAGCGCCGAGGATCAGAAAGGGAATGATCAGCACGAACGACAATATCAGTGCCGGCAGATACAGCCACCAGTGATGCTCGGGCACCAGGCCGGCATTGGCCAGCGACAGCGGAAAGGCCACAAACACCGCGGTCAGGGTCATGTGCAGCAGCATGATGCCAACGTCCAGGCGCAGCAGCTGCTTGTCTTTCAGCAGCCGGCCGAACAACTCGGGGGCGGCGGTCACATCCCGAATCTGGCCCTTGCTGACCGACTCCGGCAGCAGGAAACGCACCATGATCATGCCCACCAACGCCAGTACTGCCGTGGTCCAGAACACCCCGGACAGTCCGAACAGCGCCGCCAGCAACGGGCCGGCCACCATGGCGGCGGCAAAGGACATGCCGATGCATACCCCGATAATGGCCATGGCCTTGGTGCGGTTTTCTTCCCGGGTGATGTCGGCGGCCAGCGCCAGTATGGCGCCGGCAATGGCGCCGCTGCCCTGCAGCACCCGTCCGGCAACCACGCCATAGACGGAATCGGACAACGCCGCCACCACGGAGCCGGCGGCAAACAGCGCCAGGCCACCATAGATCACCGGCTTGCGGCCGATACGATCCGACAGCCAGCCGGCGGGAATCTGCAGCACCGCCTGGGTCAAACCATAGGCACCGATGGCAATGCCCACCCATAGCGGTGAGAAACCGACAAGATTCTCACCATAGAGGGCAAATACCGGCATGATCATGAACAGGCCCAGCATGCGCATGCCAAAGATGCCTGCCAGGGTAAAGGACGCCCGCCGCTCCCGCGGGCTGAAGCCTTGCTGATCGCTCATGAAAGATGGTTCCGCCGTCATTGTTCACAAAAGAGCGGCAGTTTAGCACGGAGCGACGGTCAAGATTAATCCCCCTGCATGCGCTCTTGGCTGGCTATTCATCCAGTGCCATACTAGCCGGTCTGGTTTAAAACTTGGTCAAGCTGCAGATGGACAAAATCGACGTTCGCGGAGCACGCACGCACAACCTGAAGAACATCAGCCTGGAACTGCCCCGGGACAAACTCATCGTGATCACCGGGCTGTCGGGCTCGGGCAAATCGTCCCTGGCCTTTGACACCCTCTACGCCGAGGGCCAGCGTCGCTATGTGGAGTCGCTCTCCGCCTATGCCCGCCAGTTCCTCTCGCTGATGGAAAAGCCCGACGTCGATCATATCGAGGGGCTGTCGCCGGCCATCTCCATCGAGCAGAAGTCCACATCCCACAATCCCCGCTCCACCGTGGGCACCATTACCGAAATTCACGACTACCTGCGGCTGCTGTTCGCCCGGGTGGGCGAGCCCCGCTGCCCCATCCACGGCCTGCCGCTGGCGGCCCAGACCATCAGTCAGATGGTGGACAAGGTGCTGGAACAGCCCGAAGGCAAGCGGCTGATGCTGCTGGCGCCCGTAGTGCGCAATCGCAAGGGGGAGCACAGCAAGCTGCTGGACAACCTGGCGGCCCAGGGCTTTATTCGCGCCCGCATCGACGGCGAGGTGTGCGACCTGTCGGATCCGCCGGCGCTGGAGCTGCAGAAAAAACACACCATCGAGGTGGTGGTGGACCGATTCAAGGTGCGGGATGACCTGCAGCTCAGGCTGGCCGAGTCCTTTGAGGCGGCGCTGGAGCTGTCCGGCGGCATCGCCTCGGTGGTGAGCATGGACGACGAACAGGAAGACCCTCTGGTGTTTTCCGCCAACTTCGCCTGCCCCGAGTGCGGCCATTCCATCGCCGAGCTGGAGCCGCGCATTTTTTCCTTCAACAACCCGGCGGGGGCCTGTGACCAGTGCGACGGCCTGGGCGTGCAACAGATCGTCGACCCAGGCAAGGTGGTGTCCAACCCGGAGCTGAGCCTGGCCGGCGGCGCCATTCGCGGCTGGGATAAACGCAGCTATTACTACTATCAGATGCTCAAGTCGCTGGCAGATCACTACGACTTTGACCTTGAAGCCCCCTTTGAAAGCCTGTCAAAGCCGGTGCAAAAGGCGGTGCTGTACGGCTCGGGCCGCACCAGCGTCGAGTTTCGCTACATGAACGACAGGGGCGACGTGCTGGTGCGCAAGCACCCCTTTGAAGGCATTATTCACAATATGGAGCGCCGCTACCGGGAGACCGAGTCCAACTCGGTGCGCGAGGAGCTGGCCAAGTACCAGAGCAACCAGTCCTGTCCCGGCTGCGGCGGTACTCGCCTGAAGGAAGCCGCCCGCCACGTGTTTGTGGCGGAGCACAACCTGCCCAGCGTGTCCGACATGGCCATCGGCGAGGCCCATGCCTTTTTCACCGGGCTGCAGCTCGGCGGCCAGAAGGCGCAAATCGCCGACAAGATCCTCAAGGAGATCACCGAGCGGCTGGGCTTTCTGGTCAATGTGGGGCTCAACTACCTGACCCTGTCCCGCAGCGCCGACACCCTGTCCGGCGGCGAGGCCCAGCGCATTCGCCTGGCCAGCCAGATCGGCGCCGGCCTGGTGGGAGTCATGTATGTGCTGGACGAGCCCAGCATCGGCCTGCATCAGCGCGACAACGAACGGCTGCTGGCCACCCTCACCCACCTGCGGGATCTGGGCAACACCGTGATCGTGGTGGAGCACGACGAAGACGCCATTCGCGCCGCCGATCACGTGCTCGACATCGGCCCCGGTGCCGGTGTGCACGGCGGCCAGATTGTGGCTCAAGGGAGCCCCGCCGAGGTGATGGCCAATCCGGAATCCCTCACCGGTGCCTATCTGTCCGGCCGTGAAGCCATTGCGGTGCCGGCCCGGCGCACCCCGGTGGGCGAGCACTGGCTGAAGCTGGAAGGGGCCAGTGGCAACAACCTGAAGCAAGTGGATCTGGCGTTGCCCCTGGGGCTGATGACCTGCGTCACCGGCGTATCCGGCTCGGGCAAGTCCACGCTGATCAACGACACCCTGTTTCCCCTCGCTCACCGGGAATTGAACAAGGCCACGGTGAGCCAGCCGGCGCCCTATTCCGCCATTCACGGCCTGGACAAGCTGGACAAGGTGGTGGACATCGATCAGAGCCCTATCGGCCGCACGCCCCGCTCCAACCCGGCCACCTACACCGGTATTTTTACGCCCATTCGCGAGCTGTTTTCCGGCACGCAGGAGGCCCGCTCCCGGGGTTACAAACCGGGCCGCTTCTCCTTTAACGTCAAGGGCGGCCGCTGTGAGGCCTGTCAGGGCGACGGCGTCATCAAGGTGGAAATGCACTTTCTGCCCGACGTCTATGTGCCCTGTGACGTGTGCAAGGGCAAGCGCTACAACCGGGAAACCCTGGAAATCAAATACAAGGGCAAAAGCATTCACGAGGTGCTGGAGATGACGGTGGAGGAAGCCTGCGACTTCTTCGCCCCGGTGCCGGCCATCGCCCGCAAGCTGCAGACGCTGATGGACGTGGGTCTGTCCTATATTCGCCTGGGCCAGTCGGCCACCACCCTGTCCGGCGGCGAGGCCCAACGGGTCAAGCTGGCCCGGGAGCTGTCCAAGCGGGACACCGGCCAGACCCTGTATATTCTCGATGAGCCCACCACAGGCCTGCACTTTCACGATATTCAGCTGCTGCTGACGGTATTGCACCGGCTGCGGGATCACGGCAACACCGTGGTGATCATCGAGCACAACCTGGACGTGATCAAAACCGCCGACTGGATCGTGGATCTGGGACCGGAAGGGGGCAGTGGCGGCGGCCGAATCCTGGTGACCGGCACCCCTGAAGCAGTGGCCGAACACCAGGCCTCCCATACCGCCCGTTTTTTACGGCCTATGCTGAAGGGGCACTAGACACATTTGGAGTCAAGGATGACCCGAGTATCACTGCCTTACCTGTTCTTCTGGTGTTTTGCCGCCTGGGCCCTGGGCGGCATGCACTTTTTTATGCACAACCCCGGCGGCGCCGGCCTCTACCTGCCGTTCAACATGGTGGGCTGGATCTTCGTCTCGATATTGATCGGCCTCGGCCTGTGGCAGCTGACCCGCAACCGGCTGGTGGTCTGGAGCCGATTGCACCTGTGGGGCTGGCTGGCCTTTATGCTGATGCTGGTGCCCCTGCTCTATTCCAATGCCGAACTGGCGGACCGGGCGCTGCCGCGGCTGGCGGGGCTGGCGGGAGGCCTGTTGTTCTGGTTTGCGCTGCTGCAGTGCCGCTTTGATGAGCAGGGCCGCTGGCGCCTGCTTTATGTACTGCTGGCGGCGATCAGCCTGGAGGCAGTGCTCGGGCTGGTGCAGTACTACCTGCTGGAGCCGGGCAACCCCATTGGCTATAACACCAATGCCAACCGGCCCTACGGCATTTTTCAGCAACCCAACGTCATGGCCAGCCTGATGGCCACCGGGCTGATGCTGGCCTGGTTTTTGTGGCTGGAAGACAGACGCTCACTGCCTGCCATTCGTCGTGTTTGGCTGGGGGCCATGCTGATAACCACGCCGCTGCTGCTGGTGGTACTGCAATCCCGGGTGGGCCTCTTGGGCGGCCTCACGGGTGTACTGCTGATGCTGCCGCTGAGCTGGCAACGCTGCCGGCGTAATACCTTGATATTGCTTGGGCTGGTGGCGCTGGGCATGGCACTGGCGCTGGTGTCCATGGCATTTGTGGAGGGCGTACAACGGGGTGCCGAGGTGTACGGCGATCCCGGGGTGCGCAAATATTACTGGCAGCAGAGCCTGGCATTGATCGGCCAGCATCCCTGGACCGGGGTGGGCTACGGCGACTTTGAACGGCAATTCATGGAGTTTTACGCCGCGCAGCGGGAGCAGATTGCCGGCCTGCCCCCCATGGAGCCCAACCTGGATCATCCTCATAACGAGCTGTTGTTCTGGGGGGTGGAAGGGGGTCTGTTGCCGGTGCTGGCCATCATTGGAGTCGCACTGGCCTTTGTGCGGCTGCTGTGCCGGGCCCCCTGGCGGCAGGCACTGGCGCTGGCGGCTTTGGTGTGGCCCATGGCCCTGCACAGCCAGACCGAATACCCCTTCTACCATTCCCTGGCCCACTGGCTCACCCTGCTGGTGCTGCTGTACTGGATCGATCAACGGCTGCAACCGCTTGTCGAGACGCCCTACCGCCACCGGCTGCTGGCCCGCTTCGCTGCCCTGCTGATCCCGGCGCTGGTGGTGCCCTTTATGGTCACCGGGCTGCAGACCGCCAACGCCATTACTCAGTATGAACGGGGCGGCGGCAAGGAGCCGGCGCTGCTGCAGTCGGCCCTCAACCCCCTGGCCTGGCTGACCCGGCTGGAGTTCAACGCCATGTCGCTGCGGCTTGCCCTCGCCACGGCGCACCGGAACGACGAGGCGCTGCGGGAGTATCTGGACTGGGGCCGGGACTTCGTGCGCCGCACGCCCCGCATCAGCGTATACCACAACATGGTGCTGGCGCTGCACCGCCTGGAACGTCCCGAGGACGCCGAGCGGCTGCGGCAACAGGCCCGGCGCTACTACCCGAGGGAAACGCGATTTGAACGAAACAACATTCAGCGGGCGCTGAGCGCAGGCGTGGCACTGTTTCCGGCATCCGGTGCCCCCGGCGCCTGAACAAAACGCACCCGGAACAGCCGCGGCCACCACTTGCCGGTGAGGTAAAAATCACCGCTGCGCTGATCATGGGCAATGCCGTTGAGCACCGCCTCGTGATGGCTGACCCGCTGGCTGAGGGGCAGCAGGGCCGAGGCATCGATCACGGCATCGACCTCGCCGCTGTCCTTGCGAATGCGCAGTATGCGTGCCTGTTTCCAGACGTTGGCGTAAATGTGCCGACCGACACAGGCCAGATCATTGAGCCGCCCTTGAGGCACCCCGCCCAGCCGAACGTTCAGCCGTCGTTGCAGGGTAAAGTCCGCCGGATCTCGCCGCTGCAGCGTGGCGCTGCCGTCACTCATCCACAGGCTGTCGCCGTCAAAGCACAGGCCCCAGCCTTCCCCCTGGTAGGAAAAGGCCTTGAGCAGACGCAGCTCCGGCAACTGCCACACCAGCGCCAGCCCTTCGCGCCAGGTCAGCTGCACCAGCCGGTCCTCCACCCGCGCCAGACCCTCACCAAACAGGCTGTCGGCGAGCATGATTCGCCGTCCCGGCTCACCGCTGTCACCCTCTAGCCAACGCAGGCTGGACTGGCCGTAAAGGCCGGTGCTCTCGAACAGCCGGCCATCGTGCCACTCCAGCCCCTGAGTAAAGGCGTTGATATCGTGGGGCAGGGTTTCCAGCACGCGCACCGTCAGCCGTTCCACCGCCACCGCGGGCAGACTCAGCCAGAGTAGCATACCCAACCACCAGCCGTGCCGACTCATGGCCCCCCTGCCTCGCCCGCGGCCAGCAACCAGGTCGCCAGCTCCTGCGCCAGCCGGCTGGCGGCACGGCCATGAGCCATCACGACCGCATCCGCGCTCAGGCCATGAGGAGCTTCCCGTTGTTCGAACCGCCGCGCGGCCACAATGCGTCTGTCGGCGGCACGCAGCAGCCGGGCATCGAAGCGAATCACCACCTCGGCCCGGCCTGCGCTCAGATCCAGTTCAAAGGCCCGCAGGGTGCCGGCCAGTTCCCACTCGCCGTGAATGCCTTCGTCTTCTCGGCTGAGGCCGCCAATGCGGCCGTCCCGCCCCAAGGCATCCAGCAACCAGTCCTGCCACAATTGTGGCAGGGAGGCCGACCAGCGGGCACCGCCATAAGCCTGGTAAGACTGGTGCTCGGTCAGCACCAGTAGCCGGTTGCCATTCAGTACACCGGTGGCCTGGGGACGGGCCAGGCGCAGACCATCGAACAGCACGTCCTGCCCCGCCGCTGTCAGGGTGGCCGGCGGCAATCGGTACCGGCTGACCGGCTCGGCCGAAGGCAGCACAGAGCAGCCCGCCAGCCCCAGCAACAGGATCAGCACCACCAGAGATTTGCTCACGGTTCAAATTCCTCCATCTCGTGACGATCCAGCAGGGTCGCGGCGGGATCCTGCTCCAGCTGGAAGGCAACATCTCCCAGCACCCTCAGGGTACGCCGCAACTCCCGCAGCGCCGGCTCCAGCTCGGCCAGGCTCCGCACGCCCGCTTCCAGCCCCTGCTGCTGTGTGAGCAACCGATCCAGCCGCTCACTCAGTCGCCGCAGGCTGGCCGCCGTCGCGGCGGAATCGGCCAGCAGGGGCTCGCCATGACGAGCCAGCTGCCGATCGAGCCGTGCCAGCACGGCGTCGAGCCGAACAGCCACAGAGGTAAAGGCAGCAAGCCCTTCTCCCAGGGTATCCTGCTGTTGCGCCAGGGAAGCGCTGGCCGAATCCAGGCTGGCCAGAATACGACCGACATGGGCGGCGTTCTGTGGGGTGAGCAGGCGATTGGCATTGTCGAGCAGGGTGGTCAGGCTGACCATCAGTTCTTCGCTGCCGACCCGCAACCGGCTCAGGGGGGACGGCTCGGCCCGAATAACCGGTATGTCATTGCGGCCATTGGCCAACAGGGGGCTGTCGGGCGAGCCGTGGCTGAGGGCGATATTGGCGGCCCCGGTGATATTGGCCAGGGCCAGCCGGGCCCGAGTGTCAGCCTTGACCGGAGCATCGGCGTCAATGCGAACCCGTGCCCGCACCTGGCGCGGATCGTCCGGATTCAGGGTCAGGCTTTCCACCTCGCCCACACGAATACCACTGTATTGTACCGCACTGCCCACCGACAGCCCGGACACCGGCTCACTGAATACAATGTCGTAGCGGCGCAGCTCACGGTCGTCACCGACCTTTGCCAGCCAGAGTACAAAGCCCAGGGCGGCGGTCGCCGCCAGCAGGGTAAACAGGCCGATCAGCACATGATGGGCTCGGGTTTCCATGTTCTACTCCTCGTTGCCGTGCACGGCCTGCCGGGCCGCTCGGCCCCGCGGGCCGTGAAAATAATCCCGAATCCAGGCGTCATCGGTGGCTGCCACCTCGGCAAGGGTGCCCACCGCCTGTACCCGCTTTTGTCCCAGCACCGCGACCCGATCGCAGCAGGCGTACAGGGTATCGAGATCGTGCGTAACCAGCACCACGGTCAGGCCCAGGGCATCACGCAGGGTCAGCAGCAAACGATCAAAGGCCGCCGCCGATACCGGATCCAGCCCGGCGGTAGGCTCATCCAGAAACAGGATCTGCGGATCCAGCGCCAGCGCCCGGGCCAGGGCCGCCCGCTTGACCATGCCTCCGGACAGGCTCGAGGGATAGCGTCCCCCCGCCAGTGCCGGCAGCCCAGCCAGAGCCAGCTTGATGTCCGCCAGCGCACCGGCTTGCCGCCGGTTCAGACCGGCATGCTCCACCAGCGGCAGGGCGATATTCTCCAGCACCGTCAGCGAGGAAAACAGGGCGCCGTTCTGAAACAGCACTCCCATGCGCCGCTCAAGTGCGCGACGCTGTGCCGTTGGCAGGGTCAGCAAATCCTGCTGCCACAGGCGCACCTCACCGGCGTCGGGCCGGTGCAGGCCAATAATGGAGTGCAACAGCACCGACTTGCCGCTGCCGGAACCACCCACCAGTCCAAGAATCTCCCCCTCGATCACATTCAGATCCAGGCGATCATGCACCACCTGGGCACCAAAGCAGTTGCGCAGCCCTCGCACCTGAATAATGGCCCCGCTCACCAGCCCATCTCCATCAGAAACAGGGCGGCAATGGCATCCAGCAGGATCACCACAAAGATCGACTGCACCACGCTGGAGGTGGTGTGTTCGCCCACCGACTGGGCGCTGCCCGCAACCTTGAATCCTTCCAGGCAGCCGATCAGGGCAATCAGCATCGCAAATAACGGAGCCTTGCCCAGCCCTACCAGCAAATGACGAACCGGCACTTCCTGCACGATGGCCAGGTAGTGCGCCAGGGAAATATCCAGTGACAACAAGCCCACCAGGGCGCCGCCGAGCAGGCCGCTGATGATGGCGATAAAGGTCAGCAGCGGCAGAGTCAGCAACAGGGCCAGCAGCCTGGGCAACACCAGCAAGGCGATGGGATCCAGCCCCTGGGCGCGCAGGGCATCCAGCTCCTGATTGACCTTCATCGCCCCCAACTGGGCGGTAAAAGCGCTGGCGGTACGACCGGCCAGCAAAATGGCGGTCAGCAGCACCCCAAACTCGCGCATAAAGCTGTAGGCCACCAGATCCACCGTATAGATGGTGGCGCCGAAGCTGGCCAGCACGGTGGCGCCGAGAAAGGCCACCACTGCCCCCACCAGAAAAGTGAGCAGAGCCACAATGGGTACAGCGTTGAGGCCACACTGCTGCATTTGTGCCACCAGCGCCGTAAGGCGCCATTGCCCCGGGCGAAACACCAATACCAGGCCGGTGCTCAGGGTCAGACCGGCAAAACCCAGTAGCCGGCGCCCTTGCTGCCAGCCCGAATGCATATATTCGCCCAGCCGGGCCAGGCTATCGCTCCAGTGCGCCTCGACCAATGGCGCCGGCTCTCGCCCGCTCATGCTCCCGGCCACCGCCAGCAACAGCGCCCGCTGCCCGTCGTTCAGGCCGGTGGCGTTCCGCGTCAACGATGCCAGCGTCTTACCCAAGCGCTGCCACAGCAGGCCGGCACCGGCGGTATCGAGCCGATTCAGCTTACTGCCGTCCAGAGCCCTGACCTCTTGCGCCGGCAGGCTCACCAATCGAGCATGCAGGCAGGCGTGATGCGCCAGGGTCCAATCACCACTCAGGCTCAGCCGTCCCTCACGCAGGCTCCACTCCCCCTCGGGGTTACCCTCGTTCAATACAGGCCTCCTTCTTCGGTGAGCATGCGCACCAGCCGGCCTCGAGTGACCAGGCCCCGGCCCCGGCGCACCGGCACCAGAAAGCCGGCCCCGTCCTCCCCCGACAGGGTGCGCAGCGCCTGCAGTAACGACATGTCCCGCTCCAGCAACTGCAGCCGGCGGGCGGGCGTCAGCAGAGACTCAAGGCTTTCCGGGGTGATATTTCGTTCAAGCTGAGCCGGCTTAAGCAGGTAATACTGCTGATCCCGGTGCACCACCAGGGCATGGGCCTCGGTGCGGGGCAAAGGGCCCTCGCCGTTCCACTCTACCAGGCTGAGGTCAGCCAGCTCCGACAGATAGCGCTGGGCCAGGGCGGTACGAAGGGGGTGGGTCTGCAGCTCCTGCCCTCGCACCCGCAACTGGGTGATCACCAGGGATGGCAGATGAAAACCGTGTTGACACAACAGGTTAGCGCCCAGCACCACCACCATGGCCGGCAGCATGGCCTCGGCGCTGAGGGACAGTTCCAGTACGGTGGCAATGGCGGCCAGCGGCGCGTGCAACACGGCACTCATCATGGCCGCCATGCCCAGCAGGGCATAGAGGGCCGGATCGGACGTGCCGGGGAGCAATGCCCCGGCCACCCCGCCGGCACACGCCCCCAGCATCAGGGTAGGGGCAATCTGGCCGCCGGGTACACCCAGGCCAATGGCCGCCGCCGTAGCCAGCAGCTTGGCCCCGAGTATGCCCAGCAGCAACAGCCAGGGCAGCTGATTACCGAGGGCGGCATTGATGGTGTCATAGCCGGAGCCCAGCACCTGGGGTGCGGCCAGCGCCAACGCGCCGGTAACGGCCCCGGCCAGCAGCAGGCGAAGGGCTCGAGCCTTGAGCGGTAACCGCACGAACACCAGCACCAGCCGCTGAAACAGCGCCGCCAGCAGGCCCACCCAGAGCCCGGTCAGCAACAGGCCGGGAATGTCCTGGTAGGACGCCAGCGACAGGCTGACCGGCGCCAGCACCGCATGCTCCCCCAGCAGGGCGCCGGTCAAGGCCGAAGCGGTAATGGCGGCGGCGATAATGGGGGCGAAACCGAGCAGGCTATATTCCATCAGCACTACCTCCATGGCGAACAACACCCCTGCCAGCGGCGTGTTGAAGGCCGCCGAGATCGCCGCCGCAGTACCACACCCCAGCAACAGCCGCAGCTGGCTGGGCGGCCGCCCGCTAAGCTGGCCAATTTGGCTGGCAATGCCCGCCCCCAGGTGTACCGTGGGCCCTTCCCGCCCCACGCTGTGCCCCGAGCCAAGGGCGATCAATGCCGCCACAAACTGAAAGCCGATGGTGGCCGCCGGAATCCGGCCCTGGCCGAACTGCAACCGCTCAAGCACATAAGCCAGTCCCACCGACCAGGACGCCGGTGGCGTCAGCCGGTAGAGCAGGATCAGCAGCAGGCTGCCAGCCAGGGGCAACCCCAGCTGCCAGTACCAGGCCAGAGACTCAAAATCTTCGAGGTTGTCACCGTTCAGGCTGCCGAGCACGCCATTGAGCAGGACGAGAAAGCTCATCATCACCAGGCTGGCAATCACGCCGGTCAGCACGCCCAGCAGCACCAGCGGCAACAGGCTGCCGGCCCGGGGTAACAGTAGGCGTTGCAGCACCTTGTTGGGTTGGCTCATGGGTGAATTCCGTTGGCTTCGGAAGGCTTCATTATTGCCCCCAGTGTGCGAACAAACCACTTTTGCAGCAAGGATTTATGGTACATTTCACAGACTTTGAGCAGAACGGACAAGCCATCATGTACAAGCTGGTGTTTTTCGTGCCCGAGACCCATGCAGAAGCCGTCAAGCGAGCGGTGTTTGCCACCGGCGCCGGCAAAATCGGCGACTACGATCAGTGCTGCTTTGAAACTCCAGGCCAGGGTCAATTTCGTCCACTGGCAGGAGCCAGTCCCTTTCTCGGCGAGGCCGGCAAGCTGGAGCGGGTGAACGAGCTGCGCATCGAACTGGTGTGCGAGGATCACCTGATCCGCGACGCCGTGAATGCCCTGCGCAAGGCCCATCCCTACGAAGAGCCGGCCTACGACGTCTGGCCCCTGACCGGACTCTGAACAGCCGCCCTGCGCTGGACGACGAAAACGGGCGATGCGTCCCAAACGCTCCGGGACGGCGCAACTATTTTCCGTTGTGGGGCTCCAATAATTGTTCTCCTATTTCGAGTCGAGGTTTTTTCAATGCACTGCATTTTGCCCGGCCCCTGCGGCCCGCTGCGTATCGACGCCACCGACGACGTCATCACCGGTCTGAGCTTTATGACCGGCGACACTACGGCCCTGGCACCGACGTCTCCCCTGCTGCAAGAAACCTGCGACCAGCTGAACGCCTATTTCGCCGGCAGGCTGCACCGCTTCAGCCTGCCCCTGGCGCCTAGTGGAACCCCCTTCCAGCAGCAGGTATGGCACGCCCTGCAGCATATTCCCTGGGGCGAGCGACGCAGTTATGGCGACATTGCCGGCGCCATCGGCAATCCCAGGGCGGTGCGGGCCGTGGGTGCCGCCAATGGCCGCAATCCCATCGCCATCATCATTCCCTGCCACCGCGTGATCGGTGCCGACGGTCGTCTGACCGGCTATGCCGGCGGTCTGGAACGCAAACGCTGGCTGCTGGCCCTTGAGGCCAATGCCTGACAATAACCCCGTCCTTCTGTGCGAGATCTCTCAAGCTGCGGGCAGACAATACGTCGTTGTGCTCGCGCCTTTGTCACCCAATAACATTAACTTCATAACAAAATCAATCACTTGACAGATTTTAACCCATTCTGATACTCGGGACAGCTAATACCGCCGACTTGAGCCAGAACGCCCTCGGGTTATTATTGCTCTCGCTAGGACGCAGCAAGGCCAGTCAGGACGACGGGCCCGCCAGGAACGGCAAAAGGACACCGCAGGAAAGCGGCCAAGGACACCTTCAGGATTGAAGATGTGAAGCGGATCAGGACGATGCGCGGTCAGGAGCGACCAGGACACCCCGATGGATCGGGAAGGGGAAGATTTCACGGAGTGAAATGCAGTCAGGGACATGGCAGGGAGCCACAGGGTTCATGGAACTGAGCCGTCAGGACGACCGAAAAAGGGGCAACAGCAATGTTGCCCCTTTTTTCGTTTTGCCATCCGGGCAGGCTAGAGGCGCACCACCAGGCAGTCCATGCCCTGACGAGACAGGCGCTGGCAGGCGCTTTTGGCCTGGTTCTCCTCCAGGCCGATCAGGCGGGCGCGAAACAGCTTGCGGTTGCTGATTTCCACCTCGGTCACCGCCGCCTGAGCCTGGGCCAGATCCCCCAGCCGACGCGCCGCATCGGACGCCCTGTCCCGGGCCTGCTCGGGCACTCGAAACGAGCCAATCTGCACCGCCCAGCCGGAATTGTCGGTCAGCGATACCGGCTGCACTGCCACAACGGCCGGCGCCGGGGTTTGCGGCGCCTGGGTTTGTGGGGCCTGGCGCACGGTCTGGCGCACGGTGCGGGTGCTGACCACCAGCCGTTCGGCGGCCGGGGCTCCCGCGGCGGACACTCGCGCAACCTGCGTGGCCCGTCCAATGCTGCGATCGATCAACGAGACCATATGCTGATCCCGGGACTGGGCGGTCTTGCCCCCCATCACCACGGCCACCACACGACGGTCCTCCCGCAGCGCCGAGGTCGCCACGTTAAAGCCCGACGCGCGAATATAACCGGTCTTCATGCCATCCACCCCGGGGGAGTTCTGCACCATGCGATTATGGCTGCGATAGGTGCGTCCCTGGTAGGTAAACGAAGAGGTGGAAAAATAGTGGTAATAGGCCGGGTAGTCCTTCATCAGCCGCAATGACAGGGTGGCCAGATCCCGGGCGGTGGAAATCTGCTGATTGTCGGGCAGGCCGGAGGCATTGCGAAAGGTGGTGTTGTACATCTTCAGCTCCCGGGCCTTGGCGGTCATGCGCCGGGCGAAGCCGCTTTCACTGCCGGCCAGGGCCTCGGCCACCACCACCGCCACGTCGTTGGCAGAGCGCACGATCAGCGCCGGAATGGCGTCCCGCACCCGCAGCTGATCGCCTTTTCGCAGGGAGATATTGGTCTGGGGCATGGAGGCGGCGTGGGCCGACACCGGCATGGTGGTATTCAGGCTCATGCGTCCCTGCTCCATGGCCTCAAACAGCAGGTAAAGGGTCATCATCTTGGTCAGGGACGCCGGATAGCGGCTGGCATCGGCGTTGGCTGCATGCAGCACGGCGCCGTTTTCCGCGTCAATCACGATGGCCGCATAACGCGGGTTGGCCTGGGCCGGCCCGATCAGGGAGAACAGTATCCCCAGCAGCACTATGATGGTTTTTCCCTTGCGGGTCAGGGCAAACATGGGGAAACACCTCCCGAAGATTGAACAAAGCCGCAAGAAGCTACGCCAAGGCGTGATGCCTGTCCAGCCCCCCGCTGCACTGTCACGACAGACGGCCGACCAAGCGGATGCGTTTGGCAACAAACGGCATGGATCCTTCCATACCTTTAAGCATACATGCGCCATACCGGAAGCTGGCCGTAAAACACGTCTTTTTATCGAAAAAGGCGCCGATGGCGCCTTTTTTACTCAATCACTCAGGTTGGGAGACAGCCATTTTTCGGCCTCTTCACGGGTCATGCCCTTGCGTTCGGCATAATCCAGCAACTGATCTTCCTGAATGCGCGCCACCGCAAAGTAGCGGGTGTCCGGATAGGAGAAGTAAAAGCCCGATACCGCCGCCCCCGGCCACATGGCGTAGGACTCGGTCAGCTTCATGCCGATGCGCTTTTCCACGTCCAGCCACTGCCACAGGGTGCCCTTTTCGGTGTGCTCGGGGCAGGCGGGGTAGCCCGGTGCCGGACGAATGCCCTGATATTTTTCGCGAATGAGCGCCTCGTTATCGAGGTCCTCATCCGGCGCATAACCCCAGTATTCCCGGCGCACCAACAGGTGCATGTATTCGGCAAAGGCTTCCGCCAGACGGTCGGCCACGGCACTGGCCATAATGGCGTTGTAGTCGTCCTGGGCGTCCTTGTAGCGCTTGACGATGTCGTCTTCGCCAATGCCACCGGTCACCGCAAAGCCACCGATATAGTCGGGCAGGCTGCCCTTGGGCGCCACATAGTCGGCCAGGCAGTAGTTGGGGAAACCGTCCTTCTTCTCGGTCTGCTGACGCAAAAAGCGCAGGGTGTGCAGTACGGTGGAGCGGCTCTCGTCGGTGTAGATCTCCACGTCGTCGCCCACACTGTTGGCGGGGAACAGGCCGATCACCCCGGCACACCGCAGCTCGCCCTCGGCTTCCAGGGTATCGAGCATGGCGTTGGCGTCGGCAAACAGGCGCTTGGCTTCCTCGCCCACCACCTCGTCTTCAAGTATGCGCGGGTATTTGCCCGCCAGCGACCAGGTGAGAAAGAAGGGAGTCCAATCGATGAATTCCCGCAGCACCGAGATGGGCACGTCGTGAAACTCGTGAATACCCGGCTTGGCGGGTACCGGCGGCGTGTAGGCGTCCCAGTCGATGGCCACCGGGTTGGCCCTGGCCTCGGCCAGGGTCACCGGTTTGGTTCGGGGTTTCTTGCGGGCATGCTGATCCCGTACCACCTCGTATTCCTGGTTGAGCCGCTCCACAAAGGCCGGCTTGTTGGTTTCGCTGAGCAGGCTCTGTACCACTCCCACGGCCCGGGATGCGTTGGATACATAGACCACCGGCTCGTCGTAATTCTGCTCTATCTTGACCGCGGTATGGGCCTTGGAGGTGGTGGCGCCGCCGATCAGCAGCGGAATCGTAAAGCCCTGGCGCTGCATTTCCTTGGCCACGTGCACCATTTCATCCAGTGACGGTGTGATCAGGCCCGACAGGCCGATCATGTCGGCCTTGGTTTCCCGGGCGGTCTTGAGAATGGTCTCGCAGGGTACCATGACGCCAAGATCCACCACCTCAAAGTTGTTGCACTGCAACACCACGCCGACGATGTTCTTGCCGATGTCATGCACGTCGCCCTTGACCGTGGCCATCACGATCTTGCCGTTGCTCTGGCCCACCGCCTTGGTAGCCTCGATATAGGGATTGAGGTAGGCCACCGCCCGTTTCATCACTCGGGCCGATTTCACCACCTGGGGCAGAAACATCTTGCCCTCGCCGAACAGATCACCGACCACGTTCATGCCGTCCATCAGCGGGCCTTCGATCACCTCCAGCGGACGCTCCGCCTGCTGGCGGGCCTCTTCGGTATCTTCCTCGATAAAGTCGGTCAGGCCCTTGACCAGGGCATGCTCCAGCCGCTTGTTCACCGGCCAGCTGCGCCATTCCAGATCCCGGGCGTCGTTGGCCGTACCGCCACTGCCACGGTAGCGCTCGGCCAGCGCCAGCAGGGTTTCGGTGGCATCGTCATTCTGGTTGAGCACCACGGCTTCCACGCTGGCCTTGAGCTCGGGATCGATATCTTCATAGATGGCGAGCTGGCCGGCGTTGACGATGCCCATGTCCATGCCGTTGCGAATGGCGTGATAGAGGAACACGGCGTGAATGGCTTCCCGCACCGGCTCGTTGCCCCTGAACGAGAACGACACGTTGGATACACCGCCGGAGATCATGGCATGGGGCAGGTTGTCCTTGATGTCCTTGACCGCCTCGATAAAGTCGACGGCATAGTTGTTGTGCTCGTCGATGCCGGTGGCCACGGCGAAAATATTGGGGTCAAAGATGATGTCTTCCGGCGGAAAGCCAACCTTGTCGACCAGTACTCGGTAGGCGCGCTGACAGATCTCGAACTTGCGCTCCCGAGTATCGGCCTGGCCAACCTCGTCAAAGGCCATCACGATCACGGCGGCACCGTAACGACGCACCAGTTTCGCCTGCTCGATAAACTTGTCTTCCCCTTCCTTCAGGGAGATGGAGTTGACGATACCCTTGCCCTGAATGCACTTGAGGCCGGCCTCGATCACCTCCCACTTTGAAGAGTCGATCATGATGGGCACCCGGGAGATATCGGGCTCACCGGCGATCAGGTTGAGGAAGCGGGTCATGCAGGCCTCGGCGTCGAGCATGCCCTCATCCATGTTGATGTCGATAATCTGGGCGCCGTTTTCCACCTGTTGCAGCGCCACTTCCAGCGCCTCGTCGTATTGCTCTTCCTTGATCAGCCGCTTGAACTTGGCCGAACCGGTGACGTTGGTGCGCTCGCCCACGTTGACGAACATGCTTTCCGGTGTGATCAGCACCGGCTCCAGACCGGACAGCCGGCAGGCCACCGGCAGCTCGGGCAGTTTACGCGGGGCCAGGCCTTCCACCGCCTCGGCCATGGCACGAATGTGTTCCGGGGTAGAGCCGCAGCAGCCGCCCACCAGGTTAAGGAAGCCGCTTTCGGCCCATTCGCGAATATGACCGGCCATTTCCTCGGCTTCCAGATCGTATTCGCCAAAGGCGTTGGGCAGGCCGGCGTTGGGGTGGGCGGACACATAGGTTTCGCTGATGCGCGACAACTCGGCCACATACTGGCGCAGCTCGTCCGGCCCCAGGGCGCAGTTCAGGCCAAAAGAAATGGGCTGGGCGTGACGCAGGGAGTGGTAAAAGGCTTCCGTGGTCTGGCCGGTCAGGGTACGGCCTGAGGCGTCGGTGATGGTGCCGGAAATCATCACCGGCAGGCGCACGCCGCGTGCATCAAACACCCCTTCAATGGCAAACACCGCCGCCTTGGCGTTGAGGGTATCAAAGATGGTTTCGATCATCAGTAGATCGGCGCCGCCGTCGATCAGCGCCTCGGTGGCCTGGGTATAGGCCTCGACCAGCTGATCAAAGCTGATGTTGCGATAGCCGGGATCGTTCACGTCCGGCGAAATCGAGGCAGTGCGGTTGGTCGGGCCCAGCACCCCGGCCACAAAACGCGGCTTGTGCGGCTCTTTGGCGGTCCAGTCGTCGGCCACCCGGCGCGCCAGGCGCGCCGCCTCTAGGTTGATCTCCGCCGCCAGGCTTTCCATGGCGTAATCGGCCATGGCGATGGTGGTGGCGTTAAAGGTGTTGGTCTCGACAATGTCGGCGCCGGCGGCGAAATAATCGCTGTGAATTTGCGCGATTATCTCGGGCTGGGTGAGCACCAGCAGATCGTTGTTGCCCTTGAGATCGCTGGCCCAGTCGGCAAAGCGCTCACCCCGGTAGGCGGCCTCGTCCAGCCGGTAGGACTGGATCATGGTGCCCATGCCCCCGTCGATGATCAAAATGCGTTTGGCCAGGGCCTGTTCGAGCTGAGAAAACACGGGGGATCGGGACACTGCTGACTCCTGTTACAACCTGATTCCTGTATGCGGCATCCATGCTATCACACTTTGCGCAATCGGAAATCCGGCCATCTGCATGTCCGGAAACCTGAGGTGTGAAGCAACCCATGAAAATGACCGTTTTCACCGCATTTCCACTAGTGATGCCGAGGCCAATAGGGCAAACTATGTACGACCGGAACACATTCGGTCATTTCAGCTTGCAAATAATAAAATAACCTTTCGGAAGTGCCCTTACATGAGCGTTTACTACACCCTGTGCTTTTTGGCGGCCATGGCGATCACCATTGCCTTCGTCAATCAGTACATCATGAAAATCCAGACCACCATCGCCATTACCTCCGGCGCCCTCGCCATCTCCATTTTAATGCTTATTCTCGGCAAGACCACCTGGCCAGAACTGCAACAACATGCGGTAGAGGTGGTCAAGACCGTCGATTTCGGCTCCTTTCTGCTACAGGGCATTCTCGGCTTTTTGCTGTTTGCCGGCGGCCTGGGCATTAACCTGCCGGCGCTGAAGAGCCAGAAATGGGAAATTTCGGTGCTGGTGATCGTCGGCGTGCTGATCTCCACCCTGGTGGTGGCCGGCGGCCTCTGGCTGCTGACCTATATGGCGGCCATTCCCCTGCCCTTTATCTACTGCCTGCTGTTTGGCACCCTGATTTCCCCCACCGACCCCATAGCAGTGCTGGCCATCGTCAAGAAGCTGGGTGCGCCGGAGCAGATCGCCATTCAGGTTGAGGGGGAGTCGTTGTTCAACGACGGCATCGGCCTGGTGGCCTTCCTCACCATTTTTGCGGTGGCCTTTAACGGCAACGAGGCAAGCGTCGGCTCGGTCATGACCCTGTTCACCCACGAAGCCGTGGGCGGCATTATCTTTGGTGCCCTGCTGGGGCTGATGAGCCACATCATGATCAGCGCCACCGACGACGGCTCCATGGAGCTGCTGATGACCCTGTGCGTGCCCACCGCCGGCTTTGCCATGGCCAACATTCTCGGCGTTTCTGGTGCCCTGGCCATGGTGGTGGCGGGCATTATCGTCGGCAACTGGACCCGCTACACCGGCTTTTCGGAGCAGAGCCAGAAATACCTGGATCATTTCTGGCACCTGCTGGACGAGTTCCTCAATGCCCTGTTGTTCCTGCTGATCGGCCTGGCCATGCTGCTGGTGGACTTTCACTGGCAGGCCTGGATCCTGATGGTGCTGTCGGTGCCCCTGGTACTGGCCGGCCGCTTTGCCAGTGTAGCAATACCTTATATCGGCTTTCGTCGGGTGCGCAGCTACAACAGATACTCGGTACGCATTCTGACCTGGGGCGGCTTGCGTGGCGGCCTGTCACTGGCCATGGCGCTGTCAATTCCGGCGGGGATCAAGCTGGGCAGTGACGGGCAGGTGGAGCTGAGGGATCTGATCCTGATGATGACCTACGCCATCGTGCTGTTCTCGATTATCGTGCAGGGCATGACCATCACGCCGATGATCAACAAGGCCAAGGCCGCCGAAAAAGCCGGCTTTCCCATCGATTAACAATAAAGGGGCTGATGCCCCTTTTTGATGTTCAGTCTTCCCAGTCTTTGGTCAGGGTATCGCCGGCGGCGCTCAGGGTCTTCAGATCGTAGGGGGTCAGCTGATAAACGTGGTAGTTGAGCCAGTTGGAAAACAACAGGTGACCGTGGCTGCGCCAGGTAGCCCGGGGTGCATTGTCCGGGTTGTTTTCCGGGTAGTAGTTCACCGGCATGTTGGGCTCAATGCCCACGGACAGATCCCGCATGTATTCCTGATGCAGGGTATCCGGATCGTATTCCGGGTGGCCGGTCACGAACACCTGACGGCGATCCGGACTGACCGCCAGGTACATGCCCACCCGTTCTGAGCCGGCCAGCACCTTGAGGTTGGTTTTCTCACGAATCAGATCCAGCGGAAAGTCCGCATAGCGGGAATGGGGAGCCAGAAACACATCATCAAAGCCGCGTACCAGGGGCTCGAACTGCCCCATGTTCTGGTGTTCATATACACCGGAAAGCTTTTCCAGACGAGTGCGTTTATCGAGGCCGTAGAGAATTTTCAGGCCGGCCTGGGCCGCCCAGCACAGGAACAAGGTAGAGGTCACATGGCTCTTGGACCACTCCACGACCTGTTCAATCTTGTCCCAGTACACCACATCGCAGAAGTCGGTCAGCCCCAGAGGCGCGCCGGTAATGATCAAACCGTCGTAGAACTGATCCTTGATCTGCTCGAAATCGAAGTAAAAATGTTCCAGGTGTGACTGCGGCGTATTCTTTGATGGCCGGTTGTCGATGCGCAGCAGATCCACTCCGATTTGCAGCGGCGAGTTCGACAGCATGCGCAGCAACTGATTCTCGGTTTCAATCTTCTTCGGCATCAGGTTGAGCAGCAGCACCCGCATCGGTCGTATATCCTGATTGACCGCGCGCGTCTCCGTCATCACGAAGATATTTTCTCGGCTCAGGACATTGGCCGCCGGCAGGCGATCCGGAATTCTGATGGGCATGTGCTTACTCCATGTACTGCATCGGTAGAAAAGTCTAGACATCTAGAAATCTACAATAAGGGCCGCCGCTTGTCACCAGCTAGCTGTGTTGCGCCGGCAAGATACGTTAGAATTTGGGCGTTTTTCTTCAAGGATTTGCATATGGACCCCGTGATTGAACTGGTCAGCACCGGCGACGAAGTGCTCACCGGCCTGATAACCGACACCAATGCCGGCTGGCTGTCACAGCGGCTGCTAGAGCAAGGCTGGCAGGTGCGCCGGCGTTTTACCGTAGGCGATGACAAGGCCGATCTGGTGGAGCTGTTCGAACAGCGCAGCCACCACGCCGATATCGTGATCGTCAATGGCGGCCTGGGACCGACCTCGGACGACATCAGCGCCGAGGCCATGGCCGAGGCCGCCGGCGTGTCGTTGGCCCTGAACCAGCACTGGCTTGAGGTGATGCAGGAGAAATACAACAGCCGAAACCGCATCATGCCGGAAAGCAATATCAAGCAGGCCATGCTGCCCGAGGGCGCCGAGCTGGTGGACAACCCCGTCGGCACCGCCTGCGGCTTTGCGGTGCAACACAACCGGGCGTTGTTTTTCTTTACGCCCGGAGTGCCGTCCGAACTGAAGAAAATGATGGACGAGGAAATTCTGCCGCGATTGCGCAGCCGACTGGGTCAGCAGGGCCGAAGCCAGGTACAACGCTACTTTTTGTTCGGGCTGTCGGAGTCGGGCCTGAGCGACCGACTCGACAGCCTGCCCTGGCCGAAGGGGATTACTCTTGGGTATCGCGCCAATGCCCCCACCATAGAGCTGAAGCTGATTATCGATACCGATGACCACGAGGCCATCGCCCAGGCCGAGACCCAGTTGCTGGAGCAGGTGGGCAGCCACCTGGTGGCCCGTGACGAGCTGACATTCGATGCCCTGGCGGCACAACTGCACAACCGGGATCTGGTGATATTTGAAGACGCCAGCGGCGGCCGCCTGACCGACACCCTGCACACCCTCACTGCCGAATTTGAAGGCCATTACCTGGCCGGGCTGCCCGATAGCGCCGATGACCTGGCACAGTGGCTGAAAGGCTCGGGTCGGACCATTACCCTGGCCATCGGTGCCGAGGGTCCTCAGGGCATTCCGCTGGCGCTGCTGACCGAGCAGGGCTGCGAGGCACAAACCCTGAAAATGCACTTTCGCGATCCGCTGATGCGTCGCCGGCTGCTGGCCTTTGCCGCCTTTGACATGCTGCGCCGCCACCAGCAAGGGCTGCCGGTGATCATCGACTATGACATTCTGCCTCGCAGCGAGCAGGTTAGCCTGCCACGGTAACCACAAGGGCGGCCTGACCGCCCTTGTGGTTTAACCCTGAAGTTGCCAGCGCCGCAGCAATTTCTCAGCCGGGGCCACCAGGGTTTCGGTCAGCCAGTGGGCCAGCGGCGTGTGGAACAGCCAGGCGGCGGTGATCAACGCCAGGGGGATGGAGCCACAGAGAAAGTCGGTGAGCCAGTGGGCCCCGGACATGACCCTTGGCATGGCCAGGGCCAGCACCAAGGGAACCACAGCGTAAAGGTAACGACGCGGAAAGCGATAGAGGGCAAACAGCAAAAAGGTGGCGAAGCCAATGCCGTGATCACTGGGAAAGGAGTCTCCCGAAGCGTCCTTGGCCTTGATATGGGGCACCAACTCACTGATCCGTTCCGCCTGCTCAAATACCTTGGTTGGACTCGGCCGTTCAATGGGCAGCGCCTTGCCCGCCGCCGCCTGCAGCGAGAAGCAACCAGCCATGATCAACAGCAAGCAGCAGATACGCGCCCGCTCTCTGCCCGATGCCAGCCAAGCGTGCCGAAACACGAACAACGCCATCAACAGCGCCACCGCACCGTCAATCCAGCGCTGATTGACGAAGGCTACCAACTCGGCAAAGCCAGGCTGCGTCACTAGGCGGCCGTTGAACCACCAAAACACACTTTCATCCAGTTCCTGCCAGTATCCCTGCCACCAGGTGATCAGCAGCAGACCCGCCAGTAATTGCAGGCCAAGCCAACCTTTAAGATCCCATCGCATTCCGAAAACCATTTTGCAAAAACTGACTTTATACCAGAAAGCACCGAAAAAATCCTTTGAAACCATAAGGTAATAAAAAAGAGTGCCGCAGCACTCTCTTTTATTACCCTGACGCATTCAACGCAACTGCGCCGCCAGCTCACGCTGCCGTGCCTTGAGGGCCTCTATATCCAGGCCCTCAATGGTGCCATCGGTTACTCGCCAGCGGCCAGCCACCATCACCCTGTCGGCCCGCTGGGCACCACACAACACCAGCGCCGCCAACGGGTCGCCGGCTCCGGCAAACTGAATGTCATTCAGCCGGAACAGGGCCAGATCGGCCTGTTTGCCCACGGCAATCTCGCCAATGTCATGGCGACCCAAACAGGCAGCCGAGCCACGGGTCGCCCAGTCAATCACCTTCTGGTGGGTAATGCGCCTGGCGCCATAACGCAACCGCTGCAGCAGCAAGGCTTGCCGCACTTCCAGTATCATGTTGGAACCGTCATTGGACGCCGAGCCATCAACGCCAAGGCCCACCGGGCAACCGGCCGCTTCCAGATCCAGGGTCGGACACATTCCCGAGGCCAGCAGCATGTTCGACGACGGGCAATGGGATATGCCCACTCCGGCCTTGCCCAACCGCGCGATTTCTTCCTCGTTGAAATGAATGCCGTGAGCCAGCCAGGTACGATTATTAAGCCAGCCCACCGACTCCAGGTAGTCCACCGGACGCATACCGAACATGCGCTCACAGAACTCGGTTTCATCGTGGGTCTCGGCCAGGTGTGTGTGCAGTTGCACATCATGCCGTTCGGCCAGTTCGGCCGAGGCCTTCATCAGCTCACTGCTGACCGAAAAGGGAGAGCAGGGAGCCAGCGCCACTCGCACCATGGCGCCGTCGGCATGCTCATGGTAGCGGTCTATCAGGCGTTCACTGTCGGCCAGTATCGCGTCCTCGGTCTGCACCGTGGATTGGGGCGGCAAGCCCCCCTGATCCTGACCCAGGCTCATGGAGCCCCGAGTAAGGTGCACTCGCACGCCGAGACGGCGGGATTGCTCCACCTGAATATCGATGGCCTGCTCCAGCCCTTGCGGAAACAGGTAGTGATGATCATTGGCGGTGGTGCAGCCCGACAGCAGCAGCTCGGCCAGGGCAATTTGAGTGGACGCTGCCACCATTTCCGGCTGCAGCTTCGCCCATACCGGGTAGAGCGAAGTCAGCCAGGAAAACAGCTCCTTGTTCAACGCCACCGGATGGGCACGGGTCAGGGTCTGGTAGAAATGGTGATGGGCATTGATCAGGCCCGGCAGCAGCACGTGCTCGCCGGCATCAAAGATTTGATCAATGGCATGCTGCGGTGTTTTCCCCTCGGGCACCAGCTCGACAATGGTGTCGCCGCTGATCACCACGCCACCGGCACAGGTCGAATCGAGCGTCGCAAGGGGAGATTTAATCCAGAGTGTGTTGTTGGGGTTTTGCATCAGACTTTCTACTCCATATTGCTGGAAAGTTGGCATCCCCCGGATGTGGAAACCCCTGACGCACAATCCGGGAAGGTACGCCAGGGGATTGAGACAAATCAGGCCTCAATTCGATAGTGAGTGTTAACCAACCTCACCTAATTTTTTTTTACCTTCACCAGCCTGCTCGTCGGCCTTCACATCGGCTTCCTCTTCCTCGGCAGGGCCTTCGGGCAGAATCAGACTCAGCAGGATGGCGGTAATGGCACCCATGGCCACCGGAGACTTCAGAATGTTCTCCACGGTGTCCGGCAGGGCCTGCAGCACGTTTGGCACGGCGGAAACACCGATACCCATGCCCACGGAAATGGCGATAATCATCATGTTGCGGCGATCCAGGTTAGCCTGGGACAGCACGCGAATACCGGCCACGGCCACGGTACCGAACATGATCAGGGTCGCACCGCCCAGCACCGGCTTGGGCATGGTCTGCAGCACGCCGCCAATGATGGGGAACAAGCCCATGATAAACAGAATGGCGGCGATATAGATCCCCACAAAACGGCTGGCCACACCGGTCAGGGCGATAACGCCGTTATTCTGACTGAAAGTGGTAGACGGCATGCTGTTGAACACAGCGGCAATCATGGAGTTGACACCATCCCCCAGTACGCCACCACGAATGCGGTTGATGTATACCGGCCCCTTCACCGGCTCGCGGGAAATGGTAGAGTTGGCGGTCAGGTCACCCGTGGTTTCCATGGCGCTGACGCAGAACAGAATGGCCAGCGGAATAAAGGCGGCCAGGTCAAACTGGAAGCCGAACTTGAACGGCACCGGTATGGAGATCAGCGGCAGGCTGGCGATGTGAGAGAAGTCCAGGCGGCCCATCAAGAAGGCGGCCAGCATGCCCAAGGCCAGGCCGATTACCACGGCCGCCAGCCGAATCATGGGGTTTCTGGAGCGGTTCAGCAGAATCACGCTCACCAGCACGATACCGGCCAGCAGCAGGTTGTCGAGAGAACCAAAACTGTCCGTATTCAGCGCGCCAAAGCCGCCACCGATGTCTGTCATGGCCACCTTGATCAGCGGAATACCGATAAGGATGATGATGGTGCCGGTTACCACAGGCGTGATCACCTTCTGCAGCTTGTGCACAAAACGGCTCAAAAAGATTTCAATAAAGGCGGCGCAGAAGCTGACGCCAAAGATGGTAGCCAGAATATCTTCCGGCGTACCACCGCGACTTTTGACGATAAAGCCGGCGGAAAGCACGGCGGTCAGGAAGGCAAAACTGGTGCCCTGCAGGCACAGCATCCCGGCACCAATAGGGCCGACGCGCCGACATTGAATAAAGGTACCCACACCGGAGACCATCAACGCCATGCTGATCAGATAAGGAACGTGCTCACCCAGTCCGAGTGCTCCCCCCACAATCAGGGTGGGAGTGATCACACCAACCAGACTTGCCAGTACATGCTGCAAGGCTGCAAACACGGACGGCAAAAAGCCGGGCTTGTCGTGCAGTGAATACAGCAAATCAAGATTTTTGCCTTGTGCGGTTTTTGCATCCTGGGTCATAACAGATCCCTTTGTTAATCGTTGCCAATGAGCGGGCCTTACAGTGGGCCGCCATTTTATTATTGGCCAACATCCTGTCGAGACGGTGGCACTACCCTCCATGCTCCACTTCAAGGCTGGTGCCATAGTGCGGAGTCAGTTAGATGATACCGCAAAAAAAACATGCGTGTTATACCATTGTGAAATCTTTGTACACAAAATTGGAATCAATGTGATCTATATCTACCTTATTCGTAAATACTGATGGCCCACAAAAAAGATCAGATAACAGAAAAAAGTGTACACAACCTATCCAGCTGGCGCTGCGGTGAGCCTCCCTCGATAGCACCATGCTATAAGGCAGTGTAGAGCTAAATGGAGATTGAATGACGGATGCAACACCAGCCCGGCGTTAAAACCGCGCCTGCGGCGGCTGTCAGGACGAAAAGTGCAGGCTCAGAAAACGAAAAAAGCCCGACACTTTCGTATCGGGCTTTTCGGTATTGGGTGCCTGGCAGTGACCTACTTTCACATGGCAGCTGCCACACTATCATCGGCGCGGGTGCGTTTCACTACTGAGTTCGGCATGGAGTCAGGTGGTTCCACAACGCTATGGCCGCCAGGCATAAAACTTAATTCGGAAAAAACTTTATGATGAATGCTGTTTGTAGTCTCGAGACCGCAAGTCTCTCACACTTCTTGGGTGTTGTATGGTTAAGCCGCACGGGTCATTAGTACAGGTTAGCTGCACGCCTCACAGCGCTTCCACACCCTGCCTATCAACGTCCTGGTCTCGGACGGCCCTTTAGAGGTAT